>CAIXZC010000112.1 GCA_903923815.1 uncultured Myxococcales bacterium
CCGGGGGGCCGTGGGCGTGGGCCCCAACCGCATGAACCCCGTGACCGTGGCGGACGCCGTCCAGGGCCACTGCCAATACCTCAAGCTGCGCTTCCCCGGGGAGGACCTGCTGGTGGTGCTGGCCGCCGACGTGCGCGAATACCACGACCTGCGGGGCGTCTTCCAGGTGCCCCTGGGGCCCCTGGCGGGCATCTCCTCGTTGGACTTCTGCCAGCAGGCGGCCCAGGTCTACGCGGCCAACGGCATCCGGGTCCTCATGCCATCCGCCGAGGAGCGCTACCTGTCCACCCCCGAGCTGTCCTTCCACATCCGCCGCAGCGGCGCCCGGGGTGGCCTGAACATGTCCGCCTCCCACAACCACCCGGATGACAACGGCGCCAAGTTCTACAACCACGAGGGCGGCCAGGAGGTGCCCCCCAATGACGAGGAGATGGTGAAAATTGCCTCCGCCGTCACCACCGTCCACCGGCTGCCCTTCCAGGACGCCGTGGACCGGGGGCTGGTGCGCTTCTTTTCGGGCGCCGACCACCAGGCCTTCGTGGACCACAACCTGTCCCTGGCCCGCTGCCCCGGGCTGACCCACCGCGCCTCGGTGATGTTCTCGCCCCTCCACGGCACGGGTCGCCGCACGGTGTTGCCGGTGCTGGAGGCCGCGGGCTTCCCTGTCAGCATGCCTGCGGACCAGGCCGAGTTCTCGGGCCGCTTCCCCTCCGTCCCCTACGCCGCCCCCAACCCCGAGCTGCCCAGCGCCATGGCCCGGGTCATGGAGGCCGCCGCCGCCGCCAGCGCCTGCGTGGCCATGGCCACGGACCCCGACGCCGACCGCCTGGGCCTGGCCGCCCGGGACCACGAGGGCCGCTTCCGCCCCTTCAACGGCAACCAGATCGCGCTGCTGCTGCTGTCCCACATCCTGGAGGAGGATGGCGCCGCCGGTCGCCTGGGGCCCAACGCCTTTGTCATCAAGACGGAGGTCACCTCGGACCTCATCCGCATCATGGCGCAGCAAGCCAAGGTGCGCTGCGTGGGCCACCTGCTGGTGGGCTTCAAGTACATCGGGGACGTGCTGGCGGGGATCCACAACCAGGGCCGCTGGAGGGACCTGACGGCCCAGGACAAGGACTTCCTGTGCGGCCTGGAGGAGAGCCACGGGGTGCTGTGCAGCAGCGCCATCCGGGACAAGGATGCCGCCGGTGGGGCCCTGCTGCTGGCCGAGCTGGCCTCCCGCTGCGAGGCCCGGGGAGAGACCCTGTGGAACCGCCTGAACAGCATCTACCGGCGCTTTGGCTACTTCGGCACGGGCCTGCGCAACGTGGTCATGGAGGGCAGCGCGGGGGTGGCCCGCATCGGCGCCATCCAGGAGAGCCTGCGGGCCAACCCGCCCAAGGAGATCGGCGGCCTCAAGGTGCTGGCCTTCCACGACCGCCTGGACCCCGCGGGGGTCTTCGGGCCGCTGCTGAGCCTGACGGACCGGGGCTCCCGGGATGTGCTGGTCTTCGAGCTGGAGAACCGGACGCGCCTCATCCTTCGGCCGTCGGGGACGGAGCCCAAGAACAAGACCTACATTGAGATGGCCAGCGAGCCCTTCGCGCCGGACACCACGGATGCGCAGATTGAGGCCCAGGCCACCCAGGTGGGGCGGGCCATGGAGCAGGTGCTGGATGCCTTCGAGTCCCTCATGCTGGGGCGCGCCGGGGTGCGCTGGCCGCTGTTCGCATGCCGGCTGTCCTCCATGATCCCGCTGGATCGCAAGGTGGCCTTCCTGGAGCAGGGCATCCCGGAGATTGAGGACATGCTGGCCACGGGCGAGCTGGAGAAGCTGGCCCCCACGGTCCAGCGGGTGCTGGGCGCCCTGGGGCCCAGGGACCTGGCGCTGGCGGGCTTTCGGGCCTGGATGGCCACCCTGGCCCCGGAGTTCCAGCGGGACCTGGAGAAGGTGCTGAAGAATCCCTGAACTATTCCACCGTGACGCTCTTGGCCAGGTTGCGGGGCTGATCCACGTCCGTGCCCTTGAGATCCGCCATGTGGTAGGCGAAGAGCTGCAGGGGCACCACACAGATCATGGGACTTAGCAGATAGTCGCACTGGGGCACCAGGAAGACCCGGTCCGCGTACTGGGCGATGTGGGGGTCCGTGTCCGAGGCCACCGCGATGACGGGCCCACGCCGCGCCTTCACCTCCTGCACATTGGACAGGGTCTTGTCGTAGCAGAAGCCCAGGGGCGCCAGGGCCACCGTGGGGACGTGCTCGTCGATGAGGGCGATGGGGCCGTGCTTCATCTCGCCGGCGGGGTAGCCCTCGGCGTGGATGTAGGAGATCTCCTTGAGCTTCAAGGCCCCCTCCAGAGCCACGGGGTACAGCAGGTTGCGCCCCAGGAACAGCATGTTGCGGGCATCCATGTAGTGGCGGGCGGTCTCCCGGATGGCCTCGGAGTGCTCCAGGCACTTCTCCATGAGGGAGGGCACCTGCATGAGGGAGTCCAACAGGACCTGGGCCCGGGCGCGGTCCACGGTGCCCTTGCGGCGACCCATCCAGACGGCCAGCAGGTACACGGCGGCAAGCTGGGTGGTGAAGGCCTTGGTGGAGGCCACGCCGATCTCGGGCCCGGCGTGGGTGTAGAGGGTGCCGTGGGAAAGGCGCGGCAGGCTGGCATCCAGCACGTTGCAGATGGTCAGTACCCAGGCGCCCTTCTTCTTGGCCTCGTTCACCGCGGCGATGGTGTCGGCGGTCTCGCCGGACTGGGAGATGGCCACCACCAGGGTGTCCTCGGAGACCAGGGGATCGCGGTAGCGGAACTCGCTGCCGATTTCGGCGTCGGCGGGGACCTGGGCCAGGTTCTCCATGAGGTACTTGCCCACCAGACAGGCGTGGTAGGAGGTGCCGCAGGCGATGAACTGGACCTTGCGCAGACCCGTGAGGCGCGCCTCGGGGATCTTCAGATCGTCCAGCACCACGTCCGCCTCCTCCACCAGGATGCGGGAGCGGATGGTGTCGCCGATGGCGCGGGGCTGCTCGAAGATCTCCTTGAGCATGAAGTGCTTGAAGCCGCCCTTTTCGGCCATGGCCGGGGTCCAGGTGATGTTCTTGGGGACCCGGTGCTGCTCCTCGCCGGTGTGGCGGTTCACGATGCGGTGGCTGTCCTGGCGAATCTCAATGAGGTCCCCGTCCTCGATGAAGATGATGTTCCGCGTGCGGGAGATGAGGGCCGGCACGTCGGAGGCCAGGATGCGCTCGTTCTGGCCCACGCCCAGCACCAGGGGGGACATCTGGCGGGCGGCCACCAGCCGGTCCGGGTACTTGTCGTGGAGGACCACCAGGGCGTAGGAGCCCTCAATGCGCAGCAGGGCCCGGCGCAGGGCCTCCAGCAGGTCGCCGCAGGCCTCGAACTCGTCGTGGATGAGGTGGGCCGCGATCTCCGTGTCCGTCTCCGAGGAGAAGGGGTGACCCGCGGCCTCCAGGGCGTGGCGCAGCTCCCGGTGGTTCTCGATGATGCCGTTGTGCACCACGGTGACGCCGCCGTAGCGGTGGGGGTGGGCGTTCATCTCCGAGGGACGCCCGTGGGTGGCCCAGCGGGTGTGGCCGATGCCCAGGGTGCCCGCCAGGGGATTGCGCTCGACCTCACGGCGCAGGTTCTCCAGCTTGCCCACGGCCCGGCGCAGCATGGCGCCCTGCTCGCTCCAGACGGCCAGCCCGGCGGAGTCGTAGCCGCGGTATTCCAGCTTCTCCAGACCATTGAGGATCACGGGCACCGAGTTATCGTTCCCCACATAGCCGACGATTCCACACATGGGAGTTCCTTTCTGTTCGAGGATCTGCTCAATGGTCCGAGGGCTTCTTGGCGGCCTTCACGGCGTCCTTGCGCCGCCGTCGCTCCTCCGCCCAGCCGGGCAGGTTCTCCTGGGGCGAACGGGCCATGCCCAGGGCCCCGTCGGGTACGTCCTTGGTGATGGTGGAGCCGGCCGCCACCAGGGCCCCGGCACCCACCGTCACGGGGGCCACCAGCTTGACGTCGCTGCCGATGAAGACGCCGTCACCGATGATGGTCTGGTGCTTCTCGTAGCCGTCGTAGTTGCAGGTGATGGTGCCCGCCCCGATGTTGACCTTGTCCCCCACCAGCGCGTCCCCGATGTAGGACAGGTGGTTGACCTTGCTGCCCTTGCCGATGCGGGACTTCTTGGTCTCCACGAAGTTGCCAAGCTTGGCGCCGTCGGACAGCACCGTCCCCGAGCGGGTGTGGGTGAAGGGGCCCACGGTGCAGCCGATGTAGGTCTGGGTGCCCTCCATGACGCAGTAGGGCAGGACCGTGGTGCCGGGCCCCAGGATGGTGTCCGTCAGCACCGACCCCTGGCCCACCCGGGAGCCCTGACCGATGCGGCAGCGGCCCCGGATGGTGACGTCCCGCTCGAGCTGCACGTCGGCGTCCAGTTCGGCGCCAAGGTCCACCGTCACCGACGCGGGGTCGTCCATGCCCACCCCCGACACCATGAGCTGGAAGTTGCGGCGCTCCCGCAGGAAGTCCAGCACCAGCGCCAGGTCCGCCCGGTTGTTGACGCCCAGCATCTCCCGGTGGTCCTTGAGCGTGAAGATGTCCACCAGCCCGCCCGCCGCCAGCGTGAACTCCACGATGTCGGGCAGCAGGTACTCGCCCTGGATGGGGCTGACCTTCACCTGGGCCAGGAAGTTGCGCAGAGTCCCCGCCCGCACCAGATAGATGCCGGCGTTCACCAGATCAATGGCGGCCTCGTTGCCCCGCAGCTCTTTGTGCTCCCGGATGCCCACCACGCGGCCGTTGGGCTCCCGCAGGACCCGCCCGTAGCCCGTGGGATCGGGGGCCCGAAAGGCCATGAAGCGCAGGCTCTCGCCGCTGTCCTCAAAGCCCGCCAGCAGCCCCTCCACGCTTTCCTTGGACAGCCCCGGCACATCCCCGTTGAGGATGAGCACGGTGTCGAAGTCCCGGGCCTCGGCGTCCAGCGCCCGAATGCCCGCGGCCACCGCGTCGGCGGTCCCCAGGGCCTGCTCCTGCCGGGCCATGACGATGCCGTTGGCCTGGGCCGCCAGGGCCTCCCGAATCTGGGGCAGGCTGTCCCCGCAGACCACACAGCAGGGGCCGGAGCAGCACTCCAGACCCAGGCGCACGGGGTACTCCACGATGGGCCGCCCAAGCACCCGGTGCAGCACCTTGGGCAGCGCAGACTTCATTCGGACGCCCTTGCCGGCGGCCATGATCACAGAGGCGATGTTCACTTCCTGACCTCCCGTTCTAGTCAGATCTTGTACTTGGTAAGCCACTCGGCGTGGTCGCTGGTGCGGCCCTTGAGGATGTCGAAGAATCGGCCTTGAAGGGCCTTCGTCACCGGCCCCGGGGTGCCGCCGCCCACGCTGCGGTCGTCCACCGCCACGATGGGGGTCAGCTCCGCCGCCGTGCCCGTGAAGAAGGCCTCGTCGGCGATGTACAGCTCGTCCCGGGAGAAGAGCTGGGGCTTGACCCGGTAGCCCAGCTCCCTGGCCAGGATGATGATGGAGTCCCGGGTGATGCCCCCCAGCACCGCCGACGAATAGGGCGGCGTCTGCAGCACCTGGTTTTTGACCAGGAAGATGTTCTCGCCCGGACCCTCGGCGACATGGCCGTGCTGGTCCAGCATGATGGCCTCGTCGTAGCCCCCCGCCAGGGCCTCCCGCTTGGCCATGATGGCGTTGGCGTAGTAGCCCACCATCTTGGCCTTCACCATGGAGGAGTCCATGCCGTGGCGCACCAGCGAAGACACCTTGGTGCGGATGCCCTTGGTGAGGGCGTCGTCCCCCAGGTAGGTACCCCAGTCCCAGGAGATGATGGCCAGCCGCACGGGGTTCTCCAGAGCCTTGAGGCCCATGGCCCCCATGCCCAGGTACACCAGGGGGCGCACGTAGGCGTGGGTGAGGCGGTTCACCTTCAGCAGGTCCACGCAGGCCTGACACACCTGCGCCTGGGTGAAGGGCACCTGGATGCCGGCGATGTGGCAGCTATCGAAGAGGCGGCGGATGTGCTCCTGGAGGCGGAACACCGCTGAGGACCCGTCCTCAAGCTGGTAGGCCCGGATGCCCTCAAAGGCCCCCAGCCCGTAGTGCAGCGTGTGGGTGAGGATGTGCACCTTGGCGTCCTCAAAGTCCACCAACTGGCCGTCCATCCAGATCTTCGCAGTCTTCTCCACCATGGCCACCTCCACGCTGGGGCAATTCGCGGATGAGTTTACTACTGATTGGACGCCTGTCCACAAGGGCGCTCGCGGTGCTTGTTTTCGAAGATCCTTCGGGCTAGATTACCGGCTCTGGTTGGTCATCGGGAGACCCATGCGGATACGCATCACACCGCCTGCAGGGAAGAGCTGGGACGTGGAGTTCGGCGGCGGCACCATGAGCATCGGCCGCTCCCCTGCCTGTGCCCTCCAGATTGACGACCGCAGCGTCTCACGCAAGCACGCCGAGCTGTTCATGGGCAGCGACGGCCGCATCCTGGTGCGCGACTCCGAAAGCCGCTACGGCGTCCTCATCAACGACCAACGCATCCGGGGCGCGGCGGAGTTCCGCTCGGGGGATCGCCTGGACATCGGCGGCTACCTGCTGCACCTGATCAACGACTCCCCCACGCCCATCGTCATGCCGGCCCTGTCCCGGGACGGCATCACCAGGAAGATCAAGAACCTCCCCGAGGCCGCCCCCGCCCCCGACCCCCTGGCGGCCATCGGGCAGCTTGCCCCCAGCGCCGAGAACCTGCGCTGGTTCTGGGTGCTGTTCGGCGTCCTGGGCCTGCTGGGCACGGCCCTCCTGCTGCTTGACTACCTGAACATCTGACGGAGGTCCCATGCCCCACCAGGGAGACCAGAGAGCTAATCGGCTCCATGCTGGTGTTCGGGTTCCAGGGGCACAGTGTCCAAAAGGAGCTGCAAGGCTTCCTGAAGGAGAGCTGCTGCCGCTGGGCCATCCTCTTTGCCCGCAATCTGGCCTCCCCGGTGCAGACCTGGGAGCTGTGCCGCAGCCTGGGCCGCCTGGGGCTGACCTGCACCATTGACCATGAGGGGGGCCGGGTGCACCGCTTCCCCGAGGGCTTCGGCGTCACCCGCACCGAACCCGCCGCCACGGTGGGCTTTGGGGGCCCCGTGGCCGCCGCCCTGGCGGGGGACACCCACGGTCGAGAGCTGGCCGCCCTGGGTTTTGGGGTGGACTTCGCCCCCGTCCTGGACCTGCAGGTGCATCAAGCCAATCGGGTCATAGGGGACCGCGCCTTCGGGGCCGACCCGGCCCGCGTGGCCGAGCTGGCCCAGGCCTACATCCAGGGCCTCCAGCAGCACGGGGTCCAGGCCTGCGGCAAGCACTTCCCGGGGCACGGCTCGGCCCTGGAGGACAGCCACCAGACCCTGCCCACCTCCCGGGCCAGCGCCGCCGAGCTGGAGCAGCACCTGCGCCCCTTTGCCTCCGCCATCGCCAAGGGCCTGGGCGCCCTCATGAGTGCCCACGTCCTGTACCCCGCCCTGGACCCCGCACGCCCCGCCACCATCTCACCTACCATCACCCACGACCTGCTGCGGGGACGCCTGGGCTTCAAGGGGGTGCTGTTCAGCGACGACCTGGACATGGGCGCGCTGCAGAAGACCCACAGCGTGGAGGAGCGGGTCCTGGCGGCCCTCGAGGCGGACGTGGATCTGCTGCTGTTCTGCAACCAGCGGGAGTCCCAGGAGCAGGCCCTGGCCACGCTGTGGCGGGCCGTGGACGGCAGGATCATCAAGAAGGAGCGCCTGGAGCGCTCGGCCCAGCGAATCGCGGAGTTCCAGCGCCGCTGCACCGCCACCCCCGCCAAGACCACCGACGACCTGCTGCTCAGCCTGGGCTGAGGCCCAACTTCAAGGCAAAAAAAAGCCCCCGGGGTTTCCCCCGGAGGCCTTCGTAACCGTCAGGTCAGGATCAGGAGGGGCTGACGCACAGGCCCGCCTCGCTGCAGGTCTTGGGATCGTCGCAGGTGCCGCAGGTGCCGTCGCAGCCGTCATCGCCGCACTCTTTGCCTTCGCAGGCGGGCACGCAGGGCTTGAGGCACTTGCCCTCGACGCACTCCAGGCCTTCCTTGCAGTTGCCGCAGAGGTTGCCGCAGGGATCCATGCCGCAGATGCGGTCGCCACCGTTGGCGGCGCAGTCAGAGGTGCAGCACTTGCCCTCGGGGGTGCACTCGTCGGTGCCGGTGCACTCGCCGCAGATGCCGCCGCAGCCGTCGTAGCCGCAGTTCTTGTCGGCGCAGTCGGGCACGCAGGTGTACCAGTCGCAGGACAGGTTGGTGCCCTCGGGAGGAGGCACGGCGCCGTCCATGCAGTTCATCCAGCTGTTCTCAGAATCCCAGCCGCAGTCCTTCTCGGAGCTGCCGCAGGGGATCCAGCACAGGCAGGTGTCCATGCCCTCGGGGCAACCGGCGTGCTCGGCGCCGGCGTCGTTGTACTCGCAGTAGAACAGGTCGGCGTTGCTGCCGCAGCAGCCCGCCACGGCGGTGTCATGGCACTCGGCGCCCAGCAGGAAGCCGCCGAAGGGGCAGGTCAGGGTCTCGTCCACGGGGTTGGCGCACTCGCCGTGCTTGCAGACCATCCAGGGGGCCTCGCACTCGGTGGGGTCGCAGGCGGGGGCGTCAATGCAGGAGGCCTGATCCTCGGCGCAGATCTTGTCGTCGGCGCAGAGGTTCTCGGGGCCACAGATGCCGCCGCAGCCGTCATCGCCGCAGACCTTGCCTTCGCAGTTGGGCACGCAGCAGGAGGCCAGGCCAAGCTCGGCGCAGGCGTCGCAGATGTCGGGGCAGCAGTCGCCATAGATTTCGCAGCTGGCGTCGCAGAAGCAGCCGGCGGGGGCACCCTGGTCGGGGTTGCCGCACAGGCCGGCGCAGGAGGCGCTGTAGCACTGGCCGTCGGGGCCGCAGACGTCGGTCTCGGCTTCGCACTCGCCACAGGAGCCGCCGCAGCCGTCATCGCCGCAGACCTTGGTGTTGCCTTCTTCGTCCAGGCAGCTGGGGGTGCAGACCTGGCAGGCGCCAGC
>CAIXZC010000113.1 GCA_903923815.1 uncultured Myxococcales bacterium
CCCCTCCCCGAACAACGAGCCATCGCGGCGGCCTTGAGCGACGTGGATGCCTTGCTGGGCGGCCTCGAGCGCCTCATCACCAAGAAGCGCGACCTCAAGCAGGCCGCCATGCAACAGCTGCTGACCGGCCAGACCCGCCTGCCCGGGTTCAGTGGGAAGTGGGAGACGAAGCGGTTGGGGGATGTCGCTGAGGTCATCATGGGGCAGTCGCCAAGCTCCGTGTTCTACAACTCGCATGGCGCCGGCCTGCCGTTGATTCAAGGAAACGCGGACATCCAAGAGCGAAAGACTGTACGCCGTATGTGGTCAAGCCAGATCACGAGGATCGGCAAGCCAGGGGACATTGTCATGACAGTCCGAGCCCCCGTCGGCCAGGTCGCTAGAACTGACTTCGAGATATGTCTCGGCCGTGGCGTCTGCGGAATTCGCGCTGCGGGGAATTTCCTGTATCACCAATTGGTGTCGGAGGAGCCCGCTTGGGCGCGGCTTTCCAAAGGTTCGACCTTCGACTCCGTGACTGGCGAAGATGTAAAAGGGTTCTTGCTATGGGGGCCAACTGACCCAAGCGAACAAACCGCCATCGCCGCCATCCTCTCCGACATGGACACCGAACTGGCCGCCCTGGAACAGCAGCGGGACAAGCTGCGGGACTTGAAGCAGGGCATGATGCAGGAACTTCTGACCGGGAGGACCAGACTGATATGACGCAGCTTGGGGTCTTCATCAGCAGCGTGCAAAAGGAGTTCTCCGAAGAACGGGCGGCCCTGCGGGACTACCTTGCCGGGGACGCCATGCTGGGGCGCTTCTTTCGGCCCTTCCTCTTCGAGGACCTGCCCGCCCAGGACCGCCGCGCGGACCAACTGTATCTGGCTGAAGTCCAGCGCTGCGACCTGTACCTGGGGCTGTTCGGCCAGGACTATGGCTTCGAAGACGGGGAGGGTCTGTCCCCCACCGAGCGCGAGTTCGAGTTGGCCACCAGCCTCGGCAAGCCGCGGCTGATCTTCGTCAAGGATGGCGGCCCCCGACACCCCAAGATGGAGGCTCTCATCCACCGGGCCGAGGCCCAACTGGTGCGGCGGCGCTTTGCCGGTACGCCCCAGTTGTTCACCCGGGTCTATGCCGCCCTGGTGCAATACCTGGAGGACCAGGAACTGCTTCGCCTGGGTCCCTTTGACGGGGCCGCCTGCCGCGAGGCCACCCTGGAGGACCTGGACCTGGACAAGCTGCAATCCTTCGTGACCCTGGCCCGGCGGGCCCGAAGCTTTCCCCTGGCAGCGGACGCGCCGGCCCACGAGGTGCTGGCCCATCTGCACCTGCTGAACGCTGGGCGGCCCACCAACGCGGCGGTGCTGCTGTTTGGCAAGCGGCCCCAGTGGCACCTGATCAGTTCCGAGGTCAAGTGCGCCCACTTCCACGGCACCCAGGTGCAAAAGCCCATTCCCTCGTACCAGGTCTACAAGGGCACGGTCTTCGAGCTGGTGGACCAGGCGGCGGACTTTGTCCTCTCCAAGCTGAACCTGGCGGTGGGCAGCCGGGTCGAATCAAATCAGGCCCCGGTGGCCTACGAGATCCCGCTGGAGGTGGTCCGGGAGGCCATCGTCAACGCCGTGGCCCACAGGGACTACACCAGCAAGGGCAGCGTCCAGGTGATGCTGTTCGCAGACCGCCTGGAGGTCTGGAACCCGGGGCGACTGCCACCGGGGCTGACCATGGCGAAGCTTCGGGAACCCCACGGGTCCATGCCCGCCAACCCCCTGCTGGCCGAACCCCTGTACCTGACCAAGTACATCGAACGGATGGGCACCGGCACCAGGGACATGATCCAGCGCTGTCGGGATATTGGCCTGGATGAACCAGAGTTCCACCAATCGGACGGCTTCGTGACCACCATCCGACGCAAGCCGGATCTGGCGTTCAAGCTGGTGGGAGGCCGGGTTGAGGAGCCGAGGCCAGAGTTGAGGCCCGAGTCGAGGCCCGAGTCGAGGCCTGAGTCGAGGCCCGAGTCGAGGCCCGAGTCACAAGACCAAGTCTCGGTCGCTTCCATTGAGGTCAGGGTGTTGTCTGCTCTTGGCGAGGGGCCTGCG
>CAIXZC010000114.1 GCA_903923815.1 uncultured Myxococcales bacterium
CAGTGCGGGCCCTACTGCGGTAATGGGCAATGCGACACCGATGAGACCTGCAGCACCTGCGATTCGGACTGCGGGCAGTGCGACCCCTGCGGGGACGGCACCTGCGATTCGGCCACCGAGAGCTGTTCCACCTGCGCCAAGGACTGCGGGGAGTGCCCGGTGGAGCCCTTCTGCGGGGACGCCAAGTGCAACGGGGCTGAGACCTGTGCCACCTGCGGTTCGGACTGCGGACAGTGCGACCCCTGCGGGGATGGCACCTGCGATCCGGCCACCGAGACCTGTGAGAGCTGCCCCAAGGACTGCGGGGTGTGCCCTGACCCTGTGTGTGGGGACGGCCTCTGCCATCCCCTCGAAAGGACCATTGGGTCGGGGTGTCTCCAGGACTGCCCCTCCGACGACGACCCCGAAGCCGATCGTGTCTCGGCGCATGGCGGTTACTGCAGCATGGGCCCGGCCGGCTCCCCCTCGCCTCAAGCGGGCCTGGGGTTGGTCCTGCTGCTGATGGCCTTTTCGGCCCTGGTTCTGAGGCGTCGGTCTGACAGAGCTGCGATGGTGACGGCCTCGAAGGTCCCGGTGCTCAGGGCGTGAAGTTGTAGGGGTAGCGGATCTTGCATTCGCCGCCCACGGGCTTGCGGAACTTGATGCGCTTCAGGACGTTGGTGGCGCAGTCCACGACCTTGGAATTCCCCAGTTCGTCCCCCGCCACGCTGATCTCAGAGATGTTCCCCTCAAGATCAATGGTGAACTGGTAGGAGACCTTGCCCTTCAGGGCCGGGTTCTTCTGCAGCTCGGGGTCGTAGCAGAACTTGAAGGCGCCGCGCTTGGCGTTGATCTTGGCCTGGATGTCGGCCTTGTCGCAGTAGACCTGGAGCTCGGCCTCCTTGAGCTTGACCTTGCCGGGCAGACGCGGGAGGGCCACCTCGGGGAAGAGGACCACCACGTTGGAGGGGCAGTTGGTGCCCGCCTCGTCGCACAGCACGCCGGGGTAGGCCTGGTCCACCACGGGCAGGCCCTTGGGGTGCAGGAAGGCCAGGCGCGCGGCCACCAGGGCCACCATGCCGGCGGGGGCGTCGTCGTCCGCCACCACGTAAATGACGTTGCCCGCGTCCCACTTGCGCACCACCTCGCCAACCATGGCCGCGGCCTCATCCAGCCAGCCGTCCTTGCTGCGGTCCGTGTAGGCATAGAACAGGTTGAAGGCGCCGTCCACGATGCGCTCGTCCACGACGGAGCGGTACTTGCCGGGCCAGGGCGTGTTCAGGGGCGCGGGCCTGCGGGTCGTCTTGACGAAGGCGCGGTCGGGGGCGTTGGCGGGGGGGTAGACGGCGATGCGGCTCTTGGCGTTCACGTGCACTATGACGGGGCGCTTGTAGGGAAGGTCCAGGGCCGCGGCGGGCAGGTTGAACTCGTCGAAGTGCACCGTGGGCTGAAGGCCCCAGGGGCTGTCCGAGCGGGCCAGCCGGATCTCGCGGAAGCCCGCGGCGTTCAGGGACATGAGGGCCGCCCGGGCGAAGAGGGCCTTGGCGGCGGGCTCCAGGTATAAGGTGAAGGCACCGCCCAGGCCGCGACCCTCCACCACGGGGGGCCGCTGGTCGTTGCGCTTGCCCTCCACCGCGGGGAACAGGGCCTTCTCCAGGTCCGCCTCGTCCTTGGAGAGCCGGGCGCTGGCGTCCACCACGGGGGGCAGCACCAGGTCGTCCGTCTCCACCAGGCCATCGCCCACGGGCAGCTTCACGGTGGGCAGCTTGCCGGCCTTGTCCCGGCGCTGGTCCAGCAGGGTCTGGATCTCAGCCGCGGTCAGGAGGGTCTTGCCGGGGAAGGCCAGGCCCAGTTCCTTGTCCAGGGGCGTAAGGGTCGGTCCTTGGACCTGGCTGGCCGCCAGCATGCCCAGGGACAGGGCCTGGTCGCTGAGGTACAGGAAGGGCAGGGGCTGGTAGTCGAAGCGCGCGGGGCTGGGCTCGGGGCGGTTCTCGGCCCAGGGGTTCTTGGGCTGGTCCACGCCCGCCATGCTGGGCTCCCAGGGGCGGTACAGCAGCAGGGCGCTGGGGGCCTTGGCCCGAAGCTGTACGCCCAGGTCCGTCAGCAGCTTGCCCACGGTGCCGCCGTTGTTGGCGTTGGTGTCCAGGGTCGCCAGGTAGCTGGCCACACGGATGGGCAGGGCATTGTCCACGGTGATGAGCTGGGCCTCCTCGGGGGTCAGGCCGTAGACCTGGGGACAGTCCCGGCGCACGGCCTCCAGATGGTCAATCTTCACTAAGCCGGGGCTCGCGGCGGCGGGCTGGGCAGCGGCTTCGGCGGGGGCTTCGGGGGCCGCGGCAGGTGCCTCGGGGCTTGCGGTCACGGGGGCCTCGGGGGCCTTCTGTTCAGCCACGGGGCACACAAAGCCGTTGGCGGGGTCGGACAGCAGCACCTTGGCCAGCTCCTCCACGGGGGTGGTCTCCAGGGCCGCGCAGGCGGGGCACAGCTCGGTGCCCAGGTGGGCCGCCAGGGACTTCCAGCGCAGGGCCTCATCGGCAGGGGTGGGCACGGCCAGGGCCCGCAGGGCCTTCACCGCCAGCAGCCCCCGGGCGCAGTCCGCCACCAGGTCCTTGCCTGCCGCCAGCTCCTTGAGGGTGGCGGGTCGGGGCTGGTTCTCCTGGGGTGCGGCCCCGGCCAGGGTGGTCAGCAGGCCCTGGAAGGTTCCCAGCTCTTCGGAGGGGACGGGGGAACCCGCAAGCTCCGCCGTGAGGTCCGCAAAAATGGTTGCATCCAACGCCACCTCGGGCTGCGCGGCGGCCGCGGCCAGCTTCTCCAGGGACTTGGTGGCGGCCAGCTGGAGGGCCAGCCGACCGGCCCCCACCGCGGCCTCCCCGGCGCCCTGCTCCCGGGCCAGGGCGGAGGCCGCCACGAGCCGTTCGGCCAGGGCCTGACCGGTCAACTCCTTGGCACCATCTTCAAGGGTCGCCAGGCGCTGGGCTGGGCTGGGGGGCGGGGGTTCCACGGGCTTGGGCTCCTCCTTCACCACGGGGGCCGGCGCCGGGGCCGGTGCGGGGGTGGGGGCCGGGGCCGGCGCGCTAGTCACCACGGGGGCCGCCGCGGGGGCCACGGGGGCCTCCTTCTTGCAGCCACCAAGACCAAGCAAAGCCAGGATTGCCAGGGTCACGCCAATGCTTCGAATCATCCTCGCGCTCCTTCAAGTGCCGTCCAGAACGGCCCTATTTATGGCCCTTTGGGGAACCTGTGTCAATTGGCCGGCGTGACTACTGGTTCAAGCACCGGAAGTCCAGGCAGAGGTCCTTGGTGGCGCCGTTGCCGTCGTCGCAGTGGGCGGCGGAGTCGCAGCAGCCGGCCTCCAGGAGCAGCGCGTGTTGGCAGGTGCCCGCCGGGTCGGTGGGCTGGCTGCGCAGACAGTTGTCAACTGTACAGGGGTTGCCGTCGTCACAGGCATCCTGGGTCTGGCAGCAGCCTGGGATGGGAAAGCGGGCGCAGGCTCCGACGAGGCAAATGTCCAGGGTGCAGGGGTCTCCATCGTTGCACTCGGCGGCGCTGGGACATTCGTTGGCCATTAGGATGAACTGGCAGCG
This sequence comes from uncultured Myxococcales bacterium, assembly GCA_903923815.1. GTDB lineage: Bacteria > Myxococcota_A > UBA9042 > CAIXZC01 > CAIXZC01 > CAIXZC01. The sequence continues at coordinate 3,564 of CAIXZC010000114.1, forward strand.
GTTGGTCTCGGGGTTGCAGATGTCGGTCGTGCAGGCGTTGCCGTCGGTCAAGAGCCCAACCTGGCACTCGTAGTCGGACTTGCAGCAGTTGGGGGTGCTGGCGTGGAGACAGTGGTTGGCGTCCTGGTCGCAGGAATCCTCGGTGCAGGGGTTCTGGTCTTCACAGACGGCGGGGCTGGTCTTGCAATCCGCAGCGGGGTCTGGCTCGTTGAGGCAGCAATGATCCTGGCAGCGATCCAGCGTCAGGGGATCCCCGTCGTCGCATTCCGGATCCGCCAGACAGCATTTCTGGCAGAGGCCCACGGCATCGGAAACGGCCACCCGCACACACAGGGAGGCGTCCAGGTCACAATATTCGTAAGTGCAGGTACTGCCGTCGTCGCAGTCTAGGTCACTCTCGCAGCAACCCTGGAGGCTGGGGTCAGGTTCGTGGACGCACAGGTGTTCAACGCAGGTGTCGAGGTTGCACCGGCTGTCGTCCTCGCAGTCCCGGCCCTGGTCGCAGGCACTGGCAATGCGGGTGTGCTGACACTGGAGGGCACAGCCGGCCGCCTCCACCGGGCAGCGGCACCGGTCTTCGGTGGCCACCTTCCCATCGTCGCAGTCGTCATCCTGACGACAGCAACCAGTCACGGGCAGGGGCACGCAGCCCGCCTCAATGGTAGCCACGGTGCAGGGGTTGCCGTCGTCCGGGCAGGGGCTGGCGTCTGGCCCCGCAAGGTCCTGGCGAAGGTCCCCAAAGGTGTCCCCGTCCCGCACTTCCTTGTCCCGGACGTCGTCAACCGCATCCAGGTCCCCCTGACTGACAGTGTCCGCACCCGAGGGCTTGGCGGAGGACCCGCAGCCCCAGGCCAACAACCCGGTCGCCAGCAGCAGCGCCGGGATTCCAGCGACCCACCTGATGGACCCCTTCATGCGTACCCCCAAGCCAAAAATACCCTGCAAGGATCCTGCGCCTCGATTTGCTTGTCAAACGGCGCGTGTCGGGGCGCAAATGCCGGCGGTGGGTCCGCTTGCCCAGCAGCGGGTCGCTTGCACATCGGCGGGTCGCTTGCCCATCGCCGGTCCGCTTGCACAACCGACCCACGCTACCGCTGGAGCAGGCGCGCCTGATGGACGATGGACATCATGGACGACGGACAGGCCGACAGGATGGACATCATGGACATCATGGACGGGATGGGGCGCGCCAAGACAATGGACCGGCAGCGCCGCGCCGCCTTGCGGCGCTGGCTGCCATGGACGGGGACCAGAAGAACGAACAGGCCGCACCGTTTCGGTCTCTTGCACAAGCTGGAGAGCTGGCACCGGGATGGGGCGCGCCCGCCAGGGCCCCACAAACCCATTGACAGCCGCCCCTGGTGGTGGCACAACCCGCCACCGGAAAGTTGGTAGAGGCGCGGCAATCAGCAGTAGCCCACCGGAGGACTCGAAGGGTCCGCAGAAGGTTGGTGACAGGGATTTGCCGCCGAAGGTCCAGCCGCCTTTGAAGGTTGGAGCCTGGTCACCAGGGCTGAATCCCTGGGACTGTCACCCTGAACGAGGTGGAGAGCTACCGTGGCACGCAAACTTCAGCGACCCAGTAACTTCGAGTTCCCCTTGCCTTCAGGTCCCTTCCCAGCCCGCGCGGGCTGATGCCGCGGCTCGTGGCCACTGGTGAAGGGTGCCTCTGCCCTCTTGCTGCAACCAGCGGTGAGATAGGGGGCAACAGTGTTGGTGATGAAGTTCGGAGGGACCTCGGTGCGGGACGCCGAGTGGATGGACAGGACCCTCCAGATCGCCCGGGAGGCGTTGCCCGACGCCCCCCTCCTGGTGGCCTCGGCCATGTCCGGGGTGACCAATCTGCTTCAGGAGCTGGCCACCTGCGTGGGGACCGGCGAGGCCGGCAACGCCTGGCAGCTTCAGGAGCGCCTCAAGGAGCGCCACCTGGTCACGGCCACGCGCTTCCTGACCGGCAACAACCTGGCCCGCTGCCTGGGCACCCTGGATGACAGCTTCCAGGAGTTGGCTGCCCTGGCCGGCGCCCTGGGCGTGCTGCGGGACTGCTCGGCCCGCAACAACGACGCCATCCTGGCCTTCGGCGAGCTGTGGTCCACCCGCCTGCTGTACCACCGGGCCCTGGAGCAGGGCCTGGACGCCCAGTGGCTGGACGCCCGGGAGCTGGTGAAGACGGACGACCAGCATGGCGCCGCCGCCGTGCTTTGGGACGCCACCTGCGAGGCCACGCGCCGCCTGGCCCACCCCGCCCCCGGCCGCCTGCTGATCACCCAGGGCTTTGTGGGCTCCACCTTGAAGGGCGTCACCAGCACCCTGGGCCGGGGCGGCTCGGACTACAGCGCCACCCTTCTGGGCGCCGCCCTGGGGGCCACCGAGGTCCAGATCTGGACGGACGTCCCCGGCATCGCCACCTGCGACCCCCGGCTGGTCTCCCAGGGCCGCACCCTGCTGGAGCTCTCCTACCGCGAGGCCGCCGAGCTGGCCTACTTCGGCGCCAAGGTCATCCACCCCTCCACCATCGCCCCCGCCGTGGCCGCCCACATCCCCGTGCTGGTGCTGGACACCGCCGACCCCCGCGGCCCCCACACACGCATCACGGCCCAGCTTCCCCACGCGGGGCTCAAGGCCATCGCCTGCAAGAAGGGCCTGGCCCTCATCTGTGTGGACTCCTCGCGCATGCTGCTGGCCTACGGCTTCTTGCGCCGCATCTTCGACGTCTTCGAGCGCCACGCCACGCCGGTGGATCTGGTCACCACCTCGGAGGTCTCCGTCTCCGTGACCATCGACCACCTGGAGCACCTGGACGCCATCCTGGCGGACCTGGGCCAGCTTGGCAGCGTCCGCGTGGAGCTGCACCGCGCCATCGTCTCCCTGGTGGGCCAGGACCTCTGGAAGGAGAGCTCCCTGCTGCCCCGGGCCTTCGGCGCCGTGAGCCCCGCCGCGGTCTCCATGGTGTCCCTGGGCTCCTCTGACATCAACCTGTCCCTGGTCCTGGGCGAGGCCGACTGCGACGAGGCCGTGCGCCGCCTGCACCACGAATTCTTTGGAGGTACCCATGCTGCACTTTGACCAGCTCCCGGCGGCCGCCCTGGCCCAGCGCTTCGGCACCCCCCTGTACGTCTACGAGGAGCAGACCATCCGCCAGGCCTACCGCCGCCTGCGGGCTGCCTTCGCCTTCACGGACCTGCGCCTGCACTACGCCATGAAGGCCAATGCCAACCCCTGGATCCTCAGGCTGCTGCTGGAGGAGGGCGCCCACATCGACGCCGTGTCCGCCGGGGAGGTCCACCTGGCCCTGGCCGCCGGCTGCCCCGCCCACCGCATCCTCTACACCCAAAGCGCTGCCTCCGACGCGGACATGGCCTTCGCCCTGCAGCGGGGCGTGCTGGTGAACGCCGAATCCCTCTCCCAGCTTGCGCGCCTGGGCAGCCTGGCCCCCGGCAGCCGGGTCTGCGTGCGCCTCAACATCTACCTGGGGGGCGGGCACCACAGCCACGTCATCACGGGGGGACCGGACAGCAAGTTCGGCATCGACTGGGAGCAGTGGCCCCAGGTGCAGGAGCTGCTGACCGCCAAGGGCCTTCGGCTGGTGGGCCTCCACTGCCACATCGGGTCGGGCATCCGGGACGCCTCCCTGCTGGCCCACGCCGTGTCCCACCTGTTCCACACGGCGCGCAACTTCGGACCCCTGGAGTTCCTGGATTTCGGGGGGGGCCTGGGGGTCCCCTACCGGGACGAGGAGGGGCCCCTGGACCTGGCCCACTTCGCCAGCCTGATGGAGGAGAAGTACCGGGCCTTCTGCCAGGACACCGGGACCAGCCCCGCCATCGCCCTGGAGCCGGGCCGCTTCCTGGTGGCCACGGCGGGCAACCTGCTGTGCCGCGTCACCAGCGTGAAGCAGGAGCGCAAACACCTGTTCGTGGGGACGGACACGGGCTTCAACCATCTGGTGCGCCCAGCGTTCTACGGCTCCTTCCACCGCATCGACGCGGTGACGCCCCGGCCCGGCGAGCTGCGGCCCACGGTGGTCACGGGGAACCTGTGCGAGGGCGGCGACCTGTTCACCCGCGACGAGCACGGGCCCCTGCCCCGGCTGCTGCCCCCCCTGCAAGAAGGGGACCTGCTGGTGCTGCGCGAGGCGGGGGCCTACGGCTTCGCCATGTCCTCCCGCTACAACTCCGTGCCCCTGCCCGCCGAGGTCCTGGTGGACGGCAACCAGGCCAAGCTGATCCGCCGCCGGGAGACCCTGGAGGATCTGCTGACCACCGTGCCCACCGCCCTTGCCCCCGAGACCCTCTAGGCCACGCAGGTCGCAGCCGCCTCTGGTCGCTCGCTCTCCGGGCAGCCCCATTGTCGACCAGCGCCAATGGGGCCCCCTCCGCGCTCCCGCCGGCGGCCGCTTTCCGTCGGCGGTTGCCCCCCGCTCCCCCATCTTGCCCCTTGAAATCCGCGGCCCTCAATGAAACACTTCGGCTCCGTAAAGGGGGTGACCCATGGTCCTGCTTCGAATCCTTGCCGCGGTCCTGCTGCTGCTGCCCGCTGCCTCGGCGCTGGCCGCCGGCGGCCTCAAGACCATCGTCTTTGAGGGACGCCTGGTGTCCGACACGGGCAGCCCCGTGGGGGGCGTCTTCCCCCTGCGCTTCTCCTTGCACAACAACTCCACCGTGCCCGAGGACATCTGGTCCGAGGACCTGCACGTGGCCGTGGAGAGCGGCGCCTACACCGTCACCCTGGGCGACGGCAAGCCCCTGCCCACGGGCATCGATCTGGCCACCCTCTACCTGCAGGTGTCCCTGGACGGCGTGCAGGTCCAGCGGGTCCCCGTGGACGTCGCCTGGATCCCCGAGTACCCCACCAGCGGCAACGCCGGCGGCATCTGCAAGCTGTGCGAGAACTCGGAGAACAGCGTCAACGCCCAGCGCCTGGACGGCCTCAGCGTGAAGCAGCTCAAGCGCGTGGTGGGCATGGGCATCCGGCCCGCCTCCACCGTGCGGCTCACGTCCTCCGTGGGTGGGGGCGCGGGGGCGGCCTTCAAGCTGGAGTGCCCTCCCGGCCACGTGGTCACCGGCATCCAGGGTGTGGCGGACGCCGGCATCAACAGCCTGACCCTCATCTGCCGACCCCTTGAGGGTCAATGAACCCTTCCCCCTGGGGCGCCCATGGACGACCTGACCCGGGAATTCCAGCTTGAGGCCCTCCTGGGTGGGGGCGGCTCCGCCCGGGTCTACCGGGTGCGCCGCCGCACCGACCAACGCCTCTTCGCCCTGAAGCTTTTGCGAAATGACCAGGACCCCGACTTCCAGCGCCGCGTGGAGCGTGAGACGCAGGCCCTCGCCCGGGTGCGCCATCCGGCCTTTGTGGGCTTCCACGGCTGTGTCCAGTTGACGCCCCACAGCGCCGCCCTGCTGCTGGACCTGGTTGAAGGCGAGACCCTGTTGGCCCGGGTGACCCGGGCCGGGGCGCTGCCGCCGGGGCAGGTGGCGGTGCTGCTGGGGGAGCTGGCGGGGGTGCTGGCCTGCTTTCACCGCGAGGGGCTGCTGCACCGGGATCTGGCGCCGGGGAACGTGCTGCTGACACCCGAAGAGCGCTTCGTGCTGGTGGACCCGGGGCTGGCCCGGCCCGTGGGGGGGCCATCCTTCACGGACCCGACCCTGCTGCCCGGGACGCCGGGCTTCATCGCCCCGGAGTTGCTGGACGGGGCCATCCCGGGGCCGGCGGCGGACGTCTTCGGGCTGGGGATGCTGGCGCTGTATGCGGCCCTTGGGGGCCTGCCCTGGCCCCAGACCAGCGGCGCGCTGCTGCTGCTGGCCCAGTGCGAGCGGCCCGCCCAAGGCTGCCTGGATGGCGTGCCCCCCACGCTGCGGCCCCTGCTGACCAGGATGCTGGCCACGCGGCCCGAGCAGCGGATTGGCGATGGGATGGAGCTGGAGAGGTTGTTGGCTGTCGGCCTATAGCTCGCGAAGGCTCTCGGCGGTGACGAAGGCGTCCCGGCCCGAGGGCAGGCGCACCTTCCAGAAGCCGTAGTTCTGGGCAGGGCCTTCCATCAGGCGCAGCTCCAGCCCCTCGGGCAGGGGGCGACGGGGCGCGGCGGCGCTGGGAGCCTCCAGCAGCCAGGCCTCCCGGGCCACCACGATGCCCAGGCGCACCGAGTCCTCCGCCCAGATCCGCCCCGCCGCCAGCAGCCCCGCCACCAGCACGGGCAGCAGCAAGGACAGCACCAGCAGCTTGAGGGCCCCGTGCAGCCCCTCCAGGCGCCGCAGCCCCAGGGCCCCCAGGGCCAGACAGAAGAAGGCCAGGATGACCCCGAAGACCACCATCACCAGCCCCCGGGGGAGGGTCGTGAACACGGCGTAGGCCAGCCCGTGGCTCTCGTCAAAGGACACCAGCCCCCGCTCCACGTCCCGCACCCTGGCGGCCCGGGCGGCGGCCTTGGCCATGCCCAGGTTCTCCCGGGCGGCGGTCGTCAGCTCCACACTGTTCTGGAACCGCAGGGCCTTCTCCAGATGGAAGATGGCCTCCCCGAAGTGGCCCGTGGCCAGGGCCGCGGTGCCCAGGTTGTAGTGCAGGGTGCCGTTCTCCAGGACCCCCGAGTCCAGCAGGCTGCCATAGATTTGAAAGGCCGCTGCGGGGCGTCCCTCAAAAAATTCCTGATCCGCGCCGCGCCACAGTTGCTCCACCTCGGCCCCCCGGGCCTGGGTCAGGGGCAGACCCAGCAGCAGCAACGCCAACAGCAGGGTGAGGCTTCGGCTCATGGCTGCCTCCTGGCCTTGA
>CAIXZC010000115.1 GCA_903923815.1 uncultured Myxococcales bacterium
CACCCGGATCCGCTTACTTCGTGCGCGGCTAGGATTCACAAGGCAGGCAGCCCGCCCTACATAGCCGCGAACGCAGTGAGCGGATCGACGCACCCGGATCCGCTTACTTCGTGCGCGGCTAGGATTCACAAGGCAGCCCGCCCTACATAGCCGCGAACGCAGTGAGCGGATCAGCCCGCAAGGGCTGGTCAGGGTTTTTCGCAGATCACCGGGTGGTTGCCGTTGCAGGGGAGGTCGTTCCAGAACCCGTTGGTGTACAGGTTCGCGCAGTCCTCGTTTCCGCCCGAGTTATTGGGCTCGCCGTTGCCCCAGGCGCTGAAGGTGATCTCCTCGCCGTCCAGGTCGGCCCACTGGCCCTCCGAGGTCCCGTCGCTGATGCCCAGCCACACTCGGTCCAGGCCGCTGTTCACCAGCGTGGTCTTGACCCAGTAGTTCTCGCCGTCGTCGTTGATGACCAGCACCTTGCCGCCCCAATTGGCGCAGTAGTCCTTGGCGGCCTGCAGCCCGCCGCCGTAGGGGCACAGCAGGTATTGGCCCTGGCTGGACGCCAGCTCCTCGCAGGTCCAGCAGCCCGTGTCATCGGGCAGCCCGTTGCAGTCCTGGTCCACGCCGTCGAAGCAGTTCTCCGGCGCCCCGGGGAACACGTCCCCGCGGTCATCGTCGCAGTCCTCGTCGCAGCGCCCGAAATCATCGCCGTCGCTGTCCAGACCCTCGGGGCAGGTGTCCTCGCAGACCACCGGGTTGGCGTCCAGGCAGGACACGTCGTTCCAGCGTCCCCAGGCCCAGTACTCGCCGCAGTTCTCGCCGCCGCAGCAGTTGTTGGGCTCGCCGTCGGCCCAGGAGAAGAACTGCTGCGCCGTCCCCGTGACCGTCATCCAGACCCCCTCCAGGGCCTCGTCGCTGATGCCCAGCCAGCACTCCCCGAAGCCCCTGCGATCCATGGCCTGCCGCAGCCAAAGATCCTCATAGGGCCCGTCCGCCACCACCAGCTTGGAGCCATACTCCTGGCAGTGCGCGTCCGCGTCCGCGAAGTTGCGCCGGTTGGTGCAGAACAGGTACCTGTGGGGCCCCCGCCACTCGTCGTCGCAGTCCGGGCAGTCCAGCCCGTCGTCCGCCACCCCGCTGCAGTCCTGATCCCGGTCGTCGCCACAGATCTCGGCGGCCCCCACGTGGGTCGCCTTGTCGTTCTCGTCGCAGTCCTGGTCGCAGACATATCCGTCCCCGTCCTTGTCCGCGTTCTCGTCCAGCAGGCAGCCGATGGCCTCCGCAAGGTTGGTCTTGCGCCCCAACAGGAAGTCGATGGTGGCCTGCACCCCCCACAAGAAGTCCTCGTGGGACACCTCCTTGCGCGGGTCCCACAGCACCGCATCGCTAAGCTGCGTCATCAGCGCCTGGGCCTGCTCCTCCAGCCCCAGCACCGGCACCACCTGCAGCAGCAGCCCCAGGGCCCGCTCGTAGTCCTGCCGACACTGGGCGTGGGTCATGCAGCGCCCGAACAGCAGCGCATAGCCCTGGAAGTAATCCCGGGCGTCCGCGAAGGTCTGGTCCGTCCCGCCGGGCAACATGGTGAACCGCCCCTGGTCGTCGCTGTGCACCCAGTAGTTGTTGATGGTGGGCGCGTACCCATCCCAGTGGCCGATGTACTGTTCCACGGCCCACATCTTCACCAACTCCGGCAGGTCCGCCACCTGCCCCAGGGCCTCATACCAGCCGTCCCCCTCCAGGTTGGCCGCCGCCACCAGCGCCTGCAGGTCAGCGCGCCCGTCCTCATTGCCCTCATCCAGCTGCAGGAAGTCCACCTGGGAGGGCACCAGGTCCTGCCCGTACTCGCCCTCGTAAAGGTGCCCCGTCCCGCCGTAGTTCCGCGACGCGAACACATCGTCCTGGGCCTCCAGCACCAGATACAGCCCCAGGTCCGCCCCGTTCAGCCGCACCTTGGCGTAGCCCGTCCCCGGCGCCGGCACCCCCATGGCCCCAAACAGCCGATAGGCCAGCACCTCGTGAATGAACGAGGGGTCCTGCACCATGTTGTTCAAGGTCAGCTTCTTCAGCCCCAGGAAGCGCCCATCCTGGTCCGCCCAGTTGAACTTCACCTTCAGCGCCGCCTTCTGGTCCAGCGTCCGGTAGGAGCCCGCCTTCCCCTTGATGCGCAGGCCCACCGGGAAGCTCTCCGCGGGCAGCCCCGCGCCCGTCACCTGGAAGGTCCCCGCCACGTAGGTGCGAGGGTCCGCCCCCAGCGCGTTGACCGACTCCTGGGGCATGGTCAGGTCCACCTGCAGGATCAGCCCCGGGTTGAACAGCAGCGCCTCCAGGTCTGGCGCCGCCACGTTGACGTCGTTGGGGCTGGGGGTGTTGGGCACCAGCTTGCCGCTTCCCTCGGGCAGTCGCCCCAGGCTGAGGCTCTTCATGACGGGCAGCACCCGCACCCGGTCCAGTTCGACCTTGGCGGCATCCCGCAGCACCAGCGCCCCGCGGCCACAGTACAGCGCGGCGTCCCCACCGGCGGCATCAGTGCTGGCCAGGAAGCGCTGGCCGGGGCCGATGGTCAGCCCCGCGGGCAGGTCCATGGTCCAGGTCTGGTCCTCCCCCAGCCCCTCCCCCTCATAGGCCAAAGTGAGGCCCTCCAGGGATACCGTGTCGGGGCCCACGTTCAGCAGTTCGGCCCAGTCGCCGTCGCGGCAGGCCAGCTCGTTGATGACCACCGTCGGGGCCGCCACGCCGTCGCCGCCACCGTCGCCGATGCCGTCCAGACCGAGGCCTCCGTCCCCGCCTGCGTCCCCGCCTCCGTCCCCGCTGTCAGGCCCGCCGCCGTCGCCCAGATCCTGGCCCAGCGCGTCGCCTCCGTCCCCGCCTCCGTCCCCGCTTCCGCAGGCCACGCAGCCCAGGCCAAGGCACAGCACAGCACCAAGAATTGCAAGTTGACGGCAGAGGCTCATGGGCGGCTCCGAGGGTGGGAATGTATTCCGGGGCGCGATGTTAATGTAAAGTCCGCAGCCCCACAAGCGGGCCGTGGAGCGCCCCGTGGCAAAGGTGGTGCAGGTGCGCCCGCCCTTGGTTATACTGGCGCCGTTTCAACCGAGGCCTCGGCCTCCCGGACCTGGAGTTTGACCCATGAAGACCACGCTGCTGACGACCCTGGTGGCGGCCTCCCTGATGCTGTCGGGGCTGGCCCTGGCGCAAAGTCCCAAGGCCCCCAAGGCGGCCAAGGCCACCAACCCCACCAAGGTGACCGCCCCCGCCGCCCAGCCCACCAAGGTGACCGCCCCCGCCGCCCAGCCCACCAAGTTCACGCCTCCTCCCGGCCCCGTGGGCCCGCCCCCCCAGGCCCCCATCCAGCTTGCGGGCATGAAGATCCAAAGCCCGGCCTTCCGCGAGGGCGACGTCCTGCCCCTGGAGTCCGGCTGCAAGGGCCGCAACATCTCGCCCAACATCGAAATCCTGGATGTGCCCAAGACCGCCAAGTCCGTGGCCCTGATTCTGAATGACCCGGATGCCCCCAAGGGCACCTTCACCCACTGGATGGTGTACGACCTGCCCCTGACCAACCTGCGCCTGGACGAGGCCCTGCCCCGGGACAACACCCTCATCGCCGGCGGCAAGCAGGGCCGCAACGACTTCAAGTCCATCGGCTACGACGGCCCCTGCCCCCCCGAGGGCTTCCACCGCTACGAGTTCGCCGCCTATGCTTTGGACAAGATGCTGGACCTGCCCCCCGGCGCCACCCGCGCCCAGCTTGAGCAGGCCATGAAGGGGCACGTCCTCAGCCGCGCGTCACTGATGGGTCGTTACTCGAGGGATTGAACGTCGACACCCGCCGCCCGCCCGCCGTCTTGGCCGAGTACATGGCCTTGTCAGCAAGCTGCACCAGCGTCACGGTGTCCCCCGCGTGGTCCGGGAACAGGGCCAGCCCGATGCTGGCGGAGATTCCCACGGGCCGCGCCTCCACTTCCTTGATGCCCTCCAGGCTGGCGATGATTCGCCGCGCCACGGCCAGCGCCACGGATGCGTCCACCAGGTCCGGCAGCAGCACCAGGAACTCGTCGCCGCCAAAGCGCGCCACCCGGTCACTGGCCCGCACCGAGACCCGCAGAATGTCCCCCACCCGCCGCAGCAACTGGTCCCCCAGCGCGTGCCCGTGGGTGTCGTTGACCTTCTTGAAGCCGTCCAGGTCCATGAACAGCACGGCCACCTTCTTGCCCAGGCGCCGCGCGCGCTCCAGTTCGCCGTGGAGGAACTCGGTGAACATGGCCCGGTTGGGCAGCCCCGTCAGCACGTCGTGCATGGCCAGGGTCAGCAGCTCCTTGTGATAGCTGTGCTCGGCGGTCACGTCCCGCATCATCACCAGCAGGCCCCCGGCGGTGCCAAGGTCCGGCAGCACCTGCGTGACGCGGACCTGGAGGTGCAGCTCGCTGCGTCCCTCCGGGGTGTACAGCAGTTCGTGGACGCCGGGCTCCAGGGGCGCCAACATGCCTCCCAAGGAGGTGGGCAGGGCGCTGACATGATTTCCCGCAGGTAGGGGGCCCGGGGGAAGGAGCGCCGCAAAGGCGGGGTTCAGCTCCACTATGCGGCGCCGCCCATCCAGGATGAGCACGGGGTCGGGCATGGACTCGAAGACCTTGTCCCGGGCCATGGGGACAATCTCCAGCAGCTTGTAGCGGCGCAGCCCGAACAGCGCGACGGCGCCCGAGACGGACAGCGCAAAGGGCGTGTAGTCGTGGGCCGGCAGGACCTCCAGGCGCAGCACGTACAGCAGGTTGAAGACCAGAGGCAGGGCGCCCGCCAGGGTCAGCAGGCGGGGGGGGCGGCGCAGCAGGCCGGGGGTGGTCAGCCAGGCCTCCAGGGAGACCCAGATGCTGGTGACCAGGACGGCGCCGGTGTAGGCGTAGAAGACCCAGAACCAGCGGCCATACTCAAGCTGCAACACGGTGCGGCCACCGGTGACGACCAAGGCCGTCTCGGTGTAGATGAGGTCGTGGTATTGGAAGGTCAGGGCCAGCAGTGTGGTCACCAAGGGGATGGCCAGCAGCGCAATGATGCTTTGCCGGTGAATCCAGCGGTCCTTGCCCATGTACCGCGACACAAACATCAGCCACGCGGGGGGAATCCAAGGGATGGCCAGATAGCTGAGCCTGGTCCACAGCAGCCGCTGGTCCAAGGGCAGCTCGGCCCGCTCGAACACCGCCGTGATATTCCACAGCGCCGCCAGCACCATGCCGATGCCCAGCGCCACACTGCCCGGTATGGCCCGTCGCCGAAAGGCCTCCTCCGCTACCACCAGCGATAGAAACGCGCCAATGACAAGGGGAACCCCAAAGGCCACAGTGGAGAGGCTGAACAGATCCATCGACACAGGTTCCTGCAATAGTGGAAGTAGATTTCTACACCCGCAGAACGAAAAGGCAAAAACCAGTCTCCGTCCCCAAGTCTCCGTCCCCCAGTCTCCGTCCCCCAGTCTCCGTCCCCCAGTCTCCGTCCCCCAGTCTCCGTCCCCCAGTCTCCGTCCCCAGGTCTCCGTCCCCAGGTCTCCGTCCCCAGGTCTCCGTCCCCAGGTCTCCGTCCCCAGGTCTCCGTCCCCAGGTCTCCGTCCCCAGGCTTGCCCAGTCCGCCGTCCCCAC
>CAIXZC010000116.1 GCA_903923815.1 uncultured Myxococcales bacterium
CCTCGTAGCAGCAGCCGGCGATGGGCTCGTGGCTGCAGGTCAGCGTGGCCAGATTGCAGGCGTCGTGGGTGCACTGGTCCCGGTCGTTGCACTGGACCGAGGCGGTACAGCAACCCTCCAGGGTCAGGTTCTGGCAGGTGCCCTCCACACAGCGGTCCTCGGTGCAGGGGTCCTGGTCCACGCAGTTCAGGTCCGTGACGCAGCAACCCGGGTGGTTCACGGGGCTGCCATGCCGACAGACCCGGTTGATGCAATCGTCCAAGGAGCAGGGGTTGCCGTCGTCGCAGTCCGCCGCAGTCTCGCAGCACCCCACCATGGCCTCGTGGGCGCACAGCCCCGTGGAGGGGTCGCACAGGTCCCGGGTGCAGGCGTGGCCGTCGTCGCAGTCAGTGGCCTCCACACAGCAACTCTGCCGGGGAAGGTGCGTACAGAAGGCCTCCGTGCTGACCGAGCACAGATCCAGGGTGCAGCCGTTGCTGTCACTGCAAAGCCCGTCCCACGGTTCAAAGCCCAGGTCCACGTTGTGCGCCCCGGGGCTGCCCTTGTCGCCCCCGGGCAGGGGCTTGACGGAGGAACGCCACTGCACCGGCTGCCCCTCCAGGTTCAGCGGCGTCAGCCGACCCAGGGCGGCCCCGGGGGAGGGTTTGAGGCCCGTGTCAAAGCCCCAGCGAAGCTGGTCCACCACCACCCCGCCGGGGCGATGCAGCCGCACCTGGGAGTCCAGGTTCAGCAGCACCAGCGCCGAGCCGCACACCACGTCCGCCACCACGCCCCCGTTGAGGGCCGGGTCACCGTTACGGGCCGCCACCAGGAATCCAAAGGGGGCCAAAGTGCGCCCGGAAAGCGAGCAGGGGATGCCCTCCGCGCTGCTAAGGTACCAGCCCGTGAGGGTCTGGGCCTTGGGGGACGGATTGAACAACTCCACCCACTCGCCCCGGCTGTCAGGGACCTTGAAGGGGTCCACCAGCACCTCATTGATCACCGGGGGGGCCTCGGGGGGCGTGCCGCACCACTCGGGGTTGGGCAGGAACACGCAGGTCCGCTCCTGGCGCTCGGGGGCGGGGGGACACTGGCCCACGGTCGACGGATCGCCGGCGGGGCAGTTGGCGTCGGAGGTGCAGCACAGGGGCCGGGCGGGATCCCGGTCGAACTGGCAGACGCCCACCCCCGCAGCCCCCTCCCTCAGACAAGTGCCCAGCACGCAGGAGCCGGGCTCGGGCTGGCAGTCGGCGTCCGTGGCGCAGCAGTCCTGGCCGGGCAGCAAAGGTCCGTGACGGCAGGCGTTGGCGACGCACAGGTCGCGGGAGCAGGGGTCGCCGTCATCGCACTCGGAGGCAAAGCGGCAGCAGGCCTCCCGGGGCTGGTTGCTGCACAGGCCCTCGGCACTGCACGCGTCAATGGTGCAGGCGTTGCCGTCGTCGCAGTCCTGGGTGCTGTCGCAGCAGCCCGTGGCCAGGGGGTTGGGGGTCACCACGCAGTAGCCGGCGTCGGCCTTGGGATCTTTGAAACAGGCGCCCTGGAAGCAGGGGTTGGGGGTGGTGCAGACGCTGTCGTCCGTGCAGCAGACCTGGCCCAGGAACCGGGGACCGTAGCGGCAGACGTGGCCCAGGCAGGACTGGATGGTGCAGGGGTCGGCGTCGTCACACTGGAGGTCCGTGGTGCAGCAGCCCTGGAGGCGCTGGTGGACACAGGTGCAGGCGTCCTGGGCGCAGGAATCCTGGGTACACAGGTCGCCGTCGTCGCAGTCCTGGTCGCTGCCACACTCGCCCAGGGGGCTGGGCAGGCACTGGCCGTCCACGCAGGAGTCGGCGGTGCAGGCCAGCCCGTCGTCACAGGCCAGATCGGTAAGGCACTGGGCGCAGAAGGGGCGACCGCCGGGCAGGGCGGCGTGGCAGCGGGGCACCTCTGTTGGGCAGTCCAGGTCGGACAGGCAGCACTGGTCGCCCACGGGGTTGCCAAAGGCGCACAGCCATTGGGTGCCGCTCTCCTGGCAGGCGCTGAGGGAGCAGGGGTTGTGGTCGTCGCAGGAGTCCCCCGGGGTGCAGACCTTGCGGGCCCGGACGGTGACGGTGGCCTTGGCGCCGGACAGGGGCAGGCCATCCTGCCAGGCCTGGACGGTCAGGTTGTGCTGGCCGAAGGGCAGCTCGGGGAAGACGAAGGGGTCCAGGGTGGTGACGGCACCTTGATACACACCATCCAAGAAGAAGCGCAGGTCTTTGCCGGGGGCGGGGAAGGTTCCCCAGGAGCCCAGGGTCCAGACCATGGTCACGGGCAGGGGCTGGGTACCCACGGTGAAGTACTGAAAGGGCGTGGGCGACTGGATGGCAAGTTTGGGGGTGCCCTCCAGGGGGGTGCCCGCCTGGGCGGTGACAGCCTCGGCGGAGGCCCTGGTGGGGGACTGGTCGGCGCACGCCAGACCTGTCAGGAGCACCGCCAGCACGGCGATTGCGCACCTGAAGTCGGTCCACCCTGGAAGCAACGGTCACCTCCTGTTACCGCGGCCAAGAAAGCGGGCCGATGATACCAACAAGCGGGGGATTACTAAAGCTTCTGGTCCTCGTAGCGGCCGCGATACTCGGCCCTGCCGCTGCAGCTTTGGAAGATGACCTGGCACACCCTGTCGCCGGGGCGGACCGCCAGGGGCATGGGAGAGGCGTTGAACATCTCCAGAACTTGTTTGTTGCGGCAGCCCGGCTGCACGAAGGAGGCGGTGATGTGGATGACCAGGCCCAGGCGCGCGAAGGTGCTGCGGCCCTGAAGCCAGGCGCAGACGTCCTGGGGCAGGATGAGGCGCTCGCGGGTGATGGCGTGGGCGCTTTCGCCGGGCATCAGCAGGAAGCGCTCGCCGTCGGGGACGGTGATGAGGTCGGTGAGGGCCCGGTAGTCCACGTCCTCGGTGGTCTCCACGATGCGGGTCACCTTCTTGAACGTGCGGAACTCGTTGCCCAGGGCCAGATCGTAGGAGCTGGGGCCGAGGCACTCGGGGAGGAAGGGGTCGATGGCCAGGACACCCTCTTCCATCAGCTTGAGGACATGGTTGCGCGTCAGAATCATGGTTGCACCGAAAACCCTTGGAAAAACAATTGGGTTTAAGCTATCAGAGAGCCGGTATCCTGACAAGCTGGAGCTTAGACGCATGAATTACGATGGACTGTTGACCAGACCCCCAGCGGAGTCCGCCAGCCTGCTGCTTCAGGTGACCGTGGGCTGCCGGCGGCGGGAGAGCGTCTTCCACCCCATCTACTGCGAGAAGCAGTACGGGCCCAAGGCCTTGGATGTCATCAAGGCGGACGTCGAGGAGTCCATGCGCTTCCGGCTGAAGCGCGTCTTCCTGTGCGACGCGGACGCGCTGGCCGCTCCCGTCGAGCACACCCAGGCCGTGCTGGCGCTGCTGCGGGAGAAGACCCCTTGGGTCGATCAAGTGGCTGCCTTCGTGGAGGCTGACACGGTCCTGGCGCGCAGCGTGGACGATTGGAAACAGTTGGCGGCGCAGGGTCTGGCCCTGCTGTACTTCAGCGTCGAGTCTGGCGACGGCAAGCTGCGTAGCGCCTTTGGGGGAACCAGGGACACGGCCAAGCTGTTGGAGGCCCGGCGCATGTTGAAGGCCGCGGGCATCCAGGCCACCGCCATGGTCATGATGGGGTTGGCGGGGGCGCGGGGGTCGGAGAAGCACGTGGTGGGGCTGTCGGACCTGATCAACGAGTTCGCCCCCGAGTACATTGAAGTCTTCTCGGCCCGGGCGGAGGATGGGGGTCTGTTGGAGGAGCTTCTTGGCGACGGCAAGCTGGTGCCGCCAGACGCCGTGGGGCTCATGCAGGAGCTGTATGTCTTCATTGATCGGCTGACGTTCCACCAGAGCATCCTGACGGCCCATCACTCGTCCAACCCGGCCCAGCTTCGCTGCGCCATCCCTGGCGAGAAGGTCAACGAGTTGGACCGCCTGCGCAAGCTGATCTCATCCAAACGAGCCCATCAAGGGGCCTGAACCACCCGATTCCGCCCCTGGTTCTTGGCCTCGTAGAGGGCCCTGTCCGCACGTTGAACCAGATCCTCCAGCCCCTCAGTGCCATCCCGCTTGAACCGGGCCACCCCCATGCTGATGGTCAGGCGTCCCTGGGGCTGGGTCTCTTCGCCGACGATGGGTTCGTTCTGGATCTGAAGCCGGATGTCCTCGGCCACCTTGAGGGCCTCCTCGTCGGACGCGCCCACCAGCACCAGCGCGAACTCCTCGCCACCGTAGCGGGCCGCAAGATCCGTCTGACGAAGGCGCCGACTGAGGACCTGCGCCACCTGCCGCAGCACTCCGTCCCCGGCCAGGTGCCCGTGGGCATCGTTGAAGTTCTTGAAGTGGTCCACATCGGCCATGACCACGCTGAGCTCGTAGCCCATGCGCTCGGCGCGCTTGAGTTCCTGGTCCAGCACCTGCCGGAAGTGCCGGTAGTTGGCCAGCCCGGTGAGGCAGTCGGTGGTGGCCAGTTCCTCCAGCCGGAAGTTGGCGGCGGTCAACTTGTCCAGGGCCGAGGACAGGTTCCGGTTGGCGACCTCCAGCTCGCCCGTGCGTAGCTGAATCTGTTGTTCCAGTCCCTGGGCGTGGACCTGGATGCGGCCGGCCATGTCGTTGAAGGTGTCCGACAGCAGCCGGAACTCCTGGTCCTTCTCCGCGCCCATGCGCACCGAGAAGTCCCCCTGGGCGAAGCCCCCCGCCGCCGACACCAGCCGCCGCACCGGCGACACCAGCCCCTTGATCAGGAAGCGCGACAGGATCAGTGATCCCACCGCCGCCAGCACCATGGTCAGGCCCAGGATCTTGATCAGGGCGAAGAGAATCTCCTGGTTCAGCCGAGCCATGTTGACGCCCGCCACCAGCGTCCCCCAACGGATGGGGGTCTGACCAGCCACCGAGGTCTCCACCGGCCGACTGACCAACAGCACGTGATCGGGCCAATCCCGGCGCACCAACTGGCTGAGGGGCTTGGAGGAGGCATTGGCCGCCAGGGAGAAGTCGTCGCTGACCAGGCTGCCGAAGAGCTCCAGGTCGGTGTGGGCCACGATGTGGTTATCCGGGGACACGACGGAGACAAAGGCCACGTCCAGATCAGCCATGGCACGCCCTTCGACCCGGGCCACCAGAGACTCGATCTCGTCCGCCTCGCCGCCCGCCAGGGACTTCACGGCCTGAAGCTCGAAGCCCGCCAGGAAGGCCTCCGCCTTGAGACGCGCCTGGTCCAGAAAGATGCCGTGCTGGAGGGCCACGAAGACCCCAGCAAAGAGCAGCAGGGTGGAACTGATCAGCACCACCACCGTGACCATCAGCTTGCTACGCAGGCTCATCGTCGTCCCCTTTCCTCAAGCAAAGGCGTGATGTCCCGCCACATGGCGCGAAGGGGGGCGTAGAACTCGGGCGAGGTTTGGGCCCAGCCATTGATGTCCACCTGGTGGGCGAAGGCCTTGCGGCCCTCAACGGTGCTGGTGTTCAGGTGCAGGACGGCCTCCTGGATGCGGGCGATGAGGTCGGCATCCAGATCGGTTCGGACCACCAGGGCCTCGTAGGGCATGCGCCCGGCCACAGCGATGACCTTCAGATTGGAGACATCGATCTTCCGCATCCGCAGGACCCCGAAGGCCCCATAGAAGCCCGCGGCGGCGTCCGCCTCACCAGCCAGCAGGGCGGACATGGCCTCGGCGTGGCTGCCCATCATGACCGACTGATCCAGGACCTCGTCCAGGGTGTAGCCGTGGCGCACCAGGTAGGTCAGGGGGAATAGAAAGCCTGACCCGCTGGTCCTGTTCGTCAGGGCCAGGCGCCGTCCCCGGAGGTCATCCAGGCTGAAGATGCCGGAGTTCCTGTCGACGATCAGATAGCTGGAGTACTCCACGTCCCCGTTGACCACCAGAGTGCCCAACAGCTTCAAGTCCTGGAAGGACTCGGTGACCTTGACATAGGCCAGTGACGACAGGATGGCCACGTCCAGTTCGCCCTTCACGAAGAGGTCCATGATCTCCTCGATGTCGTCACTGTTGATGACCGCCACGGGCAGGCCCACCCGCTTGGCAAGGGCCCCGGAGAAGCGCACGAAGTCTTCCTGCTGGCCGCTGCTGCCGCACAAGAAGGGCTTGGCCCCAAGGCGCAGGACAGGGGGGATGCGGCCAGGGGTTGTGGGGGGCGGGGGGGGCAAGGGGCTTGCGACGGGACCGGGGTGGCCACCGTTGGCGATCCGATCACCGCAGGCGCCGGTCAGGACCAGCAACAGCAACAGAAGCGGTCCCAGAATTGCCCCACGATGAATGGAACGCCCCGGCATGGCATCTCCCCAAAGCCCTGGCAGTGAAATGGGCGAGTCAGGCCTGAACACTTGTGCTGCTGGACCTGCGCGCGTATATGGGCAGGCATTGTGATCGAGCCCGGTGAAATAATCAAGGCCGGCGTCGGGTGGTACCAGTTGATCAAGTTATTGAAACTGGAGGCCGTTTGGGGTCTAATCCCTGGCGTCCGATTTTGGAGGTAACATGAAGCCGATTTATTCAATCCTGATGCTGGCCCTTGCCTTGCTCTGGTCCGGCCCCCTGGCCGCCCAGGATTGCGGAAACGTCACCTATGAGGGTTGCTGTAATGGCAACTCGGTCAAGTACTGCATGGACGGCGTCCTCAACGAAGACGACTGCGACACCGAGGGTGGCATCTGCGGCTGGTACGACCAGGAGCAGGCCTATTGGTGTACGGAGGACGGCGGCGGCACGCCCCCCATCCAGTTCCCCAAGAGCTGCGGCGGCGGCGGCGGCGCGGTGTGCGGCAACGGCACCTGCGAGACCGGCGAGACGGCCCTGGGTTGCCCCTCGGACTGCAGTGGCGGTGGCCCCGTCTGTGGCAACGGCACCTGCGAGAACGGTGAGACCTCCGGTAGCTGCCCCTCGGACTGCGGTAGCTGCACGCCCAACTGCGGCGGCAAGGTCTGCGGCGACAACGGCTGCGGCGGCTCCTGCGGCGTCTGCTCCGGCGTGGGCATGTACTGCAGCTTTGACGGCATCTGCAAGAACAAGGATGGAAGCTGCACCCCGGCCTGCACCGGCAAGGTCTGCGGCGCCGATGGCTGTGGCGGGTCCTGTGGGTCGTGCAGCAATGGCCAGACCTGCAACGGCTTCGGCCAGTGCACCACCTCCTGCACCCCCAACTGCAGCGGCAAGGTCTGCGGCAGTGACGGTTGCAGCGGCACCTGCGGCACCTGTGGCAGTGGTTTTGTGTGCAACAACAGCGGCGCCTGCGTGGACCAGGGCTCCTGCGTGCCCGACTGCCTGAACCGCGTCTGCGGGAACAACGGCTGCGGCGGGTCCTGCGGGGACTGCCCCATCGGCAAGGACTGCGACAACACCGGCGTCTGCGTGGACGACCCCGGTACCCAGCCCTGCCCCGACGGCTACGTGCTTATCTACAACAAGTGCCTGCCCGATACTGAGCCCAGCAGCGGCGACGACTCGGGCTGCTCCGTAGGTTCCAGCGCCTCCCTGGCGGGCCTTGGCGCCCTGCTGCTGGCCCTGGCCGCCCTCTTCCTCCTGCGTCGCTCCCGGGGACGGTCCTAATCTCCCTACGTTAGCTGCCAAGATCCGCTTACTGCGTGCGCGGCTGGGACGGACGGCCCCGGGGACGGACAGCCCCGGGGACGGTCCTAATCTCCCTACGTTAGCTGCCAAGATCCGCTTACTGCGTGCGCGGCTGGGACGGACAACCCCCTCCCTTGCGGTCGGGGTTCGGACGGACAACCCCCTCCCTTGCGGTC
>CAIXZC010000117.1 GCA_903923815.1 uncultured Myxococcales bacterium
GCCCACGGTGGAGTGGTCCAGCACCCTCACCAGCATCCTGCGACCGTCCAGGTCCACGGGGCGGGACTCGCCGGGGACCCAGATGCCCAACTCCTGGGTTCCCAGGTTCACCTTGGTGAAGTTGTGGGTCAGCTTGACGCGGCAGCGCTGGTCGTACTGGTTGTCGGTGTAGTACTTGGCGGCGCCGGCCTTGCGCAAGGTCAGCCCCGCCAGCTCCAGCACCGGCACTGAGTCCCCCGAGTAGACCTGCCACAACAGCTTCCAGTCCACGTCCCGTATGGCCAGATTCAACGTGGGCATGGCCTTCTGGGCCCGCAGCAGGGAGTAGCTCAGCCGGTAGGTCGTGTTGGTGATCAGCTTGGGCAGATCGTCGTAGGTCATGGAGAACACCAACTCGGCCCGCACCGCCCCCGCGTCCGCAGCGCCCTCCGGCAGCCCCTCCAGGGCCTCCACCGAGAACCTCAAGGTGAACCGGCAGACTCCGGCGCCGCTAAGCGTGCAGCCCTGGTTGCCCCGCTCCACCAGGCGCCCCGTGAAGCTGGCCTCCGGCGGGAAGCTGCGCTGGCCGGCCCCGTCCAGCAGGGCCAACTCCACGTCCGGCCTGGGCAGAGCGTCGCCGGTCTGCACCGGCCGCTGGTTGATGAAGGTCCGGGTGCAGGCTCCCCCCGCGCCCCCCACCAAGGCCAACGCCAGCAACGCCATCAGGTGAACCGGTTGAAAACGCATGCTTGCCTCCCGCCTCCATGTAACAGCAAGGCCCCCCCGCCGCCAATTTTTTTGATGGCCGCGCCCGGGCTGTTATATTCCACGCCATGAACATCCAGGTCAGCACCCGCACTGATGCGGGCAAAGTCCGAAACCTCAACGAAGACTCCTACGCGGCGCTTCCCGAGAAGGCCTTTTTCGTGCTGGCTGACGGCATGGGCGGGCATGCCCACGGAGAGGTGGCCAGCGCCATCGCCGTGGAGACCCTGCAGACCGCCTACCAGCAAGCCCCCGCGCCCACTCTTGAGGCCTGGACCAGCGCCGGACTGGCGCCCCTGGAGTACCTGGCGGCGGCCATCCAGAAGGCCAACATGCAGATCCGCGAGCGGGCCGCCCAGGACGCGTCGTTCAAGTCCATGGGGACCACCATCGTGGCCATGCACTTCCTGGGGGACAAGGCAGTGGTTGGGCAGGTGGGCGACAGCCGCATCTACCGCTTCCGCGAAGGCACGCTGACCCAGATTGGCGAGGACCACAGCCTGCTGAACGAGTACATCAAGCTTGGCATCGTGAAGAAAAGCCAGGCTGCCAACTTCCCCCTCAAGAACATCATCCTGCGGGCCCTGGGGCTGGCGGACAAGCTGGAGGCCGACGTGTACTTCACGGAGGTCCAGCCGGGAGACCGCTTCCTGCTGTGCTCCGATGGCCTCACCGACATGGTGGAGGAACAGCGCATCGCCGAGATCCTGGCCGCCGAGGGGGCTACGGACCTGGCCTCCGTGCTGGTGGACGAGGCCCTGGCCGAGGGTGGCTCGGACAACGTCACCGTCCTGGTGCTTGGCATCCCCCGCTAGGCAAAAACCACTACCTCTGCACGAAGAGCTTTTCAAAGCCTGACTTTTCCATTATTACAGGTCAGAATTTGAAGGATTTTGGACCATCCTGATGAAGACCGTCCACACCCTTGGGAAGTACGAGCTGCTTGGCAAGATCGGCGCCGGCGGCATGGCCGAGGTCTACAAGGCGCGCCTGACGGGCGTGGAGGGTTTCCAGAAGGTCGTGGTGGTCAAGCGCATCCTGCCCGGCTACGCCCGCAACATGAGCTTCATCCGCATGCTGGTGGAAGAAGCCAAGCTGACGTCGGTGCTGCAACACCCCAATATCGTTCAAATCTTCGAGCTTGAAAGCGACCAGGCGCAGTTCTACATGGTCATGGAATACGTGGAGGGCAAGGACCTGCTGAAGATCCTGGCCCGCTGCGCCGAACAGAAGCGCCGCCCCCCCCTGGAGCTGGTCTGCCACATCATCGCCGAGGTCTGCAAGGGCCTGAACTACGCCCACAACGCCAAGGACATGCACGGCAAGGCGCTGAACATCATCCACCGGGACGTGTCGCCGTCCAACATCATCGTCAGCAACGACGGCCACGTGAAGGTCATGGATTTTGGCGTGGCCAAGGCCCGCAACCAGGAAAGCGGCGGGTCCCGCCATGTGCTGCGCGGCAAGCTGGGCTACATGTCCCCCGAGCAGGTCCGCGCCGAGGACATCGACAAGCGGTCGGACATCTTCTCCCTGGGCATCGTCTTCTTTGAGGCCCTCACGCTGAAGCGGCTGTTCCTGGGCAAGACGGACCTGGAGACCCTGATCAACATCCGGGACGCCAACATTGAGAAGAAGCTGCTGAAGCACGCCTGGATCCCGGACTCCTTGAAGGACATCCTGCGCAAGGCCCTGGCCCCCAACCCGGACGAACGCTATGCGTCGGCCGAGGCGCTGCAAGGCGACATTGAGGACTTCCTGTACCGTAGCGGCCACCGCGTCAAGCCCTCCCACCTGCAGGACCTGCTGGGGTCCCTGTTCGCCGGGGACGCCCCCATGCCGGACCAGCTTGAGATGGGCGACGACCCCGAGCCCGAGGTGGGCGTCTCTGACAACCCCGCAGAGAAGACCAACTCGGCCCGGCCTTCCCCCATGCAAGACCTGCTGGAGACGGACAACAGCAGCGGCACCTTCGAGATGGGCCCCGGGTCCGACTCCACCGGTGGACTGCTGGTGGGCGAGGGCAGCCGCCAAGAGACCACGGGCCATTCCATCGGCCTGGAGCGCAGCCCCGGCGAGCTGACCGAACCCGAGCCCCCCCAACGCTTCCAGACGGGCTCCAAGTCCGAGGAACGCGCCCGCGCTGAACTGGAGCGCGAGGACGCCGAGTCCCTGAAGAACTTCACCCGCAAGGAGGAGACCTCCCCAGACATCGGTGACGAGTACACCGAGGTGAAGGCGCTCAAGGGGCACACCTACCGGCTACAGAACACCCAGGGCTACATCTTCGGACCGGTGGACTTCAACGAGCTCATGAACATGGTGCAGATCGGGGCCATCTCCGAGGAGGAGATGGTGTCCATCGACGGCTCCGAATGGAAGCGCGTCCGGGACATCACCGCCGTGCGCCAGATCTCGCCCCAGCGGGCCATCCAGGCCAAGGGGCTCAAGCCCATCTACAGCGGCACCATGCAGCGCAGCATGTTGCCCCGCATCTTCTACCAACTGGCCTCCCGCCGGATCAGCGGCAAGCTGCGCTTCTTCGAGGGCAGCCGCCAGAAGGAGTTCTTCTTCCGCAAGGGCAAGGTGGTGCACATCGCCTCCAACCTCAAGCAGGAGCTGGTGGGCAACTTCCTGATGCGCCGCGGGGCCGTGACGCAGGACCAGATGGACCGCGCGCTGGAGAAGGCCAAGGGCTTCGGCGGGCGCATCGGTGACGCACTTGTATCGCTGGGAATAATTCTTCCATATCAGCTATTTGAGCTATTGGACTTACAGTATCGCGAGAAGTTCTTGCAGCTCTTCGAATGGACCGGCGGCGGCTACGAATTCTTCGAGGGCATCCCTTCGCCCGTGGAGATGGCGCCCCAGGACTCCACCGTGTACCAGTTCATCATGGATGGCATGCGGCGCTTCGCCGAGGACCGCGAGCTGTTCATGTACCTGCAGCCCTACCGCAACATGCGCCTGCAGTTGACCCAAAGCCGTCACCTGAAGCGCGACCAACTGCCCCTGAACACCAGGGAGGGCAGGTTGGTGGCGCGCCTCGACAAGGGCGGAATCCTGGGCAGTGTGGAGCATGAGTACGAAAAGGAGATGGAGAACCTGCGGGTCTTCCGGATCCTGGTGCTGGTGCTGCACCAGACCGAGCTACTGGAATTCAAGTAACGGCCAACCACACAACCAAGCCGCGAACGTAGTGAGCGGATCCGACCGCAGGATCCGCTTACTTCGTGCGCAGCTTGGATACTATTTCACTTCTTCGAAGTCGGCGTCGATCACACCGTCACCCTTGCCGTTGCCGCCGCCGGGGTTGGGACCGGCCTCGGGCCCGGCCTCCGGACCTCCCTGGGGCGCACCCTGGGCAGCGCTGGCCTTGTACATGGCCTCGACGGCCTTGTGGGACAGCTTGAGCATCTCGTCCAGGGACTTCTGGATGCGGTCGCCGTCGTCGGCCTTCAGGGCCTCCTTGACCTCGCCGATGGCCTTCTCGATGGCGGCCACGTCCTCGGCGGAGCTGTGCTTCTTGTAGTCGTCCATGGCCTTCTCGACCTGATAGACGGTGCCGTCGGCCCGATTGCGCAGGTCGATGTGGGCCCTCTTCTTGTGGTCCTCTTCTTCAAACAGCTTGGCGTCCTGCACCATCTTGTCGATGTCCGTCTCGGCCAGCCCGGAGGAGGACTTGATGACGATGGTCTGCTCCTTGTTGGTGGCCTTGTCCGTGGCCTTCACCGACAGGATGCCGTTGGCGTCGATGTCGAAGGTCACCTCCACCTGGGGGATGCCACGGGGGGCGGGGGGGATGCCGTCCAGGATGAAGCGGCCCAGGGTGCGATTGCCCGCGGCCATCTCGCGCTCGCCCTGCAGCACGTGGATCTCCACGCTGTTCTGGTTGTCCGCCGCAGTGCTGAAGATCTCCGCCTTGCGGGCGGGGATGGTGGTGTTGCGGGTGATCAGCCGCGTCATGACGCCGCCCAGGGTCTCGATGCCCAGGGACAGGGGGGTCACGTCCAGCAGCAGGATGTCCTTCACCTCGCCGGCCAGCACGCCACCCTGGATGGCGGCGCCCACGGCCACCACTTCGTCGGGGTTCACGCCGCGGTGGGGTTCCTTGCCGAAGAACTTCTTCACCTCTTCCAGCACCAGGGGCATGCGGGTGCTGCCGCCCACCAAGACGACCTCGTTGATGTCCGAGGGCTTGCGCTTGGCGTCCTCCATGGCCTTGCGGCAGGGCTCGAAGCTTCTGGTCACCAGGTCACCCACAAGCTGCTCCAGCTTGGTGCGGGTGAGGCGGATGTCCATGTGCTTGGGACCCGTGGCGTCGGCCGTGAGGAACGGCAGGTTGATGCTGGTCTCCATGGTGGAGGACAGCTCGATCTTGGCCTTCTCCGCGGCTTCCTTCAGGCGCTGCAGGACCATCTTGTCCTTGGAGACATCAATGCCGGTGTCCTTGCGGAACTCGTCCATGAGCCAGTTCATGACGGTCTGGTCCATGTTGTCGCCGCCCAGGTGGGTGTCGCCGTTGGTGGCGATGACCTCCACCACGTTGTCGCCCACTTCCAGAATGGAGATGTCGAAGGTGCCGCCGCCGAAGTCGTAGACGGCGATGACCTCGTTCTTCTTCTTGTCCAGGCCGTAGGCCAGGGCCGCGGCGGTGGGTTCGTTGATGATGCGCTTGACCTCCAGGCCGGCGATGCGGCCCGCGTCCTTGGTGGCCTGGCGCTGGGCGTCGTTGAAGTAGGCGGGCACGGTGATGACGGCCTCGGTCACTTCCTGGCCCAGGTAGGCCTCGGCGGCGGTCTTCAGCTTCTGGAGGATCTTGGCGGACACCTCGGGGGGGGACCAGCGGCGGCCACGGATGTCCACGGAGGCGTCGCCGTTGTCGGCGGCCACGACCTTGTAGGGGACCAGCTTCTTCTCCTGGCCCACTTCGCCTTCCTTGCGGCCCATGAAGCGCTTGATGGAGTAGACGGTGTTCTCGGGGTTGGCCACGGCCTGACGCTTGGCCACCTGGCCCACGAAGATGCCGCCCTTGTCGTCGAAGCCCACCACGGACGGAGTGGTCCGCGTGCCTTCCTGGTTTTCGATGACCTTGAACTCCTTGCCTTCCATGACGGCCACGCAGGAGTTGGTAGTGCCCAGGTCAATGCCGATTATCTTGCCCATGATTACACCTCAAAGGGATGTTCGATTTCAGCCCCGGTCGCCCACTGCCACCGGAGGACGCGCCTAAAGTAGTGGGGGCCGGGGGGCTGTCAAGGGCAGGGGGCCGCAACGACGTGGGGGCCCTCCTCCGGTCGCTCGCTCTCCGGACACCCCCATCCTGGCGTTCGCCAGAATGGGGGCTCCTCCGCGCTCCCTTCGGAGGGCCAGGTCGGGCGATGCCAGCGTGGCCAAATATACCTTGAGCCGCCCTCCCCCCCTGGGTTAAGCTCACGCCGTTCCAACGCCCGTAGGAGTCCAGGCATGGCCCGCACCAAGTCCTCCACCAGCAGCGCCGCCGTCGTTGGCTTCGAGCCCACCCTCTGGGCGGCCGCGGACAAGCTGCGCAACAACATGGACGCCTCCGAGTACAAGCATGTGGTGCTGGGGCTGATCTTCCTGAAGTACATCTCCGACGCCTTCGAGGAGCGCCACGCCGCCCTGCTGGCCGCCAGTGCTGAAGGCGCCGACCCCGAGGACCCGGACGAGTACCGCGCCGAGAATGTCTTCTGGGTCCCCCCGGAGGCCCGCTGGGGCCACCTTCAGGCCAACGCCAAGCAGCCCACCGTGGGCAAGTTCCTGGACGACGCATTGGTGGCCATCGAGC
>CAIXZC010000118.1 GCA_903923815.1 uncultured Myxococcales bacterium
CCAC
Source organism: uncultured Myxococcales bacterium (assembly GCA_903923815.1). Taxonomy (GTDB): domain Bacteria; phylum Myxococcota_A; class UBA9042; order CAIXZC01; family CAIXZC01; genus CAIXZC01. The sequence continues at coordinate 5 of CAIXZC010000118.1, forward strand.
AACGACAAGCGGCCGCTGGCGGGAGCGCGGAGGAGGCCCCATCCCGGCGAACGCCGGGCCATGGGGTCGTCCGGAGAGCGAGCGACCAGAGGCGGCCGCGACCGGGGGAAGATGCGGTTGGTGCGTGCGGGGGAGGGACGGAGAAGCCGGACAGGCCGGATCCGCTTACTGCGTGCGCGGCTTGGACGGACACTAGGCAACCCCCTCCCTGGCGGTCGGGGTTCGGACTTGCCAAGAGGAAGGGGGATTGTTTTTAGTCGCGGGTGGGGAACTTGCCGGACTTGAGGGCGTCTTCGAGGAGCTTGCCGAAGGAGCCCTTGTCGTTGTCGGGCTTCTTGGTGGACTGGGCGTTCTGCTTGGCGAAGTGCTGCTGGACGGCGTCGCGCTCTTCGCGGTCGGCGCTGTCGTCGGCCATCAGGGTGATGCGGCGGCGCTCGGCGTCCACTTCCTTGACCTTCAGCTTCACGTCCTTGCCGATCTTGAAGCCGCTGCCCAGGGGCTCGCCGGGGGCCAGGCCCGCCAGGGAACCGGGGAGGAAGCCGGTGATGCCTTCCTCAAGGTTGATGAAGACGCCGCCGGAGGCGATGTGGTCGACCTTGCCCAGCACCATGGAGTCCACGGCGTAGCGGGTGTCCACGTCGGACCAGGGGTCATCGGAGAGCTGCTTCATGCCAAGGCTGATGCGCTTCTGGTTGGGGTCCACGCCCAGGATGATGACGCGGATGCGCTGGCCCACGGTCAGCAGGTCGGAGGGGTGACGCACGCGGCCCACCCAGCTCATCTCGGAGATGTGCACCAGGCCTTCCAGGCCGGGCTCCAGCTTGACGAAGGCGCCGAAGCGCTCCAGGCGCATGACCTCGCCCTCGACGGCGCTGCCCACGGGCCAGCGGTCGCCCACCTGGGACCAGGGGTCAACCCCGGCCTCCTTGATGGAGAGGGACAGCTTGTCGGTGTTGGTGTCGAACTGCAGCACCTTGACCTGGACGCGCTGGCCTTCCTGCAGCACCTTGGCCGGGTCATCCACGCGGTCCCAGCAAATCTGGGAGACATGCACGAGGCCGTCCATGCCGCCGATGTCCACGAAGGCGCCGAAGGGCATGAGCTTCTTGACCACGCCGGACAGCAGCTGCCCGACCTTGATGCCGGCCTTCATCTGGGCGGCCATGGCCTTGCGCTCGGCCTCCAGGATGACGCGGCGGGAGACCACCACGTTGCCGGCCTCGGGCTTGTAGTCGATGATGCGGAAGGTGAAGGCCTGGTTCAGGTACTGCTCGGGCTTCTCCACGAAGCTGCTGTCAATCTGGGACACGGGGCAGAAGGCGCGGGTGCTGCCGATGTCCACCACGAAGCCGCCCTTGTTCACTTCCAGGACGCGGCCCTCGATGGGGATCTGGTTCTCAAAGGCGTCCCGCAGGACGGAGTCGTTCTGCGAGCCCTTGCTGAGCTTGACGGACAGGCGCACGCCGCCGCGGGTGGTCAGCACGGTGGCCTCCACGTCGTCGCCGGCCTTGACCTTGCCCTCTTCGTCGGTGAGCTCGGTGACGGCGATGACGCCCTCGCTCTTGCCGCCCAGGTCCACGAAGACCCACTCGCGCCCGACGGACACAACACGGCCGGTTACGATCTCGCCGGGAAGCACCAGCCCTGCCTCCTGGCTTTCATTGAGCAAGGCTTCGAACTCTCCGGGGCTGGGGTTTCTGGCTTCGTCGCTTCCTTCCTTGATCACCTTCACCATGGTCGTTCTCCGTTTTGTCTGGTTTTGAAACTCTTAAAACGGCGGAACATTACTCCCGCGGGCGGGGGCGATCAAGCAGATAGTCTGCCCATTTTGGGGGTTGTTTCCGGGGGGGGGGCGGGAGGGAGCCGGCGCCTGCGCGCGGGCC
>CAIXZC010000119.1 GCA_903923815.1 uncultured Myxococcales bacterium
CCGTGGCCCTGCGCACCAAGGGGCGCCACGACGCCTGCATAGCCCTGCGGGTGCCCGTGGTGGTGGAGGCCGCCTGCGCCATCGCCCTGGCGGACCTGGCCAGCCGCCAGCAGCTGATTCCAAGGATCTGGGCCAAAAAACCCCTGCCCTGCGACTGAACCCACAAACCTAGCCCATCCCCATCGGAACCCTTCATCCGTTGGGCTTGCTATTGGTCACATCTTGGATTGGGCCCTTGGAAGTGTCTGGGTGTTTGGGGTGTTGGGGGTCGGCCGGCCGGACAGTGCCTACTGCCTTCAGGTCGTGGTGGTGGCGGCCTCCAGTCTGCCATCACCCCGACACTTCCCACCTCGACACTTCCCACCCCAACACCCCAACACCCTCCACCTACCTGTTCCCCCATGAACGCCTCCAGGCCTGGCGTCAGGCTCGCAGCTTCTACCTGCTCTGCGCCCAGCTTCAGGGGCTCCCCCGGGCCTCCGGGCACGCTGGCGACCAGCTTGAACGGGCTGCCCTCAGTGTTTTGCTGAACCTTGTTGAAGGGGCTGGGCGGACTTCCTGGAAGGAGAAGCGGCACTTCTTCTCCATCGCCCTTGGATCCCTTGCCGAAGCGGTGGCGGTGCTGGACGTGGCGGCGACCAGGGGCCTCATCGAAGGCGCCCTAGCTGACAGGGCCATCGCCGCTGGCCGCAGGGTCGGCTCCATGCTAGCAGGCCTGCTCAAGGTGCAGGGGCCTTGACCGGCCCCTGGGTGTTCAATGGCAAGCTCCGGGGGGGAAGGGACCAGACCTGTGTATTTCGTTCTCAGCGAACCCTGATGCCCCTTTCCACCAAGGTTTTGAAGGCCTTGACAGGCGCTTTGCCGGTCGCCTAAACTCCCACCGCTTACCAAGTCAAATTGGCGGGGGTCGGGGCATGAAGAGGGCACTGTCGGTCGGCGTCTTGTTCCTTCTTTGTTGTTCCTGCGGTGGTGGCAGCGGCCCGGATCTGGGGCCCGACAGCCTGCCCGACAGCCAGACCGTCGACGTCTCCCACGACGCCGATGCCAGCCCCGACCTGCCCGGCCCCGACGGTGAGGGCGCGTGCGTGGGCAACCCTGTCGTGAACTGCGCCGACGACAATGACTGCACCGTGGATAGCTGCAACCCCCTGGACGGCCAGTGTCTGCACGCCGCCGCCGAGGAGGGCACCACCTGCACCTACCCCAACAGGACCAGCCCCTCAAGCTGCGTCAGTGCCGCCATCTGCGACGCCAACAAGACCTGCGTGGCCAAGACCCTGGTCTGCGAATGCCAGACGGACGCCGACTGTCTGGCCACGGAAGACGGCAACGTCTGCAACGGCACGCTGGTGTGCGACAAGGGCAGCTTCCCCTACACCTGTAAAGTGGACCCCGGCACGGTAAAGACCTGCCCCATCACCAACGACACGGACTGCACGAAGAACACCTGCAACCCGGTGGACGGTTCCTGCGCCCTGGCCTCCGTGGCGGACACCACGCCCTGCGAGGACGGCAACGCCTGCACGGTGGGCGACAAGTGCGGCATTGGGGCTGTCTGCAACCCCGGCACCACCAGCAACTGCGACGACACCGACCCCTGCACCACGGACACCTGCACCTTCACCGACCCCTTCTGCAGCCATACGGCCATCCCGGGTTGCTGCACCGCCACCCCCCAATGCGGTGGCGGCACCGAGGTGTGCTTCAACAACCAGTGCTGCACCCCCACCTGCACGGGCAAGGACTGCGGCGACGACGGCTGCGGTGGCACCTGCGGCACCTGCACCGAGGGCTTCACCTGCGATGCCAACAACAAGTGCGACTGCACCACCTGCTGCCAAAGCAGCGACGAGTGCACCTTCCAGACCCTGTGCTTCGCCGCCCCCACGCTGCCCCAGTGCAACGCCGCCACGGGCATCAAGACCATTGGCTTCGAGTCCGGCACCTCGGGCGTGGCCTACTCCGGCGATGGCATCACCTACGCCAACTGCACCACCCCCAACCCATTCTTTGTGGACGGCGTCCAGGGGGCCCTCGGCCCCAAGAGCATCAAGTACAGCGCCAGCGCCAAGAACTGCAACATCCTAGTCCCCGTGACCATCCCCGCGGACGCCAAGAAGCCAACCTTTTCGTTCTGGTACTACTGCAAGTACACGAGCGCCATGGACTTCCGCATCCAGGTGGCCGTCGGCGCCACCACCCTGGTGGAACTGACCCGCGATATCTGCCCCGCCTTCTGGGCCTGGAAGCGCAAGTCCGTCCCCCTGGGCAGCGTCACCGGCGCCCAGACCATCGAGTTCCGCATGTTGAACAACAAGTACCTGGGCATGTACTTCGACGAATTCGAGATCCTCAGCGAGCCTTGAACCAGCCTTCACCTGTCCATGGCAGCCAGC
>CAIXZC010000120.1 GCA_903923815.1 uncultured Myxococcales bacterium
CCATCATGGCAACGGGGGCCGCGGCGGAAACGCCCCAGGCCTCTTCCAGTTCCTTGACCAGCTCGGACAGCTCGATGACCGTCAGACCGCTGAGATACGCCTTCACTTGCTCTCTGGTAAGCTCTGCCATTTTCTTTTCTCCTTTTGAGGTATCAAACCCGAAAAATCTCGACCGCCATCACCTTCAGGCGGCCTTGAGCTTGTCTTCTCTCGCCTTCAGGACGCCCATGAAATCGCGCTGAGCAGCCTGCATGACCCCGAGCATCTTCCTCGGCACGGCCACAAAGACGGACAGCAGCCGGCCCCGCATCTCGTCCTTGGACGGAAGCTGGGACAGCATGACGACCCCGTTGGGATCCAAGATCTTGCCTGAGAGAACGCCACCCTTCACCGACAGTGAACCGATGCTCTTCGAGAGCTTGACCAGCACCTTCGCGGGGAAGGCGGGGTCAGTGTCGGACCAGGCGATGGCCACTTGTCCACCGGTCAGCTTGCCAATGGATTCCAGCTCGGTGCCCTGAACAGCCTTGATGAGAAGGGTGTTCTTGACCACCTGGAATCTGGCGCCTTCCTTGCGGAGCTCCTTGCGGATCTCCTGGACCTTGGCCACGCTGGTGCCCTTGAAGTCGACGGCCACCACGGCAAGGGCGACGGCAAGGTCTTCTTTGAGCTTCGCAACGATCTCAAATTTCCTTTCCTTCTTCACGCCCTTACTCCTTCTATCAGTGGCGAAGTTCCCGTCGGCTTCCAGGGTTTGACCCCGTCAGGCCTTTTCGAGTCTTGTTTCGGTTCCATGGGCCTCCGCAGGATTTATCCAGAAAATGGAACCTGCTTCTTTGACCGATGGGTACCTCGCCGGAACAACTACTTGGGACTGACGACCATTTCAGCGGGCTCGACCTTGATGCCGGGACCCATGGTCGTCGAGAGGGTCACGGACTTGAAATAGGTGCCCTTGGCCGAGCTGGGCTTGAGCTTGTTGAGCATGTCCACGATGGCCATCAGGTTCTCCTTCAGCTGCTGCTCAGTGAAGGACTTCTTGCCGATGACGGTGTGCACCACGCCGGCCTTCTCGACCTTGAACTCCACGCGGCCACCCTTGGCTTCGCGGATCGCCTTGGCGATGTCGAAGGTCACGGTGCCCAGCTTGGGGTTGGGCATGAGGCCGCGGCGGCCCAGGATCTTACCGAGCTTGCCGACCTTGCCCATCATGTCGGGGGTGGCGATGGCCTTGTCGAAGTCCATGAACCCTTCGTTCTGGATCTTCTCAATGAGGTCGTCGTCGCCCACGAAGTCAGCGCCGGCGTCACGGGCCTCAGTGGCCTTGTCGCCCTTGGCGAACACGGCGACCTTGGCGGTCTTGCCGGTGCCGTTGGGCAGCATGCAGGCGCCACGCACCATCTGGTCCGAGTACTTGGGGTTGACGCCCAGGCGCACGGCCAGATCGACGGTCTCGTCGAACTTGGCGAAGGCGGTCTTCTTCAGGATGGCGATGGACTCGTCTACGGTGTACTTCTTGAGCTTGTCGTAGGCGGCCGACGCGTTGCGGTAACCCTTTTGAGTAGCCATTGTTCCTCCTTAGCGACGCGCACGAAGGCGCATCTCCTGCAGCTGAGCTATTCGCCGACGGTGATGCCCATGCTCATTGCAGTGCCCATGACAGTCTTGATGGCCCCTTCTTCGTCGATGGCGTAGAGGTCGGGCATCTTGATCTTCGCGATCTCTTTGACCTGATCGCGGCTCACGTTGCCAACCTTCTTACGGTTCGGATTGCCAGAACCCGAGTCGATGCCCGCGGCTTTCTTGAGCAGCACCGAGGTAACAGGGCTCTTGGTCACGAAGGTGAAGGACCGGTCACTGAAAACCGTGATAACCACGGGAATCAACATGCCTTCCTGATCCGCGGTGGTGGCATTGAAGGCCTTGCAGAACTGCATGATGTTCACGCCCTGCTGACCCAACGCGGGACCCACCGGAGGTGAAGGGTTGGCCTTGCCTGCCGGAATATGAAGCCGAACTTTTCCTACTTCCTTCTTAGCCATTCCTCAACCTCACACTTTCTCCACTTGCATGAAATCCACTTCAACGGGAGTGGAACGCCCGAAGATGGTGACCATGACGCGAAGCTTGCGCTTCTCCGCCTTGACCTCGTCAATAGTGCCCGCGAAGTTGACGAAGGGACCTTCCACGATCCGCACCGACTGTCCCGCGTCAAACGAGGACACCGGCTTCACGTCCTTCTCGCCCACTTCTATCTGCCCGAGGATCCTGTTGACCTCGGAGGGCTTCATCGCCCTCGGCTTCTGGGAGTCGCCCACGAAGCCGGTGATCTTGTCCGTATCCTTCACCAGGTGCCAGCTATCCTGGGTCATTTCCATCTCGACCAGGATGTACCCCGGGAAGAACTTGCGCTTGCTGGTCCGCTTCTTGCCCGCCACAACCTCGGCCACGTTCTCGGTGGGCACCAGGATGCGGCCGAAGTGCGACTCCTGCTTTTCAATCCGGATGTGCTCCTCCAACAGGAGCTTGGCCTTGTTCTCATGGCCGCTCAGGGTGTGGACCACGTACCACTTGAAGCTGCTGTTCTGGGCTTCGTTGCTCATTTCACGCCCGCTGCTGTCCGGCATCCTCAGATCCCGTAGATGTGGGAGATGAGGAAGGCCCAGATGTAATCGAAGAACCCAAGGATGATGGCCATCACGATGGAGGTGACGATCACCACAATCGTGCCAAGTTTCGTCTCGGGCCAGGTGGGCCAGGTGACCTTGCTCAGTTCAGTGGCCACCTCGTTGGCCCAGGTGTTCACTGCCGCATTCATCTTCAGGTAGACGCCAGCGCCCACACCGGCGAAGAGGCCCAGCAGATCCGAGAGGCGGAAGCCGGAGCCCAGCAGGTGCAGGTTGAAGTCCAGGTCAATGGCCTCAATGATGAACCCAAAAAGGGAACCCACGATGGCCCAGACCAACAGACCGGCGATCACAAAGGAGATGTTCACATAGCGTTGCAGATTCATCGCAACCACCTTGCCATCTAGTGGCAGGCCAGGAGGGACTCGAACCCCCAGCCCTCGGATTTGGAGTCCGACGCTCTACCATTAGAGCTACTGGCCCAAAAACAGGAAGACATCACTTGGTCTCTTTGTGCAGGGTGTGCTTCTTTTCGTATTTGCAATACTTCTGCAGCTCGAGACGTCCCGTGGTCTTCCTGCGGTTCTTGACCGTGGAGTAACGGGAGACACCGGGCATTCCGCTGGTCCTGCAGGTCGTGCACTCGCACTGGATGATGACTCTGTTACCCTTGCTAGCCTTGCCCATGACCCTGTCACCTCTTCAATAAATCAAGTCCGACGAGGCAGATTGGTGCCCCGCCGGACTTTCGTTCGAACTTACGCGAGCCGGTTGGCCCGAGGGTCTCAGTCGAGGACCTCGGTGATCACGCCGGCGCCAACGGTACGACCACCTTCGCGGACGGCGAAGCGGCCTTCCTTCTCAATGGACACGGGCTGGATCAGCTCGACTTCGAAGTTGGCGTGGTCACCAGGCATGACCATCTCACGGCCCTCAGGCAGCTTGATGGTGCCGGTCACGTCGGTCACGCCGAAGAAGAACTGGGGACGGTAGCCGCCCACGAAGGAGGTGTGACGACCGCCCTCATCCTTGGTCAGCACGTACACCTGGGCCATGAAGCGGTGCTTGGCCTTCATGGTGCCGGGCTTGGCCAGAACCATGCCGCGCTCCACATCCTTGCGCTCGATGCCGCGAAGGAGCAGACCGACATTGTCGCCGGCCTGAGCGAATTCCATGATCTTGCGGAACATTTCCACGCCGGTGACCACGGTCTTGCGGGAGTCTTCCTTGAGACCAGAGATCTCAACATCGTCGCCCACCTTGATGGTGCCACGCTCCACACGGCCGGTCACCACGGTGCCACGGCCCTTGATGGAGAAGACATCTTCCACGGGCATGAGGAAGGGCTTGTCGGTCTCGCGCACGGGCTCGGGGATGTAGGAATCCAGGGCGTCCATGAGGCGAGTGATGGACTTGCCACCTTCGGACTCGGGATCGCCATCGGCCTGATGGGCCAACCAGGCGGAGCCACGAATCACGGGGACTTCGTCTCCGGGGAACTTGTACTTGGTCAGCAGCTC
>CAIXZC010000121.1 GCA_903923815.1 uncultured Myxococcales bacterium
CCGGCCCTCAACTGCCCGCTGTACTGGCTGACCATGGGGCCCCTGGGCGAGGTCCAGGTCCAGCAGGAGTTGACGGTCAATGTCGAGGGCCAGGGTGGGCAGGTCAAGATCTACCTGGACAAGGCCGGCGACGGACCCGGACCCAAGTGGGACGGGCGGGTTGAAGTGGCCCACCCCAAGCTGGGGGCCCAGACCGTATTCCTGGCCTATGCCGAACGCCCCGAGGGCCGCTGGGGCGGCAACATCTACTACTTCGCCAACTTCGGCGACAAGGAACTGGGGGCCTGGGCAGCCACCCCCGAGTCCAAGAAATCCCAGACCCTGGTGGACAAGGTCAACAATGCCCTGATTCAGCGTTGGTTCGCCTTCCGGACCGGCAACATCTCCTGGGAGGAGTTCCTGGCCGTGACCATCGCCACACGGACCGAGTCCTGGCGCTGGCCCAGTGTCCAGGCCGCCTGCCCGGAGAAGAAGGGTGCCTGTTATCCCTATGACATCAACGAGTTGGGGATAGTCGTCTACTCCTCCGACACGGCCACCAAGCCCGTTCCCAGTGGTGTGGTGGAGATGCCCTTCTCGATGGATCTCTACGCCCCCGACCCCGCGGGCGAACCCACGAAACTGGCCGGCCGGATTGTCTCCGATCTGGCCCTCCAATACCCCGGCGACCCCGCCATCACCGTGACCCTGGGGGCCGACCCTGCCACCTGCCAGAAGAAGACTGGTGGGGTCTGTCTGGTGTACGTGGACGAGCTTCAGGCCCAGGTCAATCTTGGGGGCCGCTATGTGTCCGACTCTTCAGACAGCACCTGCGCCAGCACCGAGGGCGGCTACGAGTTGACCAAGGTGCCCTGGATCATTCCTGGCTTTACGCGGGCCACCGAGCTGGACACCAACACGGGGCAGCGCTACCGCTTCGAGTGTCGGGACAGCCTGCTGCCCATGAACCTGGGTCCCGGGACGGAGATCCCCACCGAGACCCTGGCGGCCAACATGGCCCTGGCGGCGGCCAGTCCGATCCCCGATGGAAAGTCCCGTCGGCGCTCCTTTGAGGTGCTGGACGGCGCCCTGGTGAACCAGACCCACCTGTTCCTCATCTTCCGCGAGACCTACAAATCCTTCCTGCCCGGTGACCAGGGCGACTTCTCGGCCTATGGCTTCATGCTGCTGGCCCGACAGGCCGCCGACCTGGACATGGAAGACGCCAACGGCAACACCGTCCCCGACACCTTTGAGGGCTCGGTGCCCTGGGACGAGAGGACCGAACCCGAGGGCCTGCTGGACCTGCAGTGCTCGCCCGATCTGATCGAACAGGTGCTGGGCTACGGCAACCGCACGGTCACCGATGGGAACGCTGCGTCACTGGCCGTCGGGCTCATCGACGGCACCGTGCCCGCCGCCGGGCAGCCCCAGACGCTGACGCCTGGGGGCGAGGAGGGGGTGCACTACCTGTGTCTGGCCAATGGCCTGTTCGATGGGGGCTCGGGGGCCGTCACCAACCCCTGGCTGAACCTGGTGAACGACAACTCCTGCGGCAAGGCGGCCTGGAAGGACCCCAATGATCCGGACAACGAATCCAAATGGAGCCCCTACGGCGGCAACGATTCGTGCGACGACGGGGGCCCCGGTTCGGACACCGCCATCTGTCCCATCGGCACGGATCAGAAGGACTGCGGCACCCGCACTGCGTCGGATGGGGATTTCCGAATCGCCTGTCCTGCGGGCAGCAATGTGACCTTCTTCACGGTGGATTCGGCGGCCATGTCCCAGGCAGGAGTGGCCGGCCTGGACTGCCAGGATGACGGCTCCTGCGAGCAGCAGCTCAACGACTGGCTGGCGGCGGGCCGCCCCATCGTCCAGTACAAGCCCATCTGGCGCTGCACCGACCCCGCCGCCGTGTATTGCGACGGGAATCGCCTGGACCTGCGGGAGGGGAAGACCTTCTTCGCCGCCAGTGAACAGAAGGCCGTCTTGACGCCGCTGTACGCGGCCATTGATCTGGCCTTCCGCTACAAGACCCAGTTCCGGGGGCGGGACGGCACCAACCTGGGCTTCGCTCCCCAGACCTGCCTGCCCGACTCCAATCAGGTCCCCTACTGCTACGACCCCGCCGAAATCGAAGCCGCGCAGGAGCGGGTGGACTGCCTGCTGCACCTGTGGCGCGCCCACTTCGAGGCGGTGGCCACCGGCGGCGCAGCGGTCAAGAAGAAGCTGCAGGAGTACCTTTGCACCAACTTCGCCTACGCCGAGGCCTGCCACTCCGGGATGCCGGCCACTGCCGTGCCCCACGACGGCTTCGAGCGCCTGTATTCGGAGCTGCTGGTGATGATGGGGGACGAGTCCTACACGCGGGCCATGGCCTCCCGGTTTGACCTGGCTGGGCTGGGCGGCTCTACCTTTGAGGGAACCCTGTTTGAGACCGGGGGCATCAACCTGTCCGGCGCCTCCGGCATGGAGATGCTGTACCTGTACCAAGCTGCCCAGTACTACCAGGAAGCCCTGGACCGCTTCTATTCGCTGTCACCCCAGTTCTGGGAAGCGTTGGTCTACGGCAAGACCATTGGCAAGGAGGAGCGGAACTTCGTGACCCAGGCCACGGTCACCTGGTACCTGGAGCGCCTGACCCGGGCGGCCACGCAGAAGTCCCGGGCCTGGAGCGAGATCGCCAAGCGCTACCAGAACCTGAACCGGCCGGACCTGGCGCGGACCGTGGCGCGGCGGGCCTACATTGCGACCTATGTGGAGTCAATCCTGCTGTCCCAGTTGATGCTGCGGGTCACCGACACGCTCAAACCCCAGGACCGTCCCCAGGTCGCCCTGGTGCTGGATCAGGCCCAGAAGCGCTATCGCATGGCCATGCTGGACATGCGCAACGCCTATGCGGCCATCGCCGATGAGGTCAACTACTTCGGCTTCCGGCCCGACTACATGCCCTTCCCCACGCTGAACCAGTACGAGGACAATGGCTTCGAGGTCATCCGCAAGAGGGTCGCCCAGAAGGTGGACATGGCCAAGTACCGTGAGGATCTGGCCATCAATCGCAACACCTCCTTTGAGACCGACGCCGAGGCCTTCCAGTCCGAGTTGCTGACCCTGCGCATGAACTACGAGGCGCAGCTTGGCGAGATCTGCGGCACCTTCCAGGGCCCCGACGGCCGCATCTACCCGGCCATCGAAAGCTACGCCTACCTCAGTGACTCGACCCGCAGCCTGGGAGACCCCTGCGGTCAGGTGGGCAACGGCACCATCCACGAGGCCCGGGTGGGCTACGAACAGGCCACCCTGGACATGAAGAAGATCGTGGTGGCCGAGCAGACCATTCTGGACGAAGTGGCCATCGAAAAGTCCAGGGTCCAGGCCCAGTGCCAGCTCATTCTCAATCTGGCTGACTTCGTCTATACCCAGGGCACCAAGGCCGAGAACCTTCAGAACGCCATCAACTGGATGCATTACTCGGTGGGGACCCTGGACCGCCTGCTGGGCGTCTTCTCGACCACCCTTGGCTTCGCGGCGCAGGGGCTGGGCGGGGCGATTGCCGGCTCGGCCTACATGTCGGCGGCCATTCCTGCCAACCTGGTCGCCATTGGAATGGAGGCCGCCGTCACCTCCTTGCAGCACGACATCGGCCAGATCAATCTGGACACCGCCAAGTGGCAGACCGAGGTGCAGTGTGACCAGGCGGTGGTGGACTCCAACGCCCGCACAGCGTCGCTGCTGCTGCAGACCAGGCAGCTTCAGTTGGACGCCCTGAGGGCCACCCACCAGGTCCAGCTCATGCTGTCGGAGATCCAGCAGCAGTTCAACAAGGCCAAGCGCCTTGAAC
>CAIXZC010000122.1 GCA_903923815.1 uncultured Myxococcales bacterium
GACTGGCAGTTGGCCCTGTCCTACCGCAGTGGCCCCTCGGCCTTTTCCCTGGGCGGCCTCAATCACGGTGTGTCCCTGGCCTTTGCCCGGCGCTTCGACAACTGGGGCTGGGCTGGCCTCTCGGGCGGCTACAGCACGGCCTTCCACGAGCTTCGCGGCGAGTCCTTCTGGCTGCACCGCTACTTCGTTGGGGTGGTTGTGGGGGCCCAGTGGCCTGGCCTTTTGGGCCGCAGACTGGCGCCCTTTGCGGAGGGCGACTTTGGCCACCAGTGGCTGGTCAAGGACTCGGACGCGGGCAGCCGTGGCGATCCCTTGTCCTTCCTGGGCAGCCTGCGTGGCGGCCTTCAGTTCGACGTTGACCCCAGCCTCTTCGTGAGGCTTGCGGGCGGTTACGTGGTGCAGGTGGTGACCATTCAATCCTCCGAGGAGAGTGACTCCCACCCCGTGTTTGAGGCCGGCCTCGGCTGGCGGTTCTAGTTTCATGGAGGCGTCCCTATGAAGACGAGTCTCTTGGCGGTTCTGGCGTCCGTGGTGTTCCTTGGCGCCTGCACCCAACAGCAGCTTGAGCAGTGTGACCTTTCCCGCAGCCCCATGTGCATGGCCATGGTGGGCTGCGTGCCCCAGTGCGACGGCCGCCAGTGCGGCGACGACGGCTGTGGCGGCGTCTGCGGCACCTGCGAACAGTTCTCCCTGTGCAGCGCCGATGGCCAGTGCGAGGTCTGCGACCAGAGCCAGCTTTGTCTGGACAAGCAGTGTGGTCCGGATGGCTGCGGCCGCCTCTGCGGGCTGTGCCCCGACGACTCCTTCTGCCAGGACGGCGCCTGCGTCCAGGCCTGCGTGCCCGACTGCATTGGCAAGGGCTGCGGCCCCGATGGCTGCGGGGGAACCTGCGGCCAGTGCATTGAGGACTTCGAATGCAACGGCGCCGGTCAATGCGCCCCCGGCCCCTTGGCCGCCGACTGCCGCCCCCGCGCGGAGGGTGGCTGCCCCAACTGCGCCGAGGGCGTGGAGGAGTGCGTCTGCGGGATCCGTCCCGAGTGCTGCACCGAAGAATGGGAGCCCCGCTGCGGCTACTACGCCGTCTACTACTGTGGCGGCTTCTGCGGCGAGCGCTTCGAAGGCTGCGACGGCGACGTGACGGACCAGACTCCCTTCTCAAGACAGTGCGGCGTCGACGAGGTCGGCAATTCCTGCGGCACCTGTTCCGCGGGGCAGGCCTGCCACGGGGGCGCCTCCTGCGTGGCCGTCAGCGAACAGGTCTTCGGGCACCACTGCAAGACCGACCAGGAGTGCCTGGGCGGTGTCTGCCTGGCGGACAGGCGGATCTGCAGTGCCGCGTGCTTCAATACCCCGGATTGCCCTGAGGGCTGGTTCTGCCGGCATAGCGACGCCAAAAGCCTGTTCGGCTCCTGCGAGCCCATGAGCCCCTGCTGGCCCTCCTGCGACGGACGCCAGTGCGGGCCCGACGGCTGCGGCGGCTTCTGCGGCGAGTGCGAGGACGGGCAGGCCTGCAGCGCTTTGGGCCTTTGCGAGGTCCCGTCGGACGGCTGCGAGGAGAAGCCCGGGGTGCCGGGGACCGAGGGCCTGTGTAGGGACCCAGTATGCGAGACGGACCCGGCGTGCTGTGAGCTCGGTTGGGATCTCCTTTGCATTGAGCGGTGCGGCATGAACTCCGGCGACTGCGGGGAGATCAAGACCTGTGAAGAGGGAAGCTGCGACGGCTGCAGCGTCGCCAACGTGCGCGGTTGCTTTGGCTGCGAATGCCAGGACTGCGTCTGTGCGAAGTATCCGCATTGTTGTCTTGAGGGTTGGGACAGAACCTGCGTGGAAGCTTGCCGCGAGTGTGGCGGCAATTGCAAATAGGCTTTAGAACGGGAGGATTCAGATGACTAAGGCAAGGCAGTGGGGCGTGGTGGCGATGGTGCTGGGGTGCTTGGTTGGCAGCCAGGATCTGGCCGCGAAGATCGTGGCCACCGACGGTTCCGAACAATACCTTTATTCTCTCCCGGCGGGCGACGCCCTGCTGACCGGAGAGGTTGAATCCCTGGCCGTGGCCGAGACCGGCACCATGGCTCTGTTGGACGGCGGCGAAAGCTTCGCCTTCACCACGGGCATGACCAACAACGTGCCCTGCTGGATCGGCTACGACCCCTGCAGCACGGACTACCGCCTGCCCCTGGGCGTGGGCTGGGGCGGCCAGGACGCCGCGGGCAATCGCTCCATGGTGGCCAAGGCTACCCAAAGCGTCGCGTACTGCGGCGGCAATGAAAACGTGGGCTTCGTCACGGACAGCAAGAACCTGGTGCTGTACTGGCCCCATGCCTTCGCCATCGACATGAACCCCAACAGCAACGTGATGGTCAAGTTCCGTATGAGCATCTACGAGAATACGGCTGCCGGCTGTTCCGGCACCAACACGTACCTGGGCGGCGACAC
>CAIXZC010000123.1 GCA_903923815.1 uncultured Myxococcales bacterium
CGCGGTTCGGTTAAGTGCCACCCAGCCCAACCCCAGGAGGTTGGCGACTGCGAAGATGGCGCCGGCAGCGGTGAAGACGGCTTCGGGGCCCAGGGTGGTGGCTAGGATGGCTACCAGCAGGGGGGAGAGGAACTGGCCGATGTGGACTGCCGTGGTCAGGCCGCCCAGGGCCCGGCCTCGGATGGCCTCGGGGGCCAGTTCGCTGACCCAGACGTTGAAGTTGGGCATGGCCAGGCCCGAGCCCAGGCCCGTGAAGGCGGCGCCTACGAAGACCTGGGCGGGCAGCGCCGCCAGGCCGATGACCAGGTAGCCCAGCCCCAGCAGCAGCAGGCTCAGGCAGTAGACGGCCTTGTGGGACAGGCGGCGCCCCAGAGGGCCGTAGGCCAGGGAGGTGGCCGAGCCCACCAGGGTGCCCAGGGCCACCGCGGCGCCCGCCTCGGCGGGGCCCATGCCAAAGCGGCTTTGGATGAAGAAGGGCAGCTGAATGGGCGACACGAAGAAGCCGATCATGGACAGCAGCGCAAGCAGGTAGATGGGCAGGAAGGCGGTCAGGGGCACCTTGGGCGCGGCGGGCTGGGCAGTGGCGCCGGCCTGGGGCTCGGCGGCCGCCGAGGCCTGGGCGGGTAGGGCGCCCCGGGGAAGGTCTTTCACGAACCACAGCGCCGGGGGCAGGATGGCCAGGGCCGCCAGGTACAGGTAGAAGGGGGCCCGCCAGTGGATCTCCGCCAGCAGGCCGCCGCCGAACAGCAGCAGCACGCCGCCAAAGCCCATCAGCGCCCCCTGAAGCCCCAGCATCCGGCCCCGGGCCTCGCCCTGGTAGTAGTCCGCCAGGATGGCCGTGCCGGCGGTCATCAGGCCCGCCACGCCCAGGCCCAGGACGAGGCGCCCGGCGGCCATCAGCCACAAATCAGTGGTAAGGGCCCCCGAGACCCCCCCCAACGCATAGAGGACCAGCGACCACAGCAGCACCCCACGCCGTCCGAAGCGGTCCGCCAGCCAGCCCGCCCCGGTGGACCCGAAGGCGATGGCGGCGGCGGGCAGGGTCAGCATCATCTTGACCAGCAGGTCCGCCTGGGGGTCCGTGGCCAGGTCTCGCTGAAGCCCCGGAAGGGCCGCGGAGATGGTGGCGCCGGCCATGATGGTGATGCTTGCCGAGGCCAGCACCGTGGCGGTCAATCCCCTAGGAACCCGGGGGGCTGTCGGGAGGGCCGTGAGGGGCTGGGACATGGCTAGGTCTCCTTCGCGGGGAAGCCCCGGGAACGGGGAATCGGCGCAGCCTATCACTGGGGTTCTGACCTTTCAAAGGAAACACGCGCGTTTAATGCGCAGTTTCGTTGACTCCCCTGGGGGGGGTCGCTAAAATCGCCGCCGTTCCTGGCCCCTAATCCCGCCAGGCGGAGGATTTGATGCGCAATTCATGGTTGCTGCTTGTGGTCTTCTTGGCCTTTTTCTCGGCCTGTTCCAGTTCTTCCACGGAACAACCCCTGCCAGGGTTCGCGGATGCGGACGGGGCGGGCTTTGATAGCGTAGATGGCCAGGGCGACGACGTCCCCGGTGATGGCAAGATCCTGCCGGACACGGACGTGGCGCTGCCCACGGACACCACCCCGGTGGATGGCCTGGATACCGAGACCGTGCCCCTGGACGTGGCCGCGGACACGGACGCCATGGGCCCCCAGTGCGACCCCGGCGAGGGTTGCTTCCTGGACAAGTGCTCCAAGAACGAAAGCTGCATCTCCCGCTGGTGTGTGGAGCACATCGGCGAGGGCGTCTGCACCAAGGCCTGCGAAGAGGACTGCGCCCCCGGCTGGTCCTGCCGCCAGGTGTCCTCGGGCGGGGCGGACTTCGTCTCCATCTGCATCTCGGACTTCTCCAGCCTGTGCAAGCCCTGTGTCACGTCGGACGACTGCGAGGCCGTCACCGGCGAGAAGATCATGTGCCTGGACTTCGGCAGCACGGGCCGCTTCTGCGGCGGTCCCTGCGGCGTGGGCGGCAAATGCCCCAGCGGCTACGGCTGCCAGGACTCCCTGTCGGTGGATGGCATCAGCGCCAAGCAGTGCGTGCCCCTGGTGGGCGAGTGCAAGTGCACCGACAAGTCCATCGCCAACTCCCTGTACACCGTGTGCACCTCGGAGGAGAACCAGTACGGCCAATGCTCGGGCAAGCGCGTCTGCCAGGAGGACGGCCTTGGGGACTGCACGGCCCCCGTGGCGGCCCCCGAGGTCTGCGACGGCGTGGACCAGGACTGCGATGGCGCCAGCGACAACGACTACCTGGACGGCGACACCTGGGTGGCCATCTGCGACGACCAGGAGGGCTGCACCCTGGACCTGTGCAACAACCAGGGCAAGTGCGTCAACGTCCCCCAAAGCGACAAGCCCTGCGACGACGGCAACGCCTGCACCAAAAGCGACACCTGCACCCAGGGCGTCTGCCTGGGCACCGACTTCGTGTGCAACGACGGCAACCTGTGCACCGACGACTACTGCGAGGACGGCGAGTGCAAGACCATCAACAACGCCGCCGACTGCGATGACGGCGACCCCTGCACGGGCTCGGACAAGTGCGGCGGTGGCACCTGCCAGGGCACCCCGGTGGCCTGCGGCTGCAGCAGCACCCAGGACTGCGCGGGCCTGGAAGACGGCAACATCTGCAACGGCACCCTCAAGTGCGACCTGAGCACCATGCCCGGCCACTGCATCGTGGACCCCAACTCGGTGGTCCTCTGCCCCGCCCCCAGCGGCCCCAACGTGGAGTGCCTGGACGCGGCCTGCAACCCCAAGACGGGTCTGTGCGGCTTCGTCCCCACGGGCGAAGGCCAGCAGTGCGACGAGGGCGACCTGTGCGACGTGGACGACCGCTGCCAGGCGGGCATCTGCCAGGGCGGCACCCCCGTAAGCTGCGAGGACAACAACGGCTGCACCCTGGACACCTGCGTCCCCGCCACGGGCTGCGCCAACACCCCAGCGCCCGGAAGCTGCGAAGACGGCGAGCTGTGCACCGAAGGTGACTTCTGCCAGGAGGGCGACTGCGTGGGCGGCCCCGAGGTGCCCTGCGAGGACGGCAACCCCTGCACCACCGACTACTGCGAGCCCGGCGTGGGCTGCCTGTCCAACGACCTCACGGGGGACTCCTGCGAGGACGGCAGCGTCTGCACCGAGGGCGACCTTTGCGACGCCGGCCAATGCGTTGGCGGGCCCCTCAAGACCTGTGACGACGACAACCCCTGCACCGAAGACGCCTGCGACCCCGTGGAGGGCTGCACCCACACCAATCTGGTCAGCGGCGACTGTGACGACGGCGACTTCTGCACCCGCAACGACCGCTGCGTCAGCGGCGAGTGCCTGGGCACCACCACCGTGGT
Source organism: uncultured Myxococcales bacterium (assembly GCA_903923815.1). Taxonomy (GTDB): domain Bacteria; phylum Myxococcota_A; class UBA9042; order CAIXZC01; family CAIXZC01; genus CAIXZC01. The sequence goes on from CAIXZC010000123.1 coordinate 3,365, forward strand.
CTGCGAGGACGGCAACGACTGCACGTTGGACCTGTGCACCGAGGCCGGCGCCTGCGACTTCGTGGACACCGACGGCGGCCTGTGCGACGACGGCGACCCCTGCACCCTCAACGACACCTGCGTGGTGGGCCAGTGCGAGGCGGACCCGGTCATCTGCGACGACCAGAATCCCTGCACCACCGGCACCTGCGACGGCGCCAACGGCTGCGTCTTCACGAACGCCCCCAACGCCTGCTCGGACAACGACCTGTGCACCGATAGCGACACCTGCATCAGCGGCAAGTGCGTGGGCGTGAAGCTGTCCTGCGACGACTCCAACGAATGCACGCTGGACGGCTGCGACCCCAAGGTGGGCTGCCTGCACGACGACGACGACGGGGTCACCTGCGACGATGGCGACACCTGCACCGAGAACGACCTGTGCGCCGCGGGCAAATGCGCTGGCGAGGTCTTCCAGGACTGCGACGACCAGAACGCCTGCACCACCGACATCTGCCTTGCGGGTGGCGGCTGCGACCACCTGGACCTCAGCGGCACCGCCTGCGAGGACGGCGACGCCTGCACCCTGGGGGACACCTGCCAGGACGGCACCTGCCAGTCCGACCCCATGGTCTGCGATGACGACAATCCCTGCACCGACGGGGCCTGCGTGGCGGGCGCCTGCGAGTTCACTGAGCTGGACGCCGTGCCCTGCGACGACAACGACGCCTGCACCCTGAACACCGCCTGTGTCCTGGGCCAGTGCGAGGGCGAGCCCCTGGACTGCGATGACGGCAAGGTCTGCACCGCCGACTCCTGCGACCCCGCCAGCGGCTGCGTGAACGCCCCCCAGGCCGGCCCCTGCGAGGATGGCAACCTTTGCACCGAGGGCGACTCCTGCGACGCGGGCGCCTGCGTCTCCGGTACCGCCAAGACCTGCAACGACAACAACGAGTGCACCGACGATAGCTGCGACGACACCCTGGGCTGCCAGTTCGTGGGCCACGTGGGCCTGTGTGACGATGGCGACGAGTGCACCGACGGCGACGCCTGCGACGGCGGCCTGTGCGTGGGCACCTCCTCCACGGTCTGCGCCCCCGACAGCAACCCCTGCACCCAGGCCATCTGCGACGCCGAGTACGGCTGCATCCAGATTCCCGCCTCCGGGGCCTGCGATGACGGCAACCAGTGCACCCTGGACGACGCCTGCAGCAACGGCTTCTGCAAGGGCGGCAGCAGCAAGAAGTGCCCCGAGGATGGCAACGTCTGCACCGACGAGGCCTGCGACAAGACCATGGGCTGCATCCAGGTGGGCAACAGCGCCCCCTGCGAAGACGGCGACGCCTGCACCACCGGCGACAAGTGCGCCACGGGCTCCTGCCAGTCCGGCACGGCGGTCACCTGCCAGTCCGACGGCAACGACTGCACCCTGGAGGCCTGCTCCCCCCTGACGGGCTGCGCCAGCACCAAGCTCAGCGGCACCAAGTGCGGCACCAAGGCCAACGACTACTGCGTGGACGGCCTGTGCCAGTGTGTACCCTCCTGCACCGGCAAGACCTGCGGCGACGACGGCTGCGGCGGCACCTGCGGCACCTGCATCAACGACGACTCCTGCTCCAAGGTCTCCTGCGTGGCCGGCGCCTGCCAGTACACCATCAACCCCTACTACTGCATGATCAACGGCTTCTGCGTGGGCTCCGGCCTGAAGGATCCGTCGGACTCCTGCCGCGTGTGCAGCCCCCTGGACAACCAGCTTGGCTGGACCTTCGAGGACAACCTGCTGTCCTGCGGCTTCGAGAAGCACTGCTGGGAGGGCACCTGCTGCAGCCCCACGGCCAACTGCACCGGCAAGCAGTGCGGCAGCGACAACTGCGGCGGCTCCTGCGGCACCTGTTTGGACGCCCAGCACACCTGCCTGGACGACAGCACCTGCGGTCACCCCTACGCGCCCATCCCCTATACCACCGGCTTTGAGACCGGCGCGCGGGAGCCCTCCTGGCGCCTGGAGACCAGCAACGCCAACAACGTCACCGTCATCATCGAAACCAGCAATCCCCACACCGGCACCTACGACCTGCGCTCCCGCAAGCGCGACAACAACGACTGGTACAACGGCGACTCCTACGCCCAGCTCTACATCAACGCCGCGAACGCCGACAACGTGGTCCTGTCCTTCTGGTTCAAGGCCGTCAACGAGACCCTGGAGGCCAACGACGGCGTCTCCATCTCGGTGGACGGTGGCACCACCTGGACCGGCATCTACTACTACTCCCGGGACCTCAGCCCCACCAACGACACCTGGTACTTCCAGAAGGTGAACCTCTCCGCCGCGGCCTCTCTGGCGGGCCTCACCCTCAGCGCCAAGACCATCATCCGCTTCCAGCACCGCATCAACACCAGCTGGACCCGCCGCGCCGCCATCTACCTCGATGACATCGCCGTGGGCGAGTCCGCCTACGCCGCCCTGCCCCTCACCACGGGCTTCGAAGAGTCCACCAACACGCCCCCCGCGTGGCTGTCCGCTGGCGGCAACCTCCAGGGGCGCGCCCGTATGGCCGGCACCTACGTGCGCACCGGCACCCAGTCCCTGCAGTTGGACTCCGCCAACAACAGCGACACCCGCGCGGAAATGCGCCTCAGCGTTGACCTCTCCACCGAGAAGGATGCTCTGCTGTCCTTCTGGTGGGCCGACTTCGGCGATCAGGACGACTTCGACGACGGCGTCTTCCTTTCCGTGGACGGCGGCCGCACCCAGACCCGCATCTACCAGTTCCTGCCCGCCTCCTACTCGAACAGCACCTGGAAGCCCGTCTACCTCTCCGTCAACTCCCTGGCCACCACCGCCGGCCTCACCCTCTCCAAGCGCACCGTGCTTTCCCTGCGCGTTCGCGCCCGCAACGCCATCAACAACAGTGGCATGGCCATTGACGACCTGAAGCTGCGCAAGGGCCCCCTGTACACCACCATCCCCTACACCACGGGCTTCGAGACCGGCTCCTTCGACGAGTACTGGCTGTTGGCGGCGCAGCCCCTGGGCCGCATCCAGATCTCCGGCTCCAACTCCCCCAAGGAGGGCTCCTACCACCTGGTCATGGACCGCGACAGCGGCGCCGGCACGGGCACCACCGCCATCAACGAGGCCCGGCTGCACCTGAACCTCACGGGCAAGGAGTTCGTCTTCCTGGAGTTCTGGTGGAAAGAGTTCAACGACGACACCGACGAAGAGGACGGCGTCTTCCTGTCCGTGGACGGCGGCACCACCTTCGTGCGCCTCGTGCAGCTCAAGAACGGCGTCCAGGACGCCTGGAACCGCAGCCAGATTGACCTGGTCCGCGCCGCCACCGCCGCCGGCCTCGAGCTTGGCGCCACCTGCGTGGTCAAGTTCCAGAACAAGGCCAACGCCCAGCTCACCAACGACGGTCTCGCCTTCGACGCCATCAGCGTCAAGGACCAGGACCCCGTCACCTACGTGCAACTGCCTGTCTACCAGGTCTTCTCAAGCACCGCGGCGCCCAACGGCTGGGCCTTCTACAGCAGCCGCAACGGCCGCACCCGCATCACCAGCGAGCAGCCCAACGCCCACACCAACCCCTACCACGTCATCATGGATTCCTCGGTGAACAACTGGGGCGACAACCAGACCAACCTGCACCTGAACCTCACCAACACCAGCCGCGTCCTGCTGCGCTACTGGGTGAAGGACTTCGGCGAGACCACCAACGAGTGGGACGGCCTGTGGCTGTCCGACAATGGCGGCGCCTCCTTCGTGAAGGTCCAGTCGCCGGTCTACGAGAACCTGACCAACAACGTCTGGTACAACCAGTTCTTCGACCTCGACCGGCTGGCCAAGGACAACGGCCTCACCCTCACGGACCGCTTCATCGTCAGCTTCCGCCAGTCCGACAACAACGTGGCCCCCAACCGCGGCGTGGCCATCGACGACGTCCGCGTACTGGAGGCCGCCTGGGCCCAGCCCGTCTATTCCACGGGCTTCGAGTCCGGCGAGCAGGACGCCTACTGGTCCTGCCTGTCCACCGCCAGCGGCCGCTGCCTCCTTACGGGGCAGGGTTCGCCCTACAACGGCTCCTGGCACCTGACCATGGATGCCAGCACCAACACCGACTCCATGAACCAGGCCACCCTGCGCCTGGACCTCTCGCGCACCACCCGCGACGTCACCTTCCAGATGCAGGTCAAGGGCTTCAACGAGGACCTCACCCCCGAGGACGGCGTGTTCATCTCGGACAACGGCGGCACCAGCTACTCCCGCGTCCGCGGCTTCTTCGACGGCAGCGTGGCCCTGCCCAACGGCTACAGCCTGTGGAAGTTCAACCTCAGCACCGAGGCCGCCTTCTGGGGCCTGGACAACCGCTCTGCCAGCTTTGTGGTCAAGGTTCAGCAGTGGGGCAACCGCGCCATCAACAACGACGGCATGGCCATTGACGAGGTCCGCGTCGAGCAGGTCCCCTGATCCATCCGTCCAAGCCGCGCACGTAGTAAGCGGATCAACTGTTCCTGGTGCGTCCCCAGATTCGCGCAATTCCATCCAACGTCAGGTTCGGCAGGTTCTCTTCAATGACGGGGGCTTCGGGGGTCACCAGCCCGGCCAGGCCGCCTGTGGCCAGCACCCTCAGGGGGAACTCGGCCTCCGCGCGGAAGCGCGCCACCAGCCCCTCCACCATGGAGGCATAGCCCAGCAGCACGCCGGCCTGCATGGCCTCCAGCGTGTTGGTGCCAATGACCTTCGTGGGCCGGTCCAGGGGCACCCGGGGAAGGTTGGCGGTGTGCTGATGCAGGGCCTCCAGCCCCAGCACCAGCCCGGGGCAGATGCAGCCCCCTAGGAAGCGCCCCTTGGCGTCCACCAAATCAAACGTGGTGGCGGTGCCAAAATCCAGCACCAGGGCGGCGCCAAAGCGGGCGTGGGCCTCGGCGGCGTTCACCAGCCGGTCCGTCCCCGTCTGGGCGGCGTTCACGGCGCTCAGGTCCAGGCCCAGGTCCACGCTGTGATCAATGATGAAGGGCTGGGGCTTGAACAGGCGGGTGCAGACGGGCAGCAGGGCCGCCAGGAAGGCAGGTACCACGCTGCTGATGGCCACCGCCTCCACCTGGGAGGGCCGCAGCCCCAGGGCCGTGAAGTTGTCCCCCAGGGCCCAGGTCAGCTCGTCCTGGTCGGCGCCCGGGTTGGTGGCCAGCCGAAAGGAAGCCTTCCAGGCCCCCGCGGCCCCCACAGCGAACTGGGTACTGGTGTTGCCGATGTCTATGGCCAGCAGCATGTCAAAGCTCCCTTCGAAGATGGATGACCTCGTCACAGCAGACGGTGACCAGGGTGCCGTCGTCGGCCTCCAGCAGCAAAGCCCCTGCGGCGTCCACGCCTCGCAGGAAGCCCACCACGTCGCCCCCCGGAGTGGAGGCCCGAGCCCGCTGGCCCCGGTGGCCCCAGTGTTGGTTCCAAAGCTCCACCGGGAAGGCCCCAGCGCGCTGCACCTGGGCCGCCAGTTCCAAGAACCGCGCCACGAAGTCCAGGGCCAGCTCCAGGGGTGTGACCACAACGCCGAATTGCCCCAGCCAACATGGCGCGAGAGCCGAAGACGAATCCGATCCGCTCACTACGTTCGCGGCTAGGTCTTGAACAGCCGGTTCGTCCAAGCCGCGCGTTGGTCCGTCCAAGCCGCGCGTTGGTCCGTCCAAGCCGCGCACGCAGTAAGCGGATCCGGCCGGTTCATCCGATCCGCTCACTACGTTCGCGGCTAGGTTTGAAAGGGCCGGTTCATCCGATCCGCTCACTACGTTCGCGGCTAGGTTTTGAACAGCCGGTTGGTCAATTCTTCCTGGTTCCACCAGGTTCACGCCCGTGCTGACCAGCAGCCTGCCGGCCACCGCCGCGCACAGGATGCCCGCCAGCTTCCGGTCGCCCACCAGCACGTCGTTGGGCCACTTCACCTGACAGGGCACGCCGTAGCGTTCCTTCAGCAGCGAGGCCAGGGCCAGGCCCGCCAGGGAGGGCGCGCCGGGGAGGGCCAGGGCTGGCAGGGAGCTCAGATAGCTGGCGTGCAGGTTGCCCCGGGTGGACACCCACTGCCGCCCCCGCCGCCCCCGGCCCTGGGTCTGGACCTGGGCCAGCACCAGCAGCTCTCCCTCCAGGCGCGGCCCCAGGGCGGCGCAGAGGCTGTGGGTGCTTTCGGTCTGTTGCAGTTCCAGGATGGTGGGTCTCATGGTGCCCAGCTAGGCCTGACGGCCCAGGAACAACATGCTGAGGTCCGCCGCCGGCGCCGAGTGGGTCAGGGCCCCTACGGAGATGCGGTTCACGCCCGTGGCAGCGTAGTCCTTGATGTTGGAAAGGGTGATGCCTCCGGAAGCCTCCGTGGGGATGCGCCGCCCCACCAGCTTGCACAGCTTCTTGACCTGGGCGGGGGTCATGTTGTCCAGCAGGACGCTGTCGGCGCCCCCCTCGACGGCCAGGATCAGTTCCTCCTGGTTCCGCACCTCCACCTGCACCGGGTGCTTGTCCCCGTAGGCCTTCCGCGCGCCCTCAATGGCCTGCAGGATGCCGCCCGCGGCCGCGATGTGGTTCTCCTTGATCAGGATCTGGTCGTACAGCCCCAGCCGGTGGTTCACGCCGCCGCCACAGTGGACGGCGTACTTCTCCAGCAGGCGCATGCCCGGGGTGGTCTTGCGGGTATCCAGCACGGCCACCGCAGGGTTGGCGGCGCGCTCTACGAATTTGTGGGTCTGGCTGGCCACGCCGCAAAGCTGGGCCAGGATGTTCAGGCACACCCGTTCGCCCGCCAGCAGCGCCTGGGCCGGCCCCGACAGGGTCACCAGCCGCCGCCCCCGGTAGACCCGCTGCCCGTCCTTCACCAGCAGGGCCACCTTCACCGCTGGAGACAGCCGCGCAAACAGCCTCTCCACCGATTCCAGGCCCGCCACGGTGCAGGGCTTCTTGGCCAGGATGACGGCCTCCGCCTGGAGGTCCGCCGGGACGCAGGCCAGGGTGGTCAGGTCGCCGGCGCCCAGGTCCTCGGCCAGGGCCACGTCAATCAGGCGGTCCAGCTCGGCAAGCAGTTGGGGTGTCACTTGAGGTTCTCTCCGAGGAGTTGGTCGACGGTGTACAGCCCGGGGGCCAGGGTGGGCAGGCGCCGCGCCGCGAACAACGCGCCGCTGGCGAAGACGTCCCGGTTCCAGGCCCGGTGGGACAGCTCTATGCGCTCGCCGCAGCCCAGCAGGTACATCGTGTGCTCGCCGACCACGTCGCCGCCCCGCACTGCGTGGACCCCGCACTCCCAGGAGTTGCGCGGGCCGCACAGCCCGTTGCGCCCATGCACGGCCTGCAGGCCCCAGGCATCCACGGCGTCCTTCATGAGGGCCGCGGCGGTGCCCGAGGGGCTGTCCTTCTTCTTGCGGTGGTGCAGCTCGACCAGTTCGACCTCGAAGCCCGCCTCCGGCCCCAGCAGTTGCATGGCCGTCTGGCACAGGCGCCGCAGCACCATCACGCCCAGGCTCATGTTGGGGGCCCACAGCACGGGGATCTCCTTGCTGGCGGCCTTCAGCTTGTCCAGCAGCTCGGGGGTCACGCCGGTGGTGCCGCTGACCAGCGGCTTGCGCGCAGCCACCACCTGGGGCAGCAGGCTGGCCAGGGACTCGGGGCTGGAGAAGTCCACCACCACGTCCACCGTTTCCAGACCCTCGGGGGCCCGCGTCACCTTCCCCAGGCACTCGGGGTGGGGCTTGTGGAGGCCCGGATGGTCGGCCCGCTCCCAGAACACCAGGGGTTGCAGGTCGTCGGTGGTGCAGGCCAGCCGGGTCACGGCGCGGCCCATGTTGCCCAAGGCGCCCAGGACTGCAATCGTGGTCTTCATTGGATCAACCCCAAGGTTGTCATGGCGGCCCGAAGGGGCTCGCGGTGTTTCTCCGACAGGGGCACCAGCGGCAGCCGAACCTCCGGGTTGCCGATGCCCAGCAGCGACAGCGCGTACTTGAGGGGCGCAGGGTTGGTCTCCACGAACAGCAGGGAGGTCAGCTCCAGGATGGACAGGTGCAGGTCCCGGGCCTCGGCGCAGCGCCCCTCCGCAAAGGCCTTCACCAGACCCACCATCTGGGTGGGCACCACGTTGGCATTGGTGCTGATGACCCCCTGGCCCCCCACGGCCAGCAGGGGCAGCGTCAGCGAGTCATCCCCCGACAGCACGCTGAAGTCCAGGTCCGCCGTCAGCCGCACGATCTGGGAGACCTGGTCCAGGCTGCCCGCGGCCTCCTTGATGCCCCGAATCTTCGGGTGCCGGGCCAGGGCCGCGATGGTCTCGGGCAGCATGTTGACGCCCGTCCGTCCCGGGATGTTGTACAGGATGATGGGGATGGGGCTGCGGTCCGCCAGGTGCTCGAAGTGGGCCCGCAGGCCCGCCTGGGTGGGCTTGTTGTAGTAGGGCACCACCACCAGCACGGAGCTGGCCCCCAGGGCCGCGGCCTTGAGGGTCTTCTCCACGGTTTCCGCCGTGCAGTTGCTGCCGCTGCCGGCCATCACCGGCAGGCCGCCGCTGTGGTTCACGCAGAAGGCCACCACGGAGGCCCACTCGTCCCGCGACAGGGTAGGGGACTCGCCCGTGGTGCCGCAGGCCACGAAGCCCGCCACGCCCGCCTCCCGCAGGCGGTCCATCTGCACCTTCATAGCCTCGAAGTCGATGCCTTCCCCGGCAAAGGGGGTGGGCAGAGCTGGCCATACGCCTTTGAACATCTTGGTCTCCATCTGGTTCTACTTGAGGGCCTCAGCGATGGCCTGCTGCACCATGGGGTCGGTCTCCGACTGGGCCAGGCCCATCAGGTACGAGCGGGTCCGCGCCGAGCCGATGATGCCCAGGGCCTTGACCGCCACGACCCGGGTCTTCGCGTCCGTGTTGTCGGTGTAGGAGCGCAGCAGGGGGAAGGCCTCCTCACCGAAGGCCCGCGCCAGGGACAGCAGGGCCGCCTGCTGGAAGGGGCTGTCGAAGGTGGGGTCGGTGATCATGCTGTTCAGCACCTGCCGCGACCGCTTGTTGCTGAAGTAGCCCAGGCAGTCCACCGCCTTGAGGCGCACCTCCAGGAAGATGGTCTTGTTGAGGGCGATGTTGGTCAGCAGGCTGTCCACGTCAGCGCCCACCGAGCGCAGCTTCTGCACGGAGGGGCAGTGGGGGGCGGCGGCCAGGCTCTCGGCCAGGATGCGGGTGCGTTCCTGGGTGGTCAGCACGGTGCTTTGGGCCAGGAGGGGCAGGGGGAGGAGCAGCACAAGCAGGGCCAAAACAAACGTTCTCATGCGGAAGCTCCTTGGTGGCGGCGGGGTGCCGGGGCCCCCGACCCTATTTCTTCTTGCGCTGCTTCTTGCGCTGCTGCTTGGCCATCTTCTGCTTCTTGCGGGCCTTGGCCTTGTCAGTGGCGCTCATGGAGGCGCGCTGTCCCGGCGCCATTCCCCCGGGGCCCCCACCAGCACCAGGCATGCCACCCTTGGGGAGGTACTGGTTGAAGTCCATCCCCTTCATGGCCTTGGCCTGGGCAAGCTGTTTGAAGCCCGGCAGCCGGCCGAGTATACCCGGATTCTGGCCCACATGTCCCATGAGATCTTTCATGGCCTTGAAACGCATCAGCAGGTCCGCCACTTCCTTCTCGCCGGTGCCCGAGCCGCGGGCGATGCGCTTCATGCGGGAGGGCTCGATGATGTCGGGGCGCATGCGCTCCCTGGGGGTCATGGAGTGGATGATGGCCTCGATGCGCACCAGGGCCTTGTCGTCCACGTCCATGCCACCGGGCATGCCGTCGGGGAAGATGGGCAGCTTGTCCATCAGGTCCTTGAGGGAGCCCATTTTGCGGATGACCTTGACCTGCTCGAGGAAGTCCATGAAGGAGAAGCCGCCGGACAGCATGCGCATGGCATCGTCCTCGGCCTGCTTCTCGTCCACGACGCGGGTGAAGTCCTTCATCAGGCCCACGACGTCGCCGAAGCCCAGGATGCGCGAGGCCAGGCCCTCGGGGCGGAACTCCTCCAACTGGTGGATGCCCTCGCCCATGCCCACGAACTTGATGGGCTTGCCGGTGACGTTGCGCACGCTGAGGGCCGCACCGCCACGGGCGTCGCCGTCCAGCTTGGTGAGGATGACGCCGGACAGCTCCAGGCGGCGGTTGAACTCGGCGGCGGTCTTGACGGCGTCCTGGCCCACCATGGCGTCCACCACCAACACGATGTTGGGGACGCTGGTGCGGCGGACGATTTCTTCCAGTTCCATCATGAGGAAGTCGTCAATGGCGAGGCGGCCGGCGGTGTCGAAGATGACCAGGTCCAGCTTGTTGGCCTTGGCGAAGGCCAGGGCGCCCACGCACAGGTCCGGGGGGGTGGCGCCGGCTTCGTGGTAGACGGGGACGCCCACGCGCTCGCCCATGACCTTCAACTGTTCCACGGCGGCGGGGCGGTAGATGTCAGCGGCCACCAGCAGCGGCTTTTTGCCCTGCTCTTTGTAGTTGTGGGCCAGCTTGGCGGCGGTGGTGGTCTTGCCCGAGCCCTGGAGGCCCGCCAGCATGACCCGCGTGATGCCATCCTTGGAGGGCAGCAGCGTGGCGTCGCCCTCGCCCATGGTGGCCACCAGTTCGTCGTGGCAGATCTTCACGAAGTGTTCCGCGGGGGACACGCTAAGCTTCTGCCCCTTGTGCTCGACCTTGGTCAGCACCACCTCGCCCAGGGCCTTCTCCCGCACGCGGGCCAGGAAGTCCTGCACCACGTGGTACTCAACGTCCGCCTCCAGCAAGGAGATGCGAATATCCTTCACGGCCTCTTCCACGGTCTTGGCCGAGATCTCTTTGAAGCCCTTGAGGCGGTTGCGTGCGGCTCTGAATCCCTGGGTCAATGTATCGAGCATTCTGCCCTCCACGGTACTGGACTGTGCGTAAATAAGGTAAGGCCCGCCAAGTGTCAAGCAACCAATGTC
>CAIXZC010000124.1 GCA_903923815.1 uncultured Myxococcales bacterium
CAAGCCGCGCACGCAGTAAGCGGATCCGGCGTGGAGGTGGTGGAGCACGATCCGCTCACTACGTTCGCGGCTAGGTTTAGACAGGCCGGGGCGGCTAGGTTTGACGAGGTCTTGGGGGCAGGAGTTTGCGGGCCAGGCCGGGGCGGCCGGCGAGGCGCAGGGCTTGGAGGACCAGGGGGCGCATCTCGGGGAGGTGGCGCAGGGCCAGGGCCTTCTGGAGTTCCTTACGCTTGGGGTCCCGCTCCACGAAGATCTTCTCGCCCGTGTCGGGGGAGATGCCGGTGGCGTAGGCCACGCTGGAGGCGGTGCCTGGGGTGGGGGTGAAGATCTGGCACTGCTCGACGATCAGGTGGCGGTCCGCCAGGAACTCCGCCAGATCCGCCATGTCGCCCATGGTGCAGCCGGGGTGGGCGGCCATGAAGTAGGGCAGCAGGAACTGGCTGCGGCCGGCGGCGCTGGTGGTGCGGCGAAAGGCCGCCAGGACCTCGTCGAAGTGCTGGGCGCCGGGCTTGCGCATGGCCTCCAGGACGGCGGCGCTGATGTGCTCCGGGGCCAGCTTCAGGTGCCCGGAGGTGTGCTTGCGGGTGATGGTCTCCAGCAGGCGCGGGTCGTGGGCGGCCAGATCGCTGCGCAGGCCCGTGGTGACGAACAGATGGCGCACCCCGGGCAGGGCCGCGGCGCGGGTCAGCAGGTCCAGGTAGGGGCCCTGGTTCCGCTCCAGTTTTGAACATATGTTCGGAAACAGGCAGGAGGGGCGGGCGCAGCCCTGGTCCGTGCAGCCCGTGCCGTACATGTTGGCGGAGGGGCCCCCCAGGTCCTGGATGGTGCCCCGAAAGGCCGGGTGGGCGGTCATGGCGCGAATCTCCGCCAGCACGGAGTCCGCCGGGCGGGTCAGGATGTCCTTGCCCTGCATGGCCCCGATGGAGCAGAACGCGCAGCCCCCGAAGCAGCCCCGGTGGCTGCACACGGAGAAGCGCACCTGGGTGAGGGCGGGCAGCTCGGCCACGCCGTGGATGGGGTGGATGTTGCGCGAGTAGGGCAGCAACTGGGATTCGTCAAAGAGGGCCGAGTCCCGCGGCGCCCAGGCCGGGTTGCAAATGACGGCTTTGCCCGCGCAGGTCTGGCGCAGGGGCCGGCGCTGCAGGGGGCGGGTGGCTGCCCGGTGGGCCTCCACGAAGGCCAGCGGGTCGTCCTGCACGGTCTCCACGCTGGGCAGGTCCAGGGCGTCAGGGACGGTGGCGGAGGCGGGCAGCTTCCACACCGCGCCGGGAATGGTGGCCCAGGTCTCGGGCTCCGCGGGGGCCCCACGGTCCAGGGCGGCGGCCAACTCCAGGATGGGGCCTTCGCCCATGCCGTGCAGCAGCAGATCGGCGCCACAGTCCAGCAGCACGGGCCGCCGGATGGAGTCGGACCAGTAGTCGTAGTGGGCGAAGCGGCGCATGGAGGCCTCCACGCCTCCGGCCACCAGCGGAAGGGACTTGCCAAAGGCCCGGCGGGCCAGGTTGCAGTAGTTGATGAGGGCGCGGTCGGGGCGCCGCCGCAGGTCGCCCTCGGGCCAGAAGGGGTCGTCCCGGCGGGGCTTCTTCAGGGCCGTGTAGTTGGCCACCATGGAGTCCATGGTGCCGGGGGCCACCGCCACGAACAGCCGGGGCGTACCGAAGGCCGTCAACTCCTGGGGCTCAATGGGCCGCGGCAGGATGGCCGTCCGAAAGCCCCGGGACACCAGCAGCCGCCCCAGCAGGGCCGCGGGGAAGGCCGGGTGGTCGATGTGGGCGTCACCGCTGATGATGAGGACATCCAGGCCCGACCAGCCCAGGCGTTTGAGCTCCTCGGGGGTGGAAGGGAGGAACGGGGGCTGGGGCAGGGGGGGCATGGATTCTCCGGGCAATCAGTAGCAGCTTGGGTTGGCGTAACCGGGGGTCCCGTAGTCGCCAGTGCCATAGGTGGTGTAGGCATAGCACCAGGAATAGGGGTTGTTGTTGTCGTTGAAGGAGCCCGGGTCCAGGGACATGGCGCGCCCGGCCTTCATGGGAAAGCCGGGGCCATACTCCACTGCGTCGACGACGTTGTAGTTCTCATCCACCAGGTAGATCTCGTCCGCCGTGTTGGCCAGCAGGAAGTCGGCGTACACATAGCCAATGCCAGAGATGCCGCCGTTGCCCGAACCCTTGCGGGCCAGGACCATGTAGCCGTTGCCGGGGATGGTCAGCCAGCCGCCGGAGCTGATCAGGTGGGCGTCGCTGCCGCTGTCAGCGATCATCCAGCCATCAATATTGATGGCCGTCTGGCCGGTGTTGTGAAGCTCGAACCACTCGCCGCTGGCGTCCAGGACCTTGTCCGGGTCTGCCATGATCTCGGAGATGACCACTGTGCCTGCACCGCCAACACAGGAGCCGCTGTCGCAGTAGGTGCCATTGTTGCAGTTGCCGCAGGAGCCCCCGCAGCCGTCGTCGCCGCACTGTTTGCCGGCGCAGCTGGCCTGGCAGTTGGAGACGCAGGTGCCAGCCTGACAGGTGGGCTTCAGGGGCGGGCAGTTCCCGCAGAGCCCGCCGCAGCCGTCGTCGCCGCACTCTTTGTTGGTGCAGTTCGCCGTGCAGTTGCCCTTGCAGATGCCGGCCACACAGGTGGGCAGGCCCACGGGGCAGGTGCCGCACAGGCCCCCACAGCCGTCGTCGCCGCAGCTTTTGCCCTGGCAGTTGGGGGAGCAGTCACCCTTGCAGATGCCCAGCACGCAGTTGGGCAGGGCCACGGGGCAGGTGCCGCACAGGCCCCCGCAGCCGTCGTCGCCGCAGTTCCGGCCCTGGCAGTCGGGGTCACAGGTGGCCTGGCAGAATCCGGAAACACAGTTGGGCAGGGCCGGGGGACAGGTGCCGCAGCTTCCGTCGCAGCCATTGTCGCCACACTCGTGGAGGCCGCAGCTTGGGACGCAGACGCCGTCCTGGCCCGGCACGTAGTCCTGGCCAACCAAGCCGTCCGGGCCGGGCTTGAGGTCCTGGCCTGGAAGGCTGTCCTCGTCGTCGCCGTCGGGGAGGGTCAGGTTCCAGTCCGGGGCGAAGGTGTCAGCGTTCCCCCCCGCGCCCCCCCCGGAACCACCACCACAGGCGGCGCCGAGCAGCAGACACAACAAAGCTGGCCAAAGGGCTCTCACAGTCTTCCTAGCCTCCTTCAGCAGTCGGGGTCCGCCAGGGGGCAGTTGGCGTCGCAATCGCCGTCCCCGTAGCTACCGTCGTAGTAGCACTCGTCGAACTCGCAGGTGCCGGCATACTGGTCGCAGTAGACGCCCGCGGCGCACTCGCCGATGCCGTAGCCGCAGTCCTGGCCGGACTGGCGCAGGGGCAGACAGTGGGAGGTGGCACCGTAGTCGTAGGAGTCCAGCACGCAGGCGAATTCGGAGATGCACAGGCCCAGGCCGTAGCCGCACTCGTCGCCGGCCAGCAGCAGGGGCTGGCAGTGGGCGGATTCTTCCGAGTCGTCGTCCCAGATGCAGGCGGTCCAGGTGGCGCAGGTGCCGTAGCCGGGCACCATACACAGGGAGCCCAGGACCTCGGGGCCCATGCAGACGGCCTCGGTCATGGAAGCGTCGGTCCAACTGCAACCCAGGCCCTCGCCGCAGAGGCCCGAGCCGGTCAGGTCGCAGCGGTCACCTTCCGCCAGGGGCGCGGTGCAGGCGGCGTCGGTCTGCTGTTCGTCAAGCCACACGCAGTCCAGGCCCTCGAGGCAGTCGCCAAAGCCGGGCAGCATGCAGGTCTCGCCTTCCAGGGCCACGGGGTAGCAGGCGCGGTCGAATTGGTACTCGTCGGTCCAGTTGCAGGTGAGGCCGTCCTCGCACAGGGGCTGGCCGAAGTCGCCGCAGGGGTCCCCCTCCTGGGCCTTGGTCAGGCAGGTGGCGGCCAGCTTGGAGGAGCTGTTCCAGATGCAGTCCTCGCCGTCCGGACACAGGCCCAGGCCGGGCAGACCGCAGGGGGCGCCGGAGGCCTCGGGGGCGGTGCACTGGCGGGCGGTGTAGTCGGCGTCGGTCCAGTTGCAGAACAGGCCCGTCTCGCAGAGGGGCTGGGCGAAACCGCCGCAGTCTTCGCCGGTGGCGGCGGGGGCCAGGCAGATGCCCTGCTCGTACTTGTCGGAGGTCCAGACGCAGTCCAGGCCCTCGGCGCAGACGCCGTCGCCCCAGCCGCAGGCCTTCTGGGCCTCCTGCACGGGCAGGCACAGCACGTCGGTGCCGTCGGCGGACAACATCATCTGGGTGCCTTCGGCGCAGTCGTTCTCGGCCATGTAGGCGGAGGAGCCCACGGGCACGAAGCCGCAGGAGGGGTTGGCCGCGCCGGGGGTGCCCTTGTCGCCGGAGCCGTAGGCGTCGCCCGCCACGCACCAGTTGTCGGCCAGGTCGTTGAATACGGAGTCCTTGACCTCGGGGGCCAGGGCGGCGGCCTTGCCGGTGCTGCCGGGGAAGGCGCCGGTGTAGCGCACTTCGTCAATGAGGGTGCCCTGGTTCTCCAGGATGATCTCGTCCTCGGTGTTGGCCAGGGTGAAGCTCTTGAAGACGTAGGTGACCTTGGGGATGCCGCCGTTCTTGGTCTTGTCGCTGTTGACGGCGAACACCGCGTAGCCGCCCGCGGGGATGTTCAGGGGGCCGCCGTTGGCGATGGTGTGGGTCTCGCCATCCTTGTCCTTGAGGGTCCAGCCGTTCATGTCCACGGGCTGGCTGCCGGTGTTGTGGACCTCAAACCATTCGCCGGCGGTGTCCGCCACCTTGTCGGGGTCGGCCATGAATTCCGTGATGATGATGGGGGCCTTGACGCCCACACACTGGCCCTCGGCGCTGCACTCCTTGCTGCCCGTGCAGGTGCCGCAGAAGCCGCCGCAGCCGTCGGGGCCACAGACCTTGCCGGTGCAAGAGGGGGTGCACTCGAACCAGTCGCAGGTGAGGGGGGTACCCGAGGGGGGCTCGATGGCCTCGTCCAGGCAGTTCATCCAGCCGTTGTCCGCGTCCCAGCCGCAGGTCTTCTGGCCGCTGCCGCAGGGCAGCCAGCACAGGCAGGAGTCCAGGCCCTCGGGGCAGCCCGTATGGACGTCGTCGTTGGTCTCGCAGTAGTAAAGGTCGTCGCCGCCGCAGCAGCCAACCGCGTCGGTGGCGCCGCATTCGCCCTCAACCAGGTAGCCGCCGTAGGGGCAGATGGTGTCCTGGGAGATGGGGTTGGTGCATTCGCCGTGGGCGCAGACCTGCCAGGGGGCGGGGCAGTCGGCGTCGGTGCAGGTGGGGGCCGTGACGCAGGCGGTGCCGTCGGGGTTGCAGGTCTCGTTGGCCGCGCACTCGCCCTTGGGCTGACAGAAGCCACCGCAGCCGTCGGGGCCGCAGACCTTGCCCAGGCACTGGGGCACGCAGCACTGGGGGAGGTTCAGTTCGGGGCAGGTGTCGCAGACGTCGTCGCAGCAGTCGCCGTACTGGGCGCAGGTGGCGTCGCAGAAGCAGCCCGCGGCGGCCATGATCTCGGTGCCACACAGGCCCGAGCAGCTACCCTGGGCGCACTGGCCGTCGTCGCCGCAGACCTGGCCCTCGGGGCAGGTCCCGCAGGTGCCGCCGCAGCCGTCGTCGCCGCACTTCTTGCCAGTGCAGTTGGGGGTGCAGGGGGTCCAGGAGCAGGAATCGGCGACGTCCGCGGGGGTCTCCATGACCTCGGGGCCACAGATGAAGAACTGGGCCTCGTCATACCAGGTGCAGAAGGGCATGGGGTCGCCGTAGTCATCCACGTAGGTGCTGCAGTCAAACTTGCAAAGGCAGGTGGTCTTGCCCGCGGGGCAGCCGTCGTGCTCGGCGTCGTTGGATTCGCAGTAGTAGAGGCCCGCGCCGTCGCAGCAGCCCACGGAGTCCACGTCCTTGCAGTTGGCCGAGACCATGGTGCCACCGTAGGGGCAGACGCCCAGAGTGGCGGGGTCCTTGCAGGCGTTGTTGACGCAGGTCTGCCAGGGGCTGCAGGCCACGCACCCGGAGGTCACGCAGGCGCCCAGGGTGCTGCACTCCTTGCCGCCGGTGCAGGTGCCACAGACGCCGCCGCACCCGTTGTCGCCGCAGGTCTTGCCGGTGCAGTTGGGGACGCAGTCGGACTTCTTGCAGACGCCGGCCTCGCAGATGGGGGCCAGGGCGGGGCAGGTGCCGCAGACGCCGCCGCAGCCATCGTCGCCGCATTCCTTGCCATCGCAGCGGGGGACGCAGGCCGCCTCGCAAACGCCTTCAACGCAGGAGGGGGCGTCCAGGGGGCACTTGCCGCAAAGGCCGCCGCAACCGTCGGGGCCGCATTCCTTGCCCGTGCAGGCGGGAGTGCACTGCTGGGAGCACTGGCCGTCTTCACCGCAGAAGGGAGC
>CAIXZC010000125.1 GCA_903923815.1 uncultured Myxococcales bacterium
CCGACACCCCTCATCCGGCGCTTCGCGCCACCTTCCCCCGGGGGGGAAGGTGAAGCGGTAGGGGGTGTTTGGGGGGAAGGAGATAGGGAAGGATATGTTCAGTCCTGCAGCAGCATGGCCTTCAGGGCCTGGAGGTCGTCGCGGAGGGTGGCGGCCAGTTCGTATTCGAGCTGCTCGGCGGCTTGATACATCATCTTGGTCAGGCGCTCCACCTCGGCCTCCAGAGCCTTGCGGTTCCGCAGCATGGCGGCGGGGACGCGCTCGGAGGCGGCCTTGGCGGCGCGCTCGAAGGGCAGCAGCTTCTTCTCCACGGAGCGGGGCGTGATGTTGTGGACGCGGTTCCATTCCAACTGGACCACGCGGCGGCGGGCCATCTCGGAGAGGGCCTCCCGGATGGAGTCCGTCTCGCGGTCGGCGTACAGGATGACCTGGCCCTCCAGGTTTCGGGCCGCGCGCCCCGCCACCTGAATGAGGCTGCGCTTGCCCCGCAGGAAACCCTCCTTGTCGGCGTCCAGCACCGCCACCAGGGACACCTCGGGCAGGTCCAGACCCTCCCTCAGCAGGTTGATGCCCACCAGCACGTCGAAGGCCCCCTGGCGCAGGCCGTGCAGCAGCTCCACCCGGTCCAGGGTGTCCACGTCGGCGTGCATGTAGCGGGCCCGCACCTTGAGGGAGTTCAGGTAGTCCGTCAGATCCTCCGCCATGCGCCGCGTCAGCGTACCCACCAGCACCCGGTGCCCCATGGCGCAGCGCTTGCGGATCTCGCCCAGCAGGTCGTCCACCTGGCCCGTCACCGGGCGGATTATCACCTCTGGGTCCACCAGGCCCGTGGGGCGGATCAGCAGCTCGGTGACACCCGCGGTGCCGGCCTGCTCCAGCTCCCAGTCCCCGGGGGTCGCGGACACGAAGATGGTGGTGCCGATGCGGGCCTGCCACTCGTCGAAGGTCAGGGGGCGGTTGTCCCGGGCGCAGGGCAGCCGAAAGCCGTAGTCCACCAGGGTCTGCTTGCGGGAGGCGTCGCCCTTGGACATGGCCCGCACCTGGGGGATGGACACGTGGCTCTCGTCCACCACGCACAGGAAGTCCGGCGGGAAGTAGTCCAGCAGCGTCGCGGGGGGCGTCCCGGGGGCACGGCCATCCAGGTGCCGCGAGTAGTTCTCGATGCCCTTGCAGTGGCCGAAAAGCTCAATCATTTCACAGTCATATGTGGTGCGCTGGTCCAGCCGCTGGGAGTACAGCACCCGACCCTCCGCGTCGTACTCCGCCAGCCTCCCCTTCAGCTCCCCACGAATACACTGGACCGCGCGGTTCAGCTCGTCCTGGGGGGTCACGTAGTGGCTGTTGGGGAACACCAGGGCGCGCTGCAGCCTCGACTTCTCTTCGCCCGTCAGGGGGTCCAGCTCGCTGATGCGTTCGACCTCGTCGCCGAAGAACTCGATGTGCACCACGCGGTCCCGCTCGTGGGCGGGGAAAAGATCCAGGCTGTCGCCCCGGACGCGGAAGGTGCCGCGGTGGAAGTCCAGGTCGTTGCGCTGGTATTGCAGCTCCACCAGGCCCCGCATGAGCTGGTCCCGGTCCAGGGTCTTGCCGACCTCCAGTTCCATCAGCATGGAGCGGTAGTAGTGGGGACTGCCGATGCCATAGATGCAACTGACGCTGGCCACCACGATGACGTCCCGGCGCTCCATCACGGAGCGGGTGGCGCTGTGGCGCATGCGGTCGATCTCGTCGTTGATGGCCGAGTCCTTCTCAATGTAGGTGTCGGTGCTGGGGATGTAGGCCTCGGGCTGGAAGTAGTCGTAGTAGGAGACGAAGTACTCCACGGCGTTCTCGGGGAACAGCTCTTTGAACTCCTGGTAGAGCTGGGCCGCCAGGGTCTTGTTGTGGGCCATCACCAGGGTAGGGCGCTGGACCTGCTGGATGACGTTGGCGATGGTGAAGGTCTTGCCCGACCCCGTGACCCCCAGCAGCACCTGTCTGTCGGCGCCGGAAAGGATGCCGTCGGCCAGGGCCTGGATGGCCTGGGGCTGACCGCCGGCGGGTTCGTAGGGGGCCTTGAGCTTGAACATGGTCAGGGCTGGGCGGGGGCTGCGGGGGCCGCTTCAGGGGCCGCTGGGGCCGCTGGTGCGGGGGCTTCGGGTGCGGGCGCGGCTGCGGGGGCGGCTTCGGGAGCCGGGGCCTCGGGCTGGTCCGCGGGGGGCTGGACCTCCAGCTTCGTCTCGCCCTCCTCCGCCGCCCGCTGGGCCGCGGCGCGGGCCGCCAAGCCCAGGACCCGGACGATGTCCATGCGGACCTCGAACCAGGCGCTGGTGTTCTTGGTGCCGCCGTAGAAGAACAGCCCCGGGTCGCCCCGCAGGATGTCCAGGACCGCCTTGTCCTCGGGGGCGTCCAGCAGCACGGCGGCGGGGGGGATGATGCGCAGGTCGTCCACCAGACGCAGGTAGTCGAAGCGGCCCAGTTGGTTGTAGCGGGCCTCGTTGACCCCCTTGCCGAACACCGCCACGGCGTCGAACTGCCGGGTGCCGTCGATGATCTCCTTGGCGCGGACCACGCCGTTGGGGCCGAAGGTGAAGATCAGCTTGTCCTGGGTGTAGCAGAGGGCGCCCTCCAGCTTGTCCTCGATGAGGACCTTGACCCACTGGGAGTCGGGGGGCAGCTTGAGGAGCTGGTAATCCATGGTGATGCGCAGGAAGTCGATGGTGACGTCGGCGTAGACCTCAGAGGAGATGGACAGGTCCATGCCGTAGGGCTTGACCATGGGGTTGAGCTGGCCCACGAGGTCAGCCAGCGTGCGGCCGGTGAGGGCTTGGCGGGTCTCGGGGGGCAGGCCCTCCAGGGTCTTGACGAAGTAGTAGTTGTAGACGCGCTCGACCAGTTCCTTGGTCTTGGGGCCATCGTTTGTGATGGCCACGACGCTCATGGACATGGGGAAGCCGGCGTCGGTGTAGAAGGCCGCCGAGGTGTCGCCCGTCAGGAGGCTGACCAGATCCCGATAGTTGTTGGTGATCTCGTACTTGTCCTGGGCGGACATCTTGAGGGCCGAGGAGACGATGTCCATGTAGCGGTCCAGCCAGGGCAGGAACACCGCTGGGGGGATCTTCTGGCCCTGGACGTACCAGCTTTTGGCGGGCATGAAGGCGAGGCTGTCGATGGCCTCGTTGGGCATGGCGGCGATGGCCTGCCCCAGCTTGGTGTCGGCGCGGGCGTCAAGCTGACCGCGGAAGACGGCCTTGCCCTGGTCCAGGCTTGTCTCCAGGGAGGCGCGGTCCACCTCGCTGATCAGATCCTTGGCCAGGCTCATGAAGCGGGCGACCATTTCCTTGGAGGCGGAGTCCATGGTGCCGGCGTCATCCATGCTGCGTTCGATCTCTTCAAGCATGGCACCGATCATGCCGTGGAGGGACTGGCCGCTGACGGAGACGAAGGCCAGGGAGGGGACCTCCATGCGCATGAGTTCCAGCTTGGTCATGCCGTCCAGGTGGGAAAGGTGCTCGGGCTTGTCGGAGAGGAACAGGTCCTTCTCGCCGATCTCGCCCCAGGTGTCGCCGAGGCGCACGTAGGGGGAGGCCTCGGCCTTGCCCTCGACCTTGGCGTCCTGGGGGGGCAGGGCCTCCATCAACAGGGCCCGATCCTTGATGGGGATGACCACCACGGCCTCCTCCAGGGAGTTCCGCACCGCGGCCCGGATGGGGCGGCTGCGATCCAGCCAGTCCAGGGTCTTGAGGCCAGTGGCCTTCTGGACCTTGGCGGGCAGATCGGTGTGGAGGAAGCGGTTGAAGGTCAGGTTCAAGGGGGGCAGCAGCAGGCCGCCCACTTCCTTTTCAATGCGATCCAGGGAGGCCACGCCGCCCACGAAGACCGCCGTCTGAAGGCTGCCCTCCAGCTTCTGCACGAGGGCTGCGGCCTGCTGGGCGGGGGGGACTGCCACGGCGGAGGAGGGGTCCGAGGGGAGGGGCTCGGGGGCCGGCGGAGCGACGGGCGCGGGTTTGACGTCGGCTTCGGCTTCGGCGGCGGCACCCTCGGCGGCAGCTTCGGCGGCGGCTTCAGCCTTCTTGGGCTCGGGGGCCTTGGCCCCACCGCGGCCGGGACGATCGGTGCTGAGCGACGAACCCTCCGGCGGCCGGGCGCAACCTACCAGGACGACAGCCAGCAGCAAAGCCAGAATCCAGCGACTATTCATGGAACCCTCCAGTTCAGATCCAGGGCTCCTCGGTAATACAGCGCAGGCGCCGCGACTGTCAACGACCGAGCGCTGCAAAAAAAAGTGCTTCCCCGATTTCCAGGTCGTTCGAAACAGAAAGGCATCGTGGGTGACAACAAAACGGATTGGAGGAGACCATGAAGAACACTTTCAAAGCAATGATGATGCTGGCGGCGCTGGTGGCTCTGTTGGCCTGTGGGAGCGAGGGGCAGAGCGTGGCGGTGGAGGGGCTGCCGGGGAACCCGGACTTCGGGGAGGCGGACCAGCTTGGCGAGGAGTGCCCGGACGCGGAGCGGCTGGCGGACGGCCTGATGGTGGAGGAGGACTGCTGGGCGGTGGAGGTGAAGGCCAGGCCCGGCGAGGACGCGCTGGAGGGGCAACTGGGCTTCGGGTCGGAGGAAGACGGGGAGGCGGCGCAGGAGGATGGCTCAGAGGGCGCCGACCCTGTGGACCAGGCCGGGGCGGACACCCTGGGATTCCCCGAGGCGGGCATGTTGGGGGCCCCCTGCGAGCACAACCTGGACTGTGCCAGCGGGCGCTGCATTCCCACGGTGGAGGGGCAGATCTGCACCGTGACCTGCATTGAGGACTGCCCCTCGGGGTTCCAGTGCGTGGCGGACGAGACGGAGGCGCCGGACACGCGCTACATCTGTATCAAGCCCTTCCCCTTTCCCTGGTGCCGGCCCTGCCAGGCCCCGGAGGATTGCCAAGTGCCTTTCGCCACGGGCGCGACCTGCCTGAGCCTGGGCACGGAGGCGGGCTCGTTCTGCAGCGCCGCCTGCACCAAGACCTCCCAGTGCCCCGAGGGCTTCCACTGCGGGCAGGGGCATTGCCGGCCGGACGACGGGCGCTGCGACTGCGACGAGTCCGCGGACAACGTGGGCTTTACCACGGCCTGCGCCAGGAAGAACCAACATGGAAGCTGCCCTGGCAGCCGGGGGTGCGGCGCCGAGGGGCTGGAGGAGTGCAGCGCGGCGGTGCCGGGCGAAGAACTGTGCAACGGGACGGATGACGACTGCGACGGCGAGGTGGACGAGGCCCAGGGGCCCCAGGCCTGCAGCAACAGCAACCAGTTCGGGACCTGCAAGGGCACCCGCTGGTGCCGGGACGGTGCCTGGGACTGCGACGCCGCCCAGCCGGTGGCGGAGGACTGCGACGGGCGGGACAACGACTGCGACGGGCAGGTGGACGAGGGGCTGCTGCTGCCCGGCTGCCAGGAGGCCAACCAGTATGGTGTCTGCCAGGGCCAGCAGCGCTGCCAGGGTGGGGTGCTGATTTGTGATGCCCAGGTGCCCAAGGGCGAGGCCTGCAACGGCGCTGACGATGACTGCGACGGGCAGCGGGACGAGAACGGAGCCCAGGGTTGCCTGGAGGCCTGGCTGGACAGCGACGCCGACGGCTACGGGGCGGGGTTCTCCCAGTGCCTTTGCACGGTGCTGCCCGGCTATGCCCTGAAGGGCGGCGACTGCGACGACGGCAGCTTCGAGTCCAGCCCCAACCGTCAGGAGCTGTGCGACGGCCGGGACAACGACTGCGATGGGCAGACGGACGAGGCCTGCGACAAGGACGGCGACGGCTTCTGCAACGTGGTGCCGCTGAAGTTCGGCCCCGGCCTGGTGTGTCGCTTCCCCCAGCCAGACTGCCAGGACGCCGACTCCTTCATCTTCCCCGGCACGCCCGAGCTGTGCGATCTGGTGGACAACAACTGCGACGGCAACCGCGATGAATCCTGTGACCTTGACGGCGACGGCGTGTGCAAGGGCAGCGCCCCCAAGGCCCCCTGCACCTTGACCAATCCCGACTACGCGGCCTGCGTGAAGAACTTCAACAGCGCCCTGATCCAGGTGTGCGCCAAGGGCTTTGGCGACTGCAACGACACGGAGATTCGCATCAGCCCGCTGAATGTTGAGGTCTGCGACGCCCTGGACAATGACTGCGACGGGAAGACCGACGAGGACCTGGACCTGGACGGCGACGGGTTCTGCGCGGGCTCCTTTGCGGGGCTGGCGGGCAAGTGCTGCCCCCTGGGCTACGGGGACTGCGACGACCTGGTGAAGGCCGTGAACCCTGCCGCGGGGGACCTGCCCGACGACGCCTCGCTGGACAGCAACTGCGACGGGTTGGACGGCGACCTGGAGCTGGCGGTCTTTGTGTCCAAGGCCCTGGGCAAGGACGGCAACCCCGGCACCATGGAGAAGCCCAAGGCCACCCTGGCCTCCGCGGTGGCTGAGGCGGCAAGCTCGGGTCGCAGCCAGGTCTTGGTGGCTGGCGGTATCTATGACGGCTCCTTCGAGCTGCCCGGCGGCGTCGGGGTCTACGGCGGCTACACCCTGGAGGGAAGCTGGAAGCGCAGCTTCGGGACCATGCCCGTCATTCGCGGTGGCAGCGTGGCGGTGAAGGTCCTGGGGGGCGGCGGCGACACGCGGCTGCAGGAGCTGAAGATCCAGTCCAAGGACGCCACGGTGAAGGGCGAGTCTTCGGTGGGTGTGCTGCTTAGCAAGGTCAGCGGCATGACGATCCGCCGGGTGGAAATCCAGGCCGGCCGCGGCGAGAGCGGGATGGCGGGCCTCAAGGGCTTGAACGGCAGCGCTGGGCGGGACGGACGGGCAGGCAACAAGGGCTGTGACTCGGGGTCCTGCGTGGGCGGGTCGTCGTGCTACTCGGGGGCGCCCCTGGGCGGCGGCGAGAACTTCGTGGAGATCCCCAAGGGCAACCGCTGCGGCGGCATGGGACAGGCCCACGGCGACAAGCTGGTGAAGCAGGCCTCCAGTGTGGCCTTCCCCTGGGACATCGACGAGCGTGGCGAGCACTCCTGCTACTACCGCCAGTTCGGCGCGGGCCATGGCGGCAAGGGTGGCGATCGGGGCGCGGGCAGCCACAAGACCGGCTGGAACGGCGAGGCGGGCCTGGCAGGCGGTGACGGCGCGGGCGGTGTGGCGGGGCCCTTTGGGAAGATCGGCCCCAATGGCCTGACGGCCCTGGACGGAACCGACGGCGACAGCGGCACCGAGGGCACGGGCGGTGGCGGCGGCGGCAAGGGCCGGCGCAAGAACGAAGGCGCCTTTGAGTGCGACTCCTACGGCGGCGAGGGCGGCGGCGGCGGCGAGGGCGGCACCCCGGGCTTCTCCGGCGGTGGCGGCAAGTCCGCTGGCAGTTCGGTGGGCATCCTGCTGTACCAGTCCAACGTGAAGGTCGAGCTGAGCCAGATCGCCACCGTCGGTGGTGGCACGGCGGGCGACGGTGGCCAGGGTGGTTACGGCGGCAACGGCGGCTACCCCGGTCAGGGCGGCGCCGGCTGGGATGGCTCCGGAGCCGGTGGCGCCGGTGGTGCAGGGGGCCGCGGGGGCCACGGTGGTGGTGGCGGCGGCGGCCAGGGAGGCCACAGCATCGGCATCCTCTCGAGCTGCCTGAACAGCACCGTGAACGCCAACAACAACAAGTTCACCCTGGGCGCCGCCGGCAAGGGCGGCAAGGGCGGCCTCTCCGCCACCAATCGCGGCGCCAACGGCACCGACGGCACCCGCGCCGAGACCCACTGCGTGAAGGCCCTCTAAGAAGCCCACCTCCGATTACGAATTCCAAGGACAACAAGGACGGGAAGGACGCCAAGGACCGGTGGCGGCGGGAAGCGGTGGTGTACGAAAGCGGTATCGGGACGCAGCAGGGCAAAGCCCTGCGACGTCCCGTGCTAGCTATCAAGCTTGTGAAAGAGATCTAGACGTCGCTCGGCCGGCCGGCCCCGTCCATGGCGCGCCCCCCCTCGCGCGAAACTGGTCAGTCAATACCGTCCATGATGTCCATGGTGTCCATGATGTCCATTGC
>CAIXZC010000126.1 GCA_903923815.1 uncultured Myxococcales bacterium
CCAATCTGGGTCTCCTGCTGCTGGGCGTTGGGCCGAAGATCGGTGAGGTCGTACCCCTCGCAGGAGATGTCATCCAGGAAGCTGAAGGCCAGCAGCTTGAGACCCTTGGCGGTGAGGCCCGCGGCCAGCACTTCGGGGTCCGGTTCGCCGGTGGCCATGGGCGTGTAGACGGCCCTCACCGTGACGCCCAGGTCCTGCAGCAGGAGGGCTGACTGGAGGGCCCGGTCGAAGGAGCCCTCGTGCTGGGTTATGCGGTCATGGGTGGCGGCGTCGGCGCCGTAGAAGCTGATATGCACCTGGCGAAGGCCCAGGGCATGCAGGCGCAACCAGTCTGACCTGGTGGACAGGAAGGCGGAGGTCTTGAGGATGACCGAGAAGCCCTTCTGAATGGCGGCCTCCACCAGCACGGGCAAATCGGGTCGCAGGAAGACCTCGCCCCCGGTGTAGGCCAGGAACAGCGTGCCCATGGCGGCCAGTTCGTCCTGAAGCTCCAGGTGACGCTGGGTGCTGAGTTCCTCCCCCGAGTGCCCGCCCAGATAGCAGTGTTTGCAGTCCAGCGGGCAGCGGGTGGTCAGTTCCACCGTGACGGACAGGACGGCGCCCTTGCCGCGAAGGCGGATGGCGTTCGGGTTCATGACAGGCCTCGTTCCTGGGGGAAGAGCAGATCTCGGGAGATGTCCGCAAGGTTGACGGCCAACTCCCGGCAGGGGACGGCGCTGGCAACGCGGAGGATGAAGGCCTCAATGGCCTGCACGTCGGGCAACAGCTCGGGCCACATGACGGTGCGCTGGAACAGGCTCTTGTAGGCCTGCGCCACAGACAGGACCGGCCCAACAGCGCTGCGTTCACCCCGCCGAAGGAAGTTGATGGAGCCCAGCGGCAGGACGCGGGTCTCGGCCCGGGTGAGGCCGCCGCAGACCAGGCCACCTTGGCCGTCCTCCAGGATGAAGGAGATGTCGTCGGCCAGCTTGCGCTGCTTGCCCAGGTAGTCGGCGGTGGTGCTTTTGCCCTGGCCGTGGGGACCACTCAGCAGGTGGGCGCGACCAGAGGCCTCGGTGGCCGACGAGTGGACCACGATGCCGGCGTGTTCAGCCGCCAGGGTGCAGATGGTCACGAAGCACAGCGCGGTCTTGAGGGCCGGCATGAACTCGGTCATGTCCATGGGGCGCAGGAGCGTCAGCCGCACCACGCCTTGAGCCACCTTCAGGTTGAAGCCCAGGGTAGGGTGCGTTACCTCGAAGCTGGCCATGCCGGGGCAAGCCTTGGGCTGCAGGGTGGTTGACGGAAAATCCGTCATGGGCTTGGTGGCCACCAGTTGTCCAGCGAACTCAAGCTCGTAATACCAATGGGAAGGCCAGGGATCCTGTTCAGGTCCGGAAACCAGGAAGTGAGCTATGGCAGAATCCCGCGGCACCCAATCGTCAGATGTGGAGAAGGCCACGGGGCCGAAGGTCAACAACATTCGTGGAAGCGCCCCTTGAATCAGGCGCTGGGGGTGGAGTAACCAGTGCACTCGCCGAGGGCATCGGGAATGGGCAGACAGGGCCCGGAGCTAAGCACTTCCTTCTCGAAGCCGGAATCAACCACCACCACGGGGCTCTCATAGGGCTTGCGATTCTGAAGATCGTTCATGGTCAGCACCTCCTTGGAAAACGTTGCCGTTTCTACCATTTTTGCGGCCACCGCGTCAAGCGTATATGCCCTGCGGCGCCTGTCAGTACACCAGCACGTGATACAGGCCACCAATGTCGACGCCAACGGAGAGGTCCACGAAGCCGTCCCCGTTGAAGTCCCCCAGGGGGGCAAGTCGTTGACCACCGAAGGTGGTGCTGGTGGGGTTGTAGGGGTCCTTCAACTGAAGGTTCACGATGGGGAAGGCCACGGGTTGGTTCTGGGCCGCCCGGTTCAGGCGAATGTACACGGACCCGAACTTGACGCCGCCGTTGTAGTCGCCATAGACAAGGTCCACCGAGGTGGAGACTTCCACCGGGGCGTCGTCGAAGTTGCCCAGCATCTTGGCATTCGCGAAGTTGCCCGCGATGACCATACCGCCGGCACCCTTCCAGGTGTCGTCGCTGATCTTCAGGGTTCCGTTGACGCGCAGGGTCTTGCCCCGGGCGGCGGCCACCGCAGTGCCAGCGAACAGGTAGATGCTTCGCTTGTTCTGGGAGCCAGCCTGCAGATGATTGCAGCCCACGTCCGGCAGCCCGTCGTCGTTGAAGTCTACGCCGCCGAAGACCTCGGCGCAGAAGGCCGCGTAGGTCTCGTTGCCGGCCTCAGGCAGCAGCTTCACGGCGTCCGTATCCTCCGCCTGGGTGCCGTCCAGGTTGCCGCTGAGCACGATGTTGGTGGTGCTTGGCAGGGGCCGGCCGGCGATGAGGTAGGCGGCGCTGTTGGGCACCACGGAGCGGGTCACCAGCACGTCGTCGTAGGCTTCGCCCACGTCTTGAATGACATCCCCTACGGGGCCGATGTGGTGGCCAAAGCGTTCAGTCAGGGCCACTCCCGCCAGTTGGATCACCGCCACGCGCCAACCCTCCAGGTCGGCCGCCTTGGACAGGTCTATCAGCAGCTCGGCGCCAGAGACCCAGGACACGCTGCCGGGGATGACGAAGGCCTTGCCCTGGGGGTAGACGCCCACCAGGATGTCGCCCACGGGGCGCACTCCGTTGAGGTCGCCGTCGAAGTTGCCTGCCGCCGAGAAGGTGAACTGGGACGAAGTGTAGGCCTCGTTGCCGTAGCGGATCTGCAGGTCAGCCTTGGCGGGCAGGGTGCCGGCCTCGTTGCCCAGGTAGATGCGAATGAGGGCGGCCACCGAGTTGTCCGGATTGCGGGGGACGCGCACGCCGAAGTCCGCAAGCCCGTCGCCGTTGACGTCGCCCAGGGGGAAGATGTTGGCGCCAACCTGGGCGGCCCAGGAGTCGAACACGCAGGAGGCCATGGGGTCGGTCTTGATCTCCAGGATCTCGGGGATGGTCTCGCGGCCCAGGACCAGGCACAGGCCGGAGGTGGGGGTGAAGGAGCCCACGATGAGGTCGTCCAGGCCGTCGCCGTCGAAGTCACCCACCACGGTGGGGACCGCCGACATCCAGGTGGAGGTGATGCCCGTGGCCTGGACCTTGGCGTAACGCAGGGCCAGGGCCTCGGTGTAGCGCTCGGAGGTAAGGAGGCTGGCGTTGCCGGCGTCGTCCGTGGCCTTCACCGCAAAGTAGTAGCGCTGGCCGGGGGTGATGAGGGGTTGGAAGACGCAGGGGTCATCCTTGGTACGAAGGTCCGGCCCGGAGAGGGCGAAGCTTTCGAGGGCCCCGGGGACGCCGGGCACGGGGGGAGTGTTGTCGCTGTTGATGTCCTGGGCCAGACAGGCGGCGGCGAAGTTGCCGTCGTTGATGGGGGCCCGGGAGTAGCGAATCTCGTAGCTGATCGCGGCGGTGCCCTCATGGCCATCGTCGCCCACGGCGTTCCAGGTCAGCAGCACCTCGGGGCGGCGTCTGTTGACGTCCGTGTCCTCGACAATGGGCTTGAGTTCGATGGCCGAGGGGGGGGTGACGTCAATGTTCAGGGTGCGGCTGAGGGTTGCGGCGTTGCCCGCCAGGTCAGTCGCGGAGACCTTCACCACGACGGTCTTGCCCTCGGGCAAGGTCAGCTCGCTGAAGACCGCGTCGAAGGGCGTGGCCCCGACGGGGACCGTACCCAAGGTGGTGTCCGAGCCGCCCAGGTTGTACGCGATGTGCACCGGCTGACCCGCCAGGTTGTCGCCCTCAACGCGGGCGGTGAAGCCCGCCTGCAGGCCAGGAGCGTCGAGATTGGCGTCCTCGCTGGCGTTGCAGATGACCTTGTCAGGCGTGGGGCTGACCCAGGTGAGCACCGGGGGGGTGAGGTCCACGGAGATGGGAAGGGTCCCGGTGGTCTGGCCAGTGGGGGCGCCGGCCAGCAGCAGCAGGGCCTCCAGCTCCAGGGGGACGCCGGTGTCGAAGGTGGCGTTGATGGTGCCGTTCAGCGCGGCGGTGCCCAGGGACGCGCCATCTTTCAGAAGCTCGAAGCCATTGGCGTCACCACAGGCCGCGCTGAAGGCGATCCCAAGGGCCAGGGCGGCGGAGGCGCAGCCGGCGCTGGGGTTGGGGCAGGCCGCGGCGTTGACCCAGCCGGTCTCGGGCAGGCCGGTGATGGTCACGTGGCAGTTGGTGAGCTGGATGGTGATCTTGATGGAGGCGGAGGCGCTGTTGGCCGCGGCGTCCAGGCCCACCACCCGGATGAGCCGGAACTCGTTGGTGGACTTGAGGCCGGTGATGGTAACGGCT
Organism: uncultured Myxococcales bacterium; assembly: GCA_903923815.1. Taxonomy (GTDB): domain Bacteria; phylum Myxococcota_A; class UBA9042; order CAIXZC01; family CAIXZC01; genus CAIXZC01. The sequence goes on from CAIXZC010000126.1 coordinate 4,299, forward strand.
TCCAGCAGAGACTGGCCGTCCTCGGTGCCGGGGGCGCCATCCTTGGCGACGGACTCGGCGCCGCAGGTGGCGAAGGTGCCGTCGGTGCAGGAGGCAACCAGGATCTGGTAGGAGACCGCGCCCTGAATGGAGAAGTTGACGCCAACCTGGTAGCCGGGCGTACCCAAAGCGGCATCGTCGGAGTCCTCAAGGACGGCACTGTCCGCGGGAGACGTGATGGCCACCTGCGGGGGGGTTCGATCCACCAGGATGGTCTCGGGGGTGGTGCCGCGGGAGGTCTGGTTGCCGGCCAGGTCGGCGATGACAGCCACCAGCTTGTAGAGGCCGTCGGCGCCAAGCACGCCCGAGAAGGTGGCGGACTTGTCCCCACCGGGGACCAGGCTGCCAAGCTGGGTAAGGACCCCGTCCACATCCCTTGACAGGACCACCGGGTTGCCGTCGCCGCCGGTGGCGGAGACGATGACATCGGCGGACGAGCCCATGGCCAGGGGCGAACCCGTGGGTCTGAAGAAGCTGACCGCGGGGGGCACGGTGTCCACGGTGATCTCCAGGGGCAACGGCGCGCTCTTGTTGCCGTGGTGATCGTTGGCCACGAGGCTGAGGCTGTTGACGTTCTGGTAAAGCTGCAACTGAACGGTGAAAGCATCAGCGCTGAGCGAAGTGGAGGGGAACTGGACGCCATTGAGCCAGACGTCAAGCGAACCGTCAGCCAGGTCCGTGCCGGTAACGGCCAGGTCGAAGCGGGCGCCGGCGGCGGCCTGCTCGGCTGCGTTCAGGGTGCCCACGGGGGGCAGCAGGTCGCCCACGAAGCTGGCCGAGGTGATGACGGGTGCCGCGGTGTCAACCCAGAACCAGCGCTCCTGCTGGGTGAAGTTGGGGGCACCCAGGGTGGAGACCCACTCGCCGGTGTCGTTGCGCTTGACCTCCAGGACCACGTGGTGCAGCCCCTGGGGGAAGGTGTCCAAGGCGTTGCTGGGCGGGAAGGAGATGACCCCGATGCCGCCCGGATGGTTGGCGGTCTCCACGACGTACATGGCGGAGGCGCCGAAGGTGCTGTTGCACAGGGGGTTGGCCCGCAGCCCCGGCGAGTCCGAGCAGACCCGGAGATTATTGGTGCCCAGGAACAGGTCCACAGGACCGCTGGTGAAGCGCAGGGGCATGCCCTCGCGGGTCACCGGGCGGACGCACTCCGAGACCGTGCCGGTGAACTGGCAGACGGTTCCCTTCAGGCACTGAACGTCTTCCGTGCAGGTGGTCTTCTCGACGAAGCTGGGGGCGTCGATGCGGATCACGATGTCGGTCAGGTAGAACTGGGTGACGGTGGCCAGGGTAGCCGTGTTGCCCGACTTGTCGGTGGCCGTGACGGCCAGCGAATAGGTGGTGTCCTGGAAGGTGTACCGGGGGAATTTGACCCTCAGCGACTGGCCGTCCACCACGCTCTGGGGCAGCACGGCGGTCAGGGTCTCAGCCGCGCCGGTGTCCAGGCGGGTAATGACCAGGGACAGGACCTGATCCTTCTCCAGGCCGCCCACGGCGACCTCGGGGGTCAGTTGGTAGCCCGCGGCCAGGGCATCCTCGTCAAGGGACATGGGCATGAGGTCCGCAATGGGATTCTGGAAGCTGTAGACCACTGGGGCAACGCGATCGATGGTCAGGGTGATCTCCACGGACACGGCCACCTGACCCGCAAGATCAACCACCGTGGCCTTGGCTTTGCACTCGCCAGAGGAGGGCAGCGTCACCGTCCACACCGCCAGGCCGTCCTTCAGCGTCGCATTCTTGGCAGCATCCGACAGGGACACGCAGGAGAGGGCCAACTCGGCCGTGGCTCCGTCCTCGCCGTTGTCCACACGGGCGGTAAGGTTGATGTGGCAGGATGCGGACCCGGGGGCGCACTCGGCGCTGTCCAGGTTGATGGTGGTGGAGCCAGCAGGAGATACCCAGTGCACCACGGGGCGGGTGGTCTTGTAGTAGACCCGCTTGAGCCCCGAGACACCCTCGTAGGCGTGGTTCGGGTGGGTGGCAAAGGCCTGGATATTGCTGAAGCTGTCAGCGGTGAGGCCAGGGATATTGAACACGTACAGGCCCGCGGCGCCGGCGGTGGCGCTGGTGACCTCCAGGCCGTTCAGTCGGATGGAGACCGTGGCGTCGTTGTAGATCGCTGCGGTCTTGGGGTTGGTGACCCTCAGGCGCACCTCAACGGAGGGGGTCAGGATGTAGCTGGTGGGGGCGGGGGTGAGCACCTTGATCTGGGGTGCGTCGTAGTCCAACGTGATTTCGTAGGCCACCGGGTCCGAGACCCAGCCGGCCGCGTCGGTCACGACGGCCGTGAACTGGTTCAGCCCAGAGACCAGCAGGACACCAGACACCAGGACATTGCCCTCGGCGTCGGGGGTGGCGCAGGTCTTCACGATGTTGTCACCGGTGATGCAGACGTTGCTGCGCTCGGGGTGCAGTTCATCCAGGACGCGCAGACCCAGGTTGACCTGGTAGCCGGGGGCGGCCGGATCCGCGTCCGGGCAGTTTTCCACCGTGCAGATGGTGCCCGCCGGAGGGTCAAGGAACTCCACCCGGGGCTTGCGGTTGTCTATGGAGATGGTCACAGCGGTGAGGTTGCCGGGCAGATCCGCGGGGTTGTTCCCCCATTGGTCCGTACCCTCAAAGGCCAGCGTGTAGTCTCCGTCTTCGGCGGCGGAAAGGTCCCGGGAGAACTGAAGGCCGGTGCTGCCCAACGTCACCTCTTCGGAGGAGAACAGGCTGGTCGGACCGGTGATGGTGAACCCGAAGGTACGGTCCTTCAGGTTCCGGGCCTCCACCACGATGGGGAGGGAGTCACCCGGGTGGGCGGAGGCGTCCACGGGGCTGAGGATCTTGAACATGGGGCCGGGGATGGCCACCCGGAAGCGGCTGATTGGGGTGTAGAAGGGCGTGCTGTCACGAACCCAGCACTCAATGGAGTTACCGAACTTGGCGGTGTCCAGCAGGACGGGCACCGCATAGGTGAAGTCCGCGGACAGGGCAGCCACCGTCAAGGTTCCCACGGTGAACCAGATCTTCGCCCCTGCGGCGTCCTTGCGGCACTGCACGGTGAAGGACTGGCCGGGCTGGGTGACCGGAGCATAGACCAGGAAGGAGGTCTCGTAGATGCGGTCGGTGGTGGGATTGTCGTCCCCCGCCGCGTACAGCACACTGCCGTCCACGGGCAGCACCAAGGCCAGGTTCGCCTCGGCCAGCAGCAGCACGACCTGCAGGGAAACCCGGGTCTCCAGGCC
>CAIXZC010000127.1 GCA_903923815.1 uncultured Myxococcales bacterium
ATGCCGCCGGCCGGGAAGCCGCGCACTCCGCTGGTGCCACCAAGCCGGAAGCGATGGTTGGCCGGCAAGTCCGCCCCCAGGCCACTGAGGGACCCACCTGCCCGCACGTTGCCTGCCAGCACCAGGATGTTTCTGAAGGGGACGTAGGCCTGGGTGGAGGCATCGTACTTGACGAAGTTGTCTCGTGCGCCGCTCTCATTGAGAGCGTTGATGTACGAGCAGCGCAGGCCAAGGAAGGCCCCCTTGCTGGGATTGGTGGGGCTGTTGCGCCAATCGAAGCGGACCTGCGGGGTGGCCTTGACTTGGGACTCCAGGGGCCCGAAGTCCCGCTCGTAGATCTCCTTCCAACTGATGCGCGACAGCCGCGTCAACAGCGACAACTGGATGCGACGGGCCTCCAACCAATGGGAGAACTCGGTCTCCACGCCGTACTCGAAGATGTCCAACTCCCGCAGCGCCCTGTCGTACTCAATGAGGGGAGTGAGGCGCATGGTCAGGTCCAGCCCAAGGAAGCGCCGGTCCACATAGGTGGGCATGAAGGAGGCGTAGCGGAACATGTCGGTGGTGGACAAGCCGTAGGACACCGGCAGCGTCAACTCCTTGGCCAACCCCAGGAAGTTCCGGTCGGTGTAGGACACCTCGGTCATCAACAGCAGGTCGGGGAAGTTGATGCGCTGGAACCCCGAACGCCCCGTCATCAAGGAGCTGACGTTGTGGATGGACTGGGACAGCAGGTCCGAGACCATGGGGTCCATCAGGCGATCCTCTCCCGGCCGCGAGATGGTCTGGAAGCCCAGGGACACGTCCACGAACCGGTTCCCTCCCTCCTCCACCCAGATCACCACCGCCACCTTCTCGCGGGGTGGGGTCTCCTCCAGGCCAACGTAGGAGGCCCGAACGGAGGAGAAGACTCCCAGGTTTCGCAGCGTCTTGAGGCCCCCATCCATTCGTTCCTTGTCGAAGGGCTCACCCTCACGGGGGAACAGGTCCTCGATCATCGACACACTGGACCGCCGCACCCCGTGGATGAACAACTCGCCCATGTAGGACCGCGGCCCGGGGCGCACCGCCACCCGCAGCTTGACCCGCAGCGCCTCGGCCGGGAAAAGCGCGCAGGGCAGGTATTCGCCTTCCATGGACTCTTCAGAGCAGGTGGCCTCGATCTCGACCTTGCGGTAGCCAAGGTTTTCGTAGGTCCGTTTGAGCCCTGCCAGGCCCTTTTGCAAGAGGAATGGGCTGTACGGAGAGCTTCGCCGAAGCTCCGCGGGAAGGTCGCTGCGATCGAGGGCCTCCACCCCAGAAAACTCGGCCGAGGAGAATACGCTCTGTGGTCCCTCGTGGATGCCCACGACTATGTAGACCGGATTCTCCCAGTCGTTCTTGCTGACCTGGAAGGCCTTGTCCTCAAGGACGTAGGAGTACTGGGTGCGGTCCCGGAAGCGCTGAATCTCCAGGGACACCCCGTCGGACCCGCCGCCGGGCTTGCGGGAACTCGGTCGCTGCGAGGCTTCGTCCCCGGTGAACCGCATGGAGGGGTAGCCGTTGTTGCGGTAGTGGCGCCTGACCTTCTCCAGGTCGGCGAAGAACTGGTCCACCATCAGGAACCCGCCCTCATCGAAGAAGTCGTACTGACGGGTCTGCATCTGCTCCTGCAGGGTCGCCGTGGGCATCTGGCGGTTCCCCAGGAAGGTCAGGGCGCGGATCTCCGCCGGGTCACCCGTGGTCACCCGGTAGCGCACTATGCCCAATAGCGGCTCGCTCCAGTGGGAGTTGAGCTCGCGGTGGTCCAGGAAGTCCATGTCCACTCGCGCGAACAGGAAGCCCCGCTGCTGATACCAGGCCAGGATCTCCTCGATGCCCAACTCCGCCTCGGAGCGGTCGAAGACCCCCGAATCCCTGAAAGGCAGCACCTCGTAGACCGCCTCGTCCTGAATGGTCCGCCAGTTCTCCGTGGACTCACCTAGCAGGTCCTCCCCCGCGCGGTCCTGGACCACGATGGAGTAGCAGCGGTTCACCTGCACAAACACCTCCAGGGAGCGCTCCTCCGGATCGAACACGACCTTTACCGAGGGAGAGATGAAGCCGTACTGCTGAAGGTACAGCTTGAGGTTCTTCTTGAGGTCCCGCTCCACCGACTTGGACCAGGGCGTGCCGCTGCCCGGGTCTCCCACCGCCACAAGCTGCCGGGGGCTGACCACAGGACAGGCAAAGCCCTTGGAGCCCTGCTTCTGGGACAGGTGCACCTGGAAGCGACTGATGCGCTGGCTGGGCCCCTCGTTGACCCGCAGGACGATGGACACCTTGTCCCGCCCGATGGGGATCACCATGGGCTTGACTGCGGCCTTGTTGAAGCCACGCTTGGCCATGTAGCTGACCAGCACCTCCTGCTGGCGGACCAGCTTCTCCATGTATTCCTTCTCGGCGGGGTTGAACACGGACCCCGGCCTGATGAACAGCCGCTTCTCCAGGTCCTTGCGGAAGAAGTAGCGCTGCCCCTCCACGGAGATCTCCTCCACGAAGCGGTTGGGCACCACCGCAGCCGTCACCTGACAGCGCCCCCGGGCTGCCGCAGCGGCGACCTTCACGGAGGCGAAATACCCGCTATCCCTTAGCCGCTGAGCCCCCAGGGACAGGGCCTGGGCACTGACCGGCTGTCCCGGCTCCAGACCCAGCAGAGCCACCAGGCGCGCCGCCGTGGTCTTGTCGCCACACTGGGCCCGCTGGCACCCCTTCAGCTGCACCTTCCACAGCGGCAGCCCTCCGCAGGGCTCGGCCCCCAAGGCCTCCCCGCAGAAGGTCAGCGTAAGCAGCAGTGCGGCCAGGGCCGTCAGTCGTTTGGCGTCAAACAATGCCCTCACTCCAGGGGGATCCGGTAGCGGATCCGTCCCTCGTAGTTTCTGTACGTCTCCAGTTCCTCCTGGCGCATCTTCATGCGGCCCTCCAGGAAGATGTCATCGGTCAGCATGAACCGGAACCCCGCCGAGTACTCACTGGTGGTCTGGTCCTGCTCCACGCGGGTGTCAAGCTCTATGGCCCGCCCCACCCTGGTCACCGTCTCTGCCTTGATGCCGCCCTCCTGGGTGAAGCCCAGGGACACGTCATCCACGAACGCCGATAGCAGCACCCCCGACAGGGCGTCCGTCATGTCGTCCGTCAGGATGTTGATGCTCATCCCCGTGGCCCCCACCCGGTTCTCCAGGTCCGCCCGAGTCATTCCCAGCAACAGCAGCGTCTGCAGGTCCGCCTGATCAAACTCCGAGTTCTCCGAACTCAGCTCAAAGCTCAGCTCCGGGTACTGCCCGTATACGTGGATGTTGATCAGGATGTCCTTGCCCCAGCGCCGCTCATCCTCGCTGATGCTGCCCGTGTAACCCTCCGAGGGGATGTAGCGCACGTAGGTCTGGGCCTTGATGTCCACGGCGGGGCGGTCCGCGGCCCCGGTGAAGTCGGCGTAGCCCGCCACGATCTCGAAGTCCCGCCGCACGACCTTGTAGGTGATGGCGCCACCCGGGATGATGGACAGGCGGTCGTACAGCTCGGGCTCCGCCAGGGAGCCCTTGATGCGCAGGGACGCAGACACCTCCATGTCCGTCTCGCCGAAGGGGAAGCGGCTGGTCACGTGAAGCCCCGTGAAGTGGATGCCCAGGTCCATGCGCAGCTTCTTCATGAAGGGCAACACCTCCTCCAGGGGCCTGGAGTAACGCTCCTGGGAGCGACTGGAGAAGGCGTTGGCGAAGGAGCCCAGCAGCTTGTCGAAGTTGCGATAGTACTCGCCCTCGGTGACATGCAGCTCGCCCTTCAAGGTGCCGCTGGAGGTCAGGGGGTCCAGGGGGTTGTCCAGCACCAGGTCCAGCACGGGGTTCAACACCATGCGGAACTGGTTGGCCTGCTTGAGGAACAGGTTGCTGCCCGTGGCCCGGGCCTCCACGTGGACAGGCAGGAAGTCCTTGAAGAGGGCCTTCAAGGCCAACGTGATGTCGCCCTCCTCCAGCACGCCCTTCAAGGGCTTCTGGTCGGCGGTCTCCACCTGGAAGCTGCCGCTCACCGGAGTGCCCGAGAACAGCAGCACCCCGGAGTTGACGTCGATCTCCTGGGGGTAGTGCCGGGGCTGGACCATGGAACGGTTGATGACCAGCCGCCCCGACACCTCGGGGTTGGCCAGGGCCCCCGTCACCTTCACCGCCTTGGCCGCCTTGCCGCAGGTGGCCCCACCGCCCAACTCCAGGGCCACCCGGCTTTGCGACAGGTAGGGGTTCAGCAGCCAGTAGTTCTCCAACTCAAACTCGCCCCCCAGGAAGGCCTCCCAGCCTCGCTGCAGGTCCACCTTGCCCCACAGCGCGACCGTGCCAACGGGGCTGTCCAGGGTCAGGCACTTGGTCTCAAAAGAACTTCCATCGCCGGTAATGACAAAGGGTTTGCTGTTACGCACCCACAAGTCCTCCTCCAGGTCGCTGCTGCTGGCGTCCAGGCCCTGGGCCGGGACCGTGAGGGTGATCTGGGGAGGGACGGAGCCGTCCAGCGCGACCAGCGCGTGCAGTTGCCCCGAGAGCCGCGCCAGAGCCGGCAGCGCGAGGTCCCGCACGAAGTCCGAGGGCTCCAGGTCGGTGATGCCCAGGTCCACCTCGGCGCTCAAGGGACGGAGCCCCGCAAACCGCAGCATCAGACGCTGAAGCTCCAGCTTGCGGAAGAAGGTCTCGGAGTGCAGCTCCAGCCCCCCCGCCAGCCCCCCCTGGAACACCAGGTCGGCGTCCCCAAGGTCAATGCCCGCGGCCTGGGCCCGGCGGATGGTCAGACGCCCGGAGGCCTCTGGTGAGGCCAGAGTACCCCACACCTTCGTGTTTATACCCAACTCAAGTTTGGCTGGAGGCGCCAGGCGCGCCACGGGGGCCAGACGATGCACGGGGATGAGGGAGGTATCCAGACTGCCCTTCAAGGCCCCGGAGGCGAGATTCAAAGAGAGCGTGCCATCCAGCACCCCCAGGCCGTCCGCCAGGATAACGTGCAGCGAACGCACCTCCACCTGGCGCCGCTTGAGCGAGAACATGACCTCGGCGGCACTCACGGGCTGGGGCAGGGCCAGCAGGTTGTTGGCCCGCAGCATGCCCGAGATGTCCACCAGCCACAGGGCCGCGGCAGGCTCCGTCCCCAGCAAATCAGTCAGGGCGGGCCACGCCAGATCCAGGTCTCCCTCCACCACGGCGCCATCCAAGAGGTTGAATTGACTGCCCTTCTGCCAAACCATCGGCAAGGACCCGCGCTCCAGATTGGCAAACTTCACCGATGCACGGCCCGACAGGTCGGCGCGGGCCAGGGCACCGGACAGCTCCAGCAGCAGCGGGGTGGTGATCCGAATGGCCGCCATGAAGCTGCCGTCCGCCGCTGGTGGCATGGCCAGGGTAAAACGACTGCGTTTCAGGGGCAGCGGCCCAACGTTGACCTTGCTGGTGCGCCCAGTCAAGAACACCCCAGTGTCCCGGTTTCCAGCCAAAGCCCCCAAGGGACGGAGGCCCTGGACCTGGAGTGCCAGGATGGTGCGCAGACTGGTGACGGGGCCCACCTGGAGGCCGTCGGCCTGCAACCAGGCGGCCAGGTCGCAGCCCCCGTCCAGGGTGTCGGCGCAGCGAGTCTCCAGCGTCAGACCCAGACGGTCCATGCTCATGGGGCCCAGGGAGAACAGCCGCCAGTCCAGCTCCGTGGCCAGGGCCAGGGGGCCCTGCACAAAGGGGAAGCGGTCCGACAGCGTGGCCCGAACCTCCAGCCGGCCCAGGGACAGGGGCCCACCGGAAACCAGCGGCAGCCCCAGGCCCCAGGGGTCCAAGTCCACCGGCGTCAGGGCCCGCAGGTCCAAAGGCCAGGGGCCCGCTGACAGCGCCAGTCCATCCAGCAGCCCCGGGGCCGCGAAGTCAAAGCAGCCCTTGAGGGTCTCGCCTGTCAGGCACAGTCCCTTCACGGCCAGATTTCCCTGGGCCAGGTCCACCCGGGCCCGCGCCGTATCCAGCGTAAGCCCCGGCAGGCGCAGCCCGGCGGCAAAGATCTCCGCCGCAAACTGGGGCTGACCGGTGGTGCCACAGACTTGGAAGCCGGCCAGCTCCACCTGGTCCAGACCCAGGGACGGAGGCAGCAACCCCAACGGCCCCAGGCCCGCCAGGAACAGGTCCCCCGCCACATTCACCCGCAGGTTCTCCGGCTCCAGACGGCCCTTCAGCTCCGCCCAGTCGTCGCCGGACACCACCTGCAACTGGTCCAGGGTAATCCCTGCGGCCGTATACACGCCCTTGAACTGGGCGAAGAACGCGTTATCCAGGAAGGCCAGCGCCTGGGGGCTCTGATCGAAGCCCTGAAGGCTGCCCTCCGCCTCCACCCGCAGCTCCTCGTCCAGGGTCACGCGCCCCGTGGCGCAGCCCCCCACGACGGGCTCGGTGGTGAAGCGGGTGCCGTCCCACAGGCCCAACTCCAGCCCCAGCGTCTCCGCCAGGGCCACACCGTCCAGGTCCTCCACGCAGACCCGCCCGGCGGCCTTCACCCCCTGGTCCAGGTCCAGCGTCAGGTCAAACACCTCGACGAATCCCAGGTCACTGTTGGCCTGCACATGGGGCAGGTTCAGCAGCAGCGGGTCCCCAACCTGCCAGCGCAGCAGCGCCGACACCTCCTCCAACAGCAGCCCCCGTCCCCACACCCAGGGCGCCGCGATGCCCAACTCCAGGGCCACGTCTTCCAGGTGCCCCGAGATGTTGGCCCGCCCCTGGAACACGCCCGAGGCCTCCCCGCCCGTCAACTGCTCCAGCAGCGACGCATCGGTGATGTCCATCTCCGCCATGGCCGAGAACTGCACCCCCGCCGGATCCCCCGCGTCAATGGACCCCCGCACCTGCAGCTCGCCCTCCTGGATGGGGACGCGAACCCGCCCAATCTCCATGCTGTCCGTGTTCAGGTAGTACGAGGCCACCCTCACGCCCTTCACGGTCTGGAACAGGAACCCAAGCTGAGGCGGCGCCGCCAGTTCCCCCAGCCAGCTCAGGCGCGCCACGAAGATATCCTTCACGTCCACGATGGGCTGGCCCCGCTTCAGGTAGAAGGCGCCACTCAGACTCACCCCCTTGGCCCGCAGCCCCCACACCTGGGAGAAGTCCAGCACCACCTCGGCGTTGATCACCTCGATGCCGCGGATCCGCAGGTCCGGAGCGCCCCCCTGGCCGTATTCCTTCTCGTCCGGCTCATCCTCGTCGGGTTCCATTTCGGTGAACGCCTCGGGCAGCAGCAGACCCCGGTCGCGGAACTCCAAGGTCACCTGGGCATCGGTCACCCTTGCCCGGTCGAAGAACAGTGGGATTGGTGGGGCGAAGGGGAGGAAGGAACGCAAAGCCCCCACCACCAGGCGCCCCAGCCGCAGCGAAGCATCCACCCGCTTGGCGGCGATGACGGTGTTGTGCCCCGGTCGGTAGATCTCCACGTCCAGGATGGTGATCTCGTCAGTCAGCGGCACCCACACGATGCGGCTGGCCTCGATGCCCCCGGGGAGGATGTCGCTGACCTTGCGCAGGATCATGGACGACAGCCCCGGGTCATTCAGCGTGAAGTGCAGCAGCAGCGTCAGCACCGTGGCCCCCAGCACCAGCCGCACGGCGTGGCGCTGCAACAGGTCCAGCAGACCGAGCACGACCCTGAGAACCAGGATCGCACCCTTGACTGCCAGGACCCGCATCATCATTGGGCGGCCTCCCCGGGTGAGAGGTTCAAGGTCAGGTCACCCCAACGTAAGGTCGAGGCACCTGCCTCCGTCCCCAGCTTCGGGCCCCGATCCACCGGCACCGTGGCGCCCCGGGCAGGGCAGGTCAGCAGGGAGTCGCCCCCCGCATGGTGCACCGCGAAGCTGCAGTCCCGCAGCTTGAGGTTCAAGGGCATGGGCAGCCCGCCGGCAAAGGAGGTGCTGCCCGTCACGGACTCAATGGACTCCAGCCCCGGCAGGCCCAGGGTCACGGGGTCCAAGCGGTCCAGCTTCAGGGCCCCCTCCCAGGAGGGCAGCCCGAAGGTCCCCTTGGAAACCGCCAGCCGCCCCTGCGACAGGGCCAGGCCCCGGGCCTCCAAGGACAGGTCGCTGATCTTCAAAGCCTCGCCGGTCTTGGCCGCCGTGGCATCCACCCGGACCTCCGCCAGCAGGTCCCGGCCAAAGGCCGACACCCGGGCCAGGTCCAGCCCCTCAAGACGCACCTGGGGCCCCTGGGCGGTGACCTCCAGCGTCACCCCCCGCAGGCCCAAGCCCCCAAGGCTGACCTTGGAGACCTTCAGGTCCCCCAGCAGCACGGGCGTCTTGGAGGCGCAGGCCACCTGTCCCAGGGGCTGGTCCCCAAGGCTGGCCTTTCCGGAACACTCGAAAGCGCCAAAGGGCCCGCTGGCCCGAAGGCTGGCAAGGCTGAGGTCCTGGTCCTTCCCGGAGGCCTGGATGGACAGCCGCGGCGACACGCCCCGAAGCCCCGAAGGGAGCTTGGCTTCAAGCTTCTTGCCCAGGCTGTACACCACCAGTGCATCGTCCAGCCGGAGGGACCAGGGGGCCCCCGCGGGCCTTTGGAAGCGGGCCAGTTCACCGCTGGCCTGGACCTTCACGGCCTCGCGCTGGAACAGCAGGGTCCAGCGGTGCAGGACCAGGGCCTCCACCTTGGGGCCCCCGCCGCCCCCACCCTTTCCAGGCGTAGACGGCTTCAGGGCCGACAGGTCCAGGACCGGGTCCAGCAGTTGCAGCTCTCCCACCACCCAGGCGCCTTGCTGCTGCCGAAGCTGCGTGAAGGCCGCGGCGGGGGCCGTCAGCACCGCCCCCGAGCCCGTGCGGTACACGAAGTCCTCCATGGTGAAGGCCCGCTGCAGGGCCTGGAAACGCAGCACCTGGTAGTCCAGCTTGGGGCTGCGCCGCAGGGACGACGAAGCCTGCCCCACCCGGGCCGCCAGGGCCGGCTCCTGGGGCAACATCCACAGGAGGGCCAGCAGGCCCAACGCGTGGGTAGCGAGCGCGAGCGCGCGCGTATCAGATATGCACCTCGGGACTGGCGACTTCATGGTCCCCCTTTCGGGCAAACTTGTGCGTGGGCAGTATAGGGCCCCTTGGAGAGCTTGGAAAATTTGGGGATTTTTTGGAAATCAGGCCTTCGGCTGGGGCTGCCCGGCATGGGAAGGTTGGGCGGGCCGGTTCTGCTCCAGCCAGTCCAGGAAGGGCTGGTGCAGGTCCGCCACCAGGGAGGTCAGGACGAAGGCCCGGCGCCCCGAGTAGCTGCGCAGGACCGCCCCCGTGATGGCCTCCATGGCCCCCGGCGCGGAGAACAACTCGGAGAGGCGCAGCCAGACCTCCTGGGGGTCCAGGGGCACCGCCGAACGCTGCAGGCCCGACAGGGTGTCCAGCCCCTTGGAGCGCCCCGCGAGGATCTTCTTGAGGGAGCTTCGGCCCATGTCCCTCACGCCCCAGACGTACAGCAGATCCAGCATGTCCAGGGGGCGGCTGGGGCTGCCCGGGTCCAGCAGGCGGTGGATGGACACCAGCAGGTCCCGCTGACGCAGGCGCAGGCGCATGAAGAACTTGTTGCCGCCCTCGATGAGGCCCGCCACCACATCGGACCAGATCTTGGACTGGACGATGGCGGGGATGGCCAGCAGGTCCAGGCCCAGGGAGCCCGCCGTGGCCAGGGGCCAGGACAGCACGGTGCGGAAGAAGTTGGCCTTGATGACCCGCGGCTGGAAGCCCCGCAGGCGGTTGTGGGTGCTGATGTACAGGCCATTGGCGAAGGCGATGCACCAGAACTTGGTGAGGGTGAAGAAGAAGCCCGCCTGGGTGGCAAAGAGGGCCGCCCAGCCGTGATCGAAGCCGTACTTGGCGCTGGCCAGGATGGGCACCGAGAAGCCGGTCCAGAACATGCTGGTGGAGAGGTTGTCCAGGTCCACCACCTGCAGGCGCCAGCTACGCACATGGAGGCCGCCCGCGGAGATGAGGTCCGCCATCATGTTGCGAAAGCCCGTGATGCCCAGCCACAGCATGGCGTACCAGGGGCCGACCACGTACAGGGCCGGCATGAAGCCGACGAGGATCTTGACGGCGGACTTCACCGCGGGGTGCAGGTAGCGCCAGGCGTCCCTGAGGGAGCCGAAGGTCTCCAGGTTCTCGTCCCCCACCAGATTGGGCTCCACAGACTGGGGCTGGGAGATGGCGAAGATGGTGTCTTCCTGGTGGGGCTGGGTGGGGTCGGCGGGGTCCAGGGGTTGATGCTGGCGGTTCCAGCGGGCCAGGGCCACGCCGATGCTGTGAGGGATGGTGCGGCAGTGCTTGGCCAGCAGCAGCTTGCGGCTTCGAGCACCCAGCCTGGACGCGAAGGCAAAGCCCATGCCCGGCAGCCAGGGATTGCGCCCCACGTAATCGCTGCCGCAGCGGGGCAGCAGGGGCTGGGCCCGGTAGTGCAGGCAGGCCGCCACCAACAGCGGGGAGGAGGCCTCGTCGTGCAGGCCCCAGGACTCCAGCAAGGCCGCCGCCCGGTCCTGGTCCCCCTCGTTGAGGCGGGTCACCAGGTCCGCCAGCCGCACCAGGTCCGCGGGGTCCCGGGCCTGGGAGTCGGACATGTTGAAGACCTCCACGCTGCTGATCAGCGTGTGGTGGGCCAGCAGGGCCTGGATGGCCTTGCGGCAGCCCTGGGACAACGGGTGGATGAGCACCAGCCGGCCCTCGAAGTCCGCCAGCGCAGTGGCCAGATCCTCCAGGCCCCCAAAGGCCGAGTCGTAGTCCAGAGAGCTGGCCACCACGTAGCGCTGGTAGAGCTGGTGGGGCAGGCAGTTGCGGTACTCCTCCAGGGCGTGCTCGCAGTCCTGCCGCAGCTTCTCCACCTCCCAGGAGCTGACCCGCCCCGTGCGCAGCCCGTGGAGGGCATGTTCGTGCTGGTTGCGCAGGTACAGCACGCGCTTGTGGAGGATGGGGGCCAGCTTGTCCGCCAGCACCTGGGCAAGATGAATCTGGGAGGCCTGACCGCCGTGGATGGCCCGGGTCACGTCGTCCCAGGTGAGGGGCTCCAGTTGCAGGTAGGGCAGGTCCCGAAAGCGCGCGTTGATGGCCTGCAGGTGGTCCCGGTTGAAGGCCTCCAGCAGACCGCTCAGCACATCCCGCCGGCGCGTGCCGTTGAGCTTCAGGCCCTCCGCGAAGGGCGCCAGGCGCTGCTTGTGGCTGGCCAGGAAGGCCAAAGCCTGGTCCGAGCTGCCCATGGTGGGCATGACCAGCATGTAGTGGACCCGGTTCCCCTTGGGGCCCACGCTGAACTCCACCCCCACCTCCACCTCGATGCCCAGCAGCCGCCCCGCCTCCAGGGCCTCTTGGAACACCCGGGGGTCGGACAGGTCGTAGTAGGCCAGGCACACCCGCCCCATGCCCTTGATGAAGGCGTCCAGCAGCAGCTGGCAGGGGGTCTTGCGCCCCTGGGACAGGGAGTCATGCACATGGTCGTCAAAGGCCAGGTTCAGCTCGGCCAGGTTGCGGCCGTCCTCGGGGACCTCGATGAGGCCGTGCTCCCGCAGCAGGCGCCGGATGACGGGCTCGGAGCCATAGGAGGCCACCGAGAAGTCGGACATCAGCTCCAACTGGCGGCGGCGGCGACCCCGGGCCTGGATGCACTCCTTCATGAGCTGCACCTGCACCCGGGCCGTGTTCACCGGCATGGAGAGGGTCTTGGCGTTCCAGGCGGACCAGGTCACCAACTGCAGGGCCTGCAGCCGGCGCTCCCAGTTCTCCACGCCCGGGATGCCCACCAGGGTCAGGTAGGCCTGGGCCATGTTGAGGCGCCGCTTGCTGACCTCGCGCACGAAGCCGGAGGGGTTGCTGGGGGCCACGGTGGGGACGCGCTCGGGGGAGTCAATCTCCTGGTTCAGCATGTTCACCAGGGCCTCGACCTTGCGCGAGAACGAAAGGTTGTCCCTGATGGAAATCAGCTTCCTGCGAAACCGTGACTGGCGCTGCATCTTCCCGACCCCCGCGCTCCCACCGGGAGCGGACCAAAACCCGGGGTATAGTCCCGCGCCCCAAGGGCTGTCAAGGGCGCATTGTTATTCAGGAATGTGGGGGGCGGGGGGGGCAGCCTCAGCACTGCTGCTCTGCCCGACAGGCGGGCAGGGGGACAGCCTGGTAGCCACCGGGCAGCAGGTCCAGCCAGAAGAGGTAGAAGAGTTGGGCACCTTCCTTGACACAGAAACCCTGCCCCTCAGCCAGGGCGCCGCTGGCCTCCAACCAGGCCCTCAGGTCCAGGGTCTGCTGGACGCTGAGGGTCAAGATGGGCGGGGCCAAGTACGGGTAATCCTGGGCGAAGGGGGCCAGGGGGAGGGCCTCGAAGGTCCAGGCGGGGGCGCCCTCGGCACAGGGGCTCCACCAACCCTCCTGGCCGTCCGCCTGGGCAAACAAGGAAAGCTGCGTGGCCACGTAGGGCTGCCCGTCGGCCCTACCGAGGGCGTTCAGGCCCTGGGCCAGGGCGATGGCGTTGGGGGCCACAGCCTGGT
Organism: uncultured Myxococcales bacterium; assembly: GCA_903923815.1. GTDB lineage: Bacteria > Myxococcota_A > UBA9042 > CAIXZC01 > CAIXZC01 > CAIXZC01. Next base: position 12,508 of record CAIXZC010000127.1, read on the forward strand.
AGTCGGGCTTGAGGAGAGATTCATCGAAGAGGTCTCCATAAATGGCAACGTTCGCCCCGGCCCCCTGCCCCTTGAGGTAGACCACCGTATCGCCCAGGTCCGTGGCATTGGAAACCGACAGGTACTCCTGGGAGGCCGCCTCCTGCAGGAAGCCCGCGCCGTCAAAGAGGGCCTGCACCTCGCACCAACTCTTGGCCTCCACCTGGGTGGTGAGGAGGCGGGGAGGACCGGCCCCATCCTGGCGTTCGTTGTACCAGTACACCAGGGTCCCGTCCGAATACAGGAAGGCTCCGCGCTGTTCGCCGAACTCGCCAAGGAACATGCCCACCTCGTCGGTGAAGACGCAGCCCGGGCACAGCTTGAACCCGGCAAGGAGTTCCGGCGGGCTGGCATTGGTGGGAAGCTCTTGGGGGCAGATCCAGGCGGCCCCAGACTCGTCCTCGCCGCAGCCACCCAGGGCCACCAGCAGCCCAAACCCAACCAGACCAAGG
>CAIXZC010000128.1 GCA_903923815.1 uncultured Myxococcales bacterium
CAAGCGTGCCCGATGCCGGCGGTAGCCACGACACCCCTCATCCGGCGCTGCGCGCCACCTTCCCCCGGGGGGGGAAGGAACCAGAGGGGGGTGATTCGTCGGGTGCCAGCTGTCCGTTCTTCTTGCCCCTGTCCATGGCAGCCAGCGCCGCGGTAGCGGCGCGGCGCTGCCGGTCCATTGTCTTTGCGCGCCCCATCCCGTCCATGATGTCCATGATGTCCATCGTCCATCGGGCCCGGCGTCCATGATGTCCATCGTCCATGGCGCGCCCGCTCCAGCGGTAGCGTGGGTCGTTTGTGCAAGCGAAAAGCGAAAAGTTTACCTGCAGGCCACCAGATCCGTACAGGGCAGCTTCTTGGGGGTGAGGGGGGCGAAGGTGGCCAGGGCGGCGGGTGCCGGGGCCTTGGGGGGCAGCCAGCGACGCTCCTCCTTGGCCACGTCCGGGAAGGCCGCATCTTCCACGCGATAGGAGGTGCCCTCCAGCAGCTTCTGGATCTGGGGCTGGGAGAGGCCCGTCAGCGTGCGGGGCTCGATGTCCGGACGGCGAAGCTGCCAGGGGCTGGCCTCGTACTTGTCCTTGCCGATGAAGCGGTGCTCCGTGCGGCCGCCGAAGGACCACAGCCGGTTGAACTCCCGCTGGATGTGCAGGGAGGGGCGGCCGTAGAACTCCAGGGGGTCGCTGTGGTGGGCCCGCAGGAAGCGCACCTTGTCGCTGGGCAGCGACTCAATGATGCGGTAGCGGTACAGGGTCTCCTGCAGGCGGTAGGGGCCGGTGATGGTGAAGTACAGACCGCCCTTGCCGTTGCTGGCGGTGCCCACCCGCACGGGGAAGGGATAGGGGTTGACCAGGCGCAGGTCCTTGCGGCCAAAGTCCACCGTGGCGTCCAGGCCCGGGGCCACGTACTTCACGCGGAAGCGGTGGGGGTGGCGCTCAACCACCTTGAGGCCCGCATAGAGGGCCGCGGCGTGCAGCATGGAGGCGGCCTGACAGACGCCCCCGCCGATGCCCTCGGTGTAGCCCTCGGGGGAGATGATCTTGGCGCGCTTGAAGCCCCGGCTACGGCTGCGCTCACCGATGACGGTGTTGAAGGACAGCTCGGCGCCGGGGGCCAGCACCAGGCCATCCAGCAGGGTGGCGGCGCGCTCCAGGTTGTTGGACCGGGGGCGGTTCCACCAGGAGTAGTTGGACTGGGCGCTGCCCAGGGTGTGGAGGCCAAGCTCGGTGTCGCTGAAGGGGCAGTCCCCGGCGGCCCGGGGGACGGTGCCATGAAGCAGGCCAAGCACGAGGCAGCGGGGGCTTTGGTCAAGACCGGCCACGGGATCGGCCAGGAGGACACCACCGGCAAGCAGCAGGGAACCCACAAAGATCGCCAGCACAGCACACCTCCCAGGGCCCTTGAGCCCCTCACCGGTAAACTTGCTGACTCGAATCCCCCAGGACAAGGTAACAGGGGTGGGGCCCCTGGCAAATTTCCCCCAATGCCGCACTGCGTCATGGCCCCATTGCGCCGGGCCGGGGTCCGGGCTAGACTGCGCGGACCAAAATCGGGAGGACAACATGCGTCTGTGGATCATGCTTGGAGTGCTGGCGTTGCTGGGGGCCTGTGGCGGTGGTGACGATGGCGACAACACGGGCGGCCAGGACCTGCTGGCCCAGGAGACCGAGGGCGGGGACGCCCAGGCCCTCACCGCGGACCTGACGGGGCGCATCTACCGCATCACCCTGCTGGAGGCCACGGCCCCCACCAAGGAGCTGAACAAGGTCTGGGCCAAGGCCATCGACGAGTACAAGCTGACCTTGCTGTTCATGGTCCAGGAGCACGACCCCGTGGCCGGCACCATCACGGCGGCCTTCACCACCGGCGTCTCCGAGGCCACCGAGGCGGACGGCGTCTACACTCTGGTGAAGATGATGCCCGCCCTGGAGCCCGTGACCTTCACGGCCAAGCTGACGGGGGCGCGCTTCGACATCCAGGGCGAGGTGTCCTTCGACATCCACGACCCCACCGTGAACAAGCCCTTCCACGTGGAGGGCATCACGGGCTTTGGCATCTTCTCCGCGGACGGCACGGCCATCGAGGACTGCCAGCTCTCCGGCGGCATCCGGGAGACCCAGGCGGAGGGCATGTGCGCCACGCTGCTGACCCTCGGGGTGGTGAACTTCCACTGGTTCATGAACCTGGTCCACATCTGCCCCGACTGGGACCTGGACAGCGACCAGACCATGGACGCCTACTACTTCCAGGGCCACCTGGAGGCCGAGGAGCGCACGCCCTTCTACGACGAGACCATCACCCCCATCGTCCCCAACGACAACGTGAAGGTCTGCCAGCCCCACACCGAAGAGTGCATCCCCAAGGTTGACTGAGCCCTCCGGGGCCTCATGCTTTGTCTTGCCCGGACGCGCAGGCGGGTGCTATATTCTCGCCCCGATCACGGGAGGATTGGCGCTTGCCACCACAGGACCCCAAGACCGCCACCATGGACCCCTCGGGCCGCTATCGCCTGCTGCGCAAGCTGGGCTCGGGCGGCATGGCGGAGGTCCATCTGGCGCTGATGCGGGGTGAGGCGGGCTTCGAAAAACAGGTCGTCCTCAAGCGCATCCTGCCCCAGCACTCCCGGGACGCGGAGTTCGTCGCGCGCCTCATCCGGGAGGGCCGCATCGTGGCCCTCATGAACCACAGCAACATCGTGCAGGTGCTGGAACTGGGCCAGTGGGACGGGGAGTACTACCTGTCCATGGAGCACGTGGACGGCTGCGACCTGCGCCAACTGGAAGAGCAGCTATCCCGGTCCGGCCAGCCCTTCCCCCTGGCCCCTGCCATCCAGATCCTGCTGTCCGTGGCCCGGGCCCTGGACTATGCCCACTCCCTGTGTGACCGGGAGGGCCGCCCCCTGGGGGTGGTGCACCGGGACATCAGCCCCGCCAACGTGCTCATCTCGCGTCATGGCGAGGTCAAGCTGGCGGACTTCGGCATCGCCCGCTGGGAGGACGAGGAGAGCCTGCGCACCGCCGCGGGGCACCTCCGGGGCAAGCTGCCCTACATCTCCCCGGAGCAGGTTGAAGGCCGGGCCCCCGACGCCCGCAGCGACCTCTTCTCCTTTGGCGTCCTGGCCTACGAATTGCTGTCCTCGGGGCGCCCCTTCGATGGCGACACCACGCTGCGCACCCTGGAGAACATCCGGCAGGTGCGGCACAAGCCCCTGGCCCAGCTTCAGCCCTCCCTGGACCCCGAACTGAGCGCCCTGGTGGAGGCCTGCCTGGAGCTGGACCCCACCCGCCGCCCGGAGGCCGCCTCCCGCCTGGTGCTGGCCCTGGAGACCCTGGCCACCCGCCACGGCGCCGGCGCCGCCAGCTCCCAGTTGGCCCGCCTCGTGGGGGACTGCCTGGCCCAGACGCCGCCCCCCGAGGAGCCCCTCCCCGGCCCCGGTCGCCACACCGAAAGCGTGGTCTTCCGCGCCCGCCCCCGGCCCGCCTTCTGGGCCCTGGGCCTGCTGCTAATCCTGTTGCTCCTGGGTGGGTCCGCCCTGACCCTCAAGCTGGTCCTGGACTGGCACGGTTCGAAGGTCGCCCCGGCCGCCCTGGCAATCCCCCATCCGAACCCCGACCGCAAGGGAGCGGGCCAGCCCCCAGGGCTACAACCTGCCCCAGCCCCAGCCCAGCCCCGGCCTTCTGCCCCGGCCATCCCGGCCTCACCGGTGGTCCCGACGCCGCCCCCGGCCCCCGCCCCGGTGCCCCCTTCGGAGGCCCCCCCGTCCACCCCGGCCCCCGCCGAGCCCATCCCCGAGGCCGTCCCCGACGCCACCTCTGACGCCGCCCCCGACGTCGTCCCCGAGGTCGCCCCAGGCGCAGCCCCCGACGCCGCCCCCACCCCCGCCCAAGGGGTGGCCACCGAGTACTCCGTCACCAAGCTCACCGTGGTGCCCCGCCGGGCCCTCATCCTCGCGGATGGACAGCGGCTTGGCGCAGGGGAGGCCCTGGTCAGGCTGGAGGCGGGCCAGTCCGTCCAGGTTCAACTTGAGGCGCCGGGCTTTGAGGCCCAGACCTTTGAGCTGACCTACCCCGCCCCCCGCAAGCTGCACAAGTCCCTCAAGGCCCTGGCCACGGGGGCCCTGAAGCTTCGCTACTTCCCTTCCGACGCCAAGGTCCTGCTGGATGGCCAGCCCCTGGAGACCAGCCCCGAGCTGAACATCATCGCCGTGACCACCACGCCCGGTGAACATCTCCTGCGCGTGGAGGCCCCCGAGGGGCGCTTCGTGGAGCAACGCGTCCTGGTGGAGGCGGACCAGGAGAAGGGGCTGACGGTGACCGTTGAGTAAGCTACCCACCCAGACCATCGCCATCCCCTCCCCCCTGGAACACATCCGCGGGCGCCGGGCCTCCCTGGAGGTCACCAGTGGCGCCTCCAAGGGCCAGCTTCGCCTGATGGACGGGCTGGTGCTGCGGGTGGGCAGCGCCCCGGGCAACGACCTGGTCCTGGACGACCCCACGGTCTCCAAGCAGCACTTCCGCCTGGAGCTGGACCCCCGGGGCTATCGCATCCTGGACCTGGGCAGCAAGAACGGCCTGCGCCTCGGGGACCTGCGGGTGACGGAGGCCTTCCTGCCGGACAACTGCCGCATCTTCGCGGGGAACGTGGGGCTGCGGTTCAGGCTCACGCGCGAAGAGCTGGACGAAGAGGTGACGGTGAAGGGGGCGCTGGGGGAAATGGTGGGCCAGAGCCTGCCCATGCGGCGCCTCTTCGCGCGCCTTTCCCGCCTGGGAGAGAGCAACGTCACGGTGCTGCTGGAGGGCGAGAGCGGCACGGGCAAGGAGCTGGCCGCCGAGACCCTCCACGCCCAATCCCGGCGTGCGGGGGGGCCCTTCGTGGTGCTGGACTGCGGGGCCATCCCCGAGAACCTCCTGGAGAGCCAGATCTTCGGCCACCGGAAGGGTGCCTTCACGGGGGCCACGGACAATCTGGTGGGGGCCCTGGAGCGGGCCGACGGCGGCACCCTCTTCGTGGACGAGGTGGGAGAGCTGCCCCTGGCCCTGCAAAGCAAGCTGCTGCGGGCCCTGGATCGGGGGCAGTACCAGCCCCTGGGCTCGGAGACCTGGAAGACCTCGGACGCCCGGATCATCGCCGCCACCAACCGGGATCTGAAGGCCGAGGTGGCCGCGGGCCGCTTCCGGGAGGACCTGTACTTCCGGCTGGCCGTGGTGGGCCTGCGCCTGCCCAGCCTGCGGGAGCGCCCCGAGGACATCCCCCTGCTGGTGGAGCGCTTCATGGACGCCCTGGGGGGCAGCTTCGGGGGTGGGACCATCAGCCAGCAGCGCCTGGAGGAGTGGAAGCGCCTGGACTGGCCCGGCAACGTGCGGGAGCTGCGCAACGCCGTTGAACGGGAGCTGGTCCTGGGGCCTGACGATCGGGATGAGACCGCGGCCCCCCGCACCCTGGCCGGACTGGACTGCTTCGTCCAGGGGCCGGACGGTGCCTACCTGCCCTACAAGGACGCCAAGGCCAGGCTGCTGGCCGTGTTCGACGCCTCCTACTGGCAGGGGCTGCTCCAGGCCAATGGGGGAAACATCAGCGCCGCGGCGAGGCAGGCGGGCATCCACCGCAAGTCCCTGGAGTACCTGCTGAAGCGCAAGGACCCTGGGGCTGACGAGGGTCCGCAGCAATAATTTGCCGTGGGGGGTCGGTGGCGCTATATTGGCGCTGCCCGCAAGGCCTAGTAGCGGAGGTGTACCATGAGTAATTCAACGACCAGAACTGAAACCAAACAGCGGGTCGTGACCAGACAGGATGTGGAGCAGGGCATCGCCAAGGGCGTTTTCTCCCTCGAGGAGGAGCTGGTGATGCGCATGCAGTTCGGTGTGACCCTGACCCCCCAGGCCCCCCTGGCTTTCCGGGGAGAGGGCAACGAGGAGCTCCGCGTGAAGCTGGCCATGATGGAACGCTCCATCCTGGACGACCTGGAAGCCGCCGGCGACCCCAAGGATCTGCTCTCGCGGATCTGATCTCCCCCGCGTCCCCCCACATTACTTGCTTCTGATTTGACTTGGCTCTTCAGGCGGCTTGGCAGGCCGCCCTGGGGTGCTACTTGGTGGTGTCTACGTACTCCAGGGCGGAGAGCCCGATGGAGGCGGAGTTGTTCTCGGGGTCGATCTTGAGGGCCTTGCGGAACTCGGCGGCGGCGCGGTCCGTCTCCTTGATGCTCAGGAAGACATTGGCCTTGCTGATGGCGATCTCGCTGGACAGGGGGGTGGCCATCTCGGCCTTTTCCAGCTCTGCCAGGGCCGCGTAGGGCTTCTTGCGGACCATCTCACGGCTGGCCAGGATCATGTGGAACCGGGCCTTGAAGGAGGGCTCGGTGTGGACCGAACGACCCACGTCAGTGGCCAGGGCCTCGAAGCGATCCCACTGTCGGGAGAGGACCAGCACCGTCATCATCTCCAGGGAGGCGGCGACGTTGTTCTCCATGCGAACCCGGGCCTCGTCGTACATGGCCAGGGAGTCCTCCAGCTTGCCGCGCAGGGCGCAGATCCGGGCCTGGATTAGGAAGCCGAAGGCGCCATCAGGGTACAGGCCCATGAGTTCGGTGGCGCGCTGTTCGGCCAGCTCCAGCCGCCGGTCGTCCACGTATCGGGAGGCCAGCTCGGCCAGGACGGCCTCCTGCTTCCCGTACACCTGGATGGAGCGCAGCATGACGGCCTCGGCCCGCCGGTCCAGATCCCGGGCGCGCAGCCAGCGGAAGTACTCCACCACCCGGGTGGGATCTTCGCCGCCCAGGGTGTCCACCGCCTCCTTGGGGTCAAGCCGCCAGCTCTGGATGGTGGTGAAGACGCGCTCCGACTCTGTGGGGAAGCGGGTCAGGTAGAGGCGCAGCTCGGTGACCGCCTCGGGAACGCGGCCCTCGGCCTTCAGCAGCAGGGCCCGGGCCAGGTTGACCTTGTCCGAACTGGGGGCGCGACCGGAGGCCTGATTCAGCCACTTCCAGGCCTGGGGCAGGTCGCCCGAGCGCAGCAGGTAGCCGGACACCAGCAGCGGAATGCGGAAGGAGGCCGGGTGCTCACGCAGCACACGCTGGGCATAGATCAGCAGGTCCTTGCCGGTCTCCTCCGGGAGGGGCGCCGCGGCCACGAACTGCTCCAGCTTCTGCTCTACGTTCTCCGCCGAGCGGGTGCGGTACCAGTTGTTGATGACCAGGGGCAGCAGGGCCAGCGGGATGGCAATGAACAGCCAACGGATGGAGCCCACCCGCATGTAGGCCAGGACCTTGCGGCGGTTCTTCTGGCGCCAGAGCCCCGAGATGGTGGCGATGGCGGCCAGGGTGGGGACGGCCACGCCCGGGATGGCCAGGCTGAAGTCCACCAGGTTCTGGAGGCCCACCGCCAGGACGCCGCAGGCCAAGCCGATGCCCAGGGTCTGGCCCAGGCCCCAGATGACCCTGCGCAGCACCAGCAGGACCATGCCCGCCAGCAGCAGGAAGCCCACCTGACTACCGAAGTCCACCAGCATCTGCAGGGCGCCGTTCTCAACCCCAAGATACTGCATGGCCGGGTTCACCGAGTTGTAGACCGGGAAGACCTGCGCAAAGGCCCCCCGTCCCACCCCGGCGGAGTGGAAGTCATGGCCCATGGCCAGGGCATCCTTCCAGGACAGCAGCTTCTGGTCCTCCATCCAGTCGGTGAAGAACTGGTTGCGGGTCAGGGCATGGGTCACCGCGTCCAGGCCAAAGACGAACAGCACCGTCATGGCGCCCACCAGCAGCAGGCCCAGGATGAAGGTGCCGGAGGTGAACTGGGTGTTCTCGCCCTCCACCGCCGGGGACATGGAGCCACCAATGTGATAGATGACCATGGTCACCAGCAGGGCCAGGATGCCGCCCCTGGAGAGGGTGGCGCAGGTACCCGCGGCGGCCAGGACGAACAGGAACGTGTGGCTGAGGCGCCCCCGGGCGGACACGGCGGTGCGGCCAAGCCCCAGGAAGATGAAGGCCGAAAGATTGAAGAGGGCGGCGGCGTTGTTGGAGTTCACCAGGAAGGTGAAGAAGCCCTCGGGCGTCTTGCCGTCCTCGGGGGTGTAGAACCACAGGAGTTGGTCGGCGCTGGTCACCAGGTGCAGCACCCCCACGGCGCCCGCCAGGATGCCCAGGCCCGCCAGGAGGCCGGCGATGCGCTTGGCGTTGGACTGCCGCAGGGCGAAGTTGAAGACGACGATGTAGAACAGTGTGTAGGCCGCGGCGTGGCCAAAGCTCATCAGGGTCTCGGGGCGATCCAGGGTGATGGTGGTGTTGGGAGCGCCGCCCCCGAAGGCCGCCGCCATCTTGTGGATGCTCAGGGTCATGGGGGACAGCTCCGCCAGGCGGGCCTCACCCAGGGGCAGCAACTGCCAGGCCAGCACACCCATGGCGGCGAACATCCACAGCACGAAGCCATCCACGTAGACCCGCGCTCCGGACTTGTTGAAGGCCCCGGCCATGAACAGGCTGGTGGCCCCGGTGAGCAGGAAGAAGATGGCCCGGCTGCTGTGATGCACCGTCCCCAGGGCCAGGGGCACGAAAATCAATATGGCGATGATCCCCCACCAGGTCAGCTGGTCGAAGTTCAGTTTTGTTGATCCATTCATGTCTGTTACACCACCTCGGCGCGGATAATAAGGGCGAAGGTGGGCTGCGGCAACATTTTTGGTTGGCGCCCGCGGCCTTTCTTTGTTTACCCGCGGCGACAATGGGATAGACTTCCTTCGGCCCGGACCAAGGAGGACCAAGGCATGGAGATCCGGCCTCTTTCAGCGATGGACATCAGTGGCGTGTTGGCGGTGGAGCGGGTGTGCTTCTCGGACCCCTGGGACTTCGCCATGCTGGCAGAGATGATGCTCAGCCCCGTGTTCCGGGCCCTGGTGGCGGTGGAGCAGCGGGAGGTGCTGGGCTTCGTGCTGGGTTATCAGGTGGCGGACGAGCTGCAGGTGGCGGACCTGGGGGTCAAGCCCCGGTGCCAGCGCCAGGGCCTGGGGCGGGCCCTCATGGAGCAGTACCTGAAGACCAATGACTTCGGGGGGCGGGTCCAAAGCGTCTTTCTGGAGGTGCGGGTGTCCAATGCCCCGGCCCAGGGCCTTTACCGGTCCATGGGCTTTTATGAGATTGGCCAGCGGTCGCGCTATTACAGCGATGGCGAGGATGCCCTGGTCCTGCGCCTCGATGCCCCGGAGACCAAATGATCACCAGCCAGCGCAGTCCCATGCCCACCCAGGCCTCCGCCCGGGATCCGCTGTTCGGCGACGCCCCCATGCTGGCGCCCCTGTGCGGCATCACGGACTCCCCCTTTCGGCAGATCTGCAAGCACTTCGGGGCCGGGGTCATGTTCACCGAGATGGTCAGCGCCGAGGGCCTGCTGTGCGGCTCCGGCGGCTCCTGGCGCATGCTGGAATACCGGGCCTCCGAGGCGCCCCTGGTGGTGCAGCTTGCCTCCTCCGAGCCGGACGTCATGGAGGAGGCCGCCAGGCTGGTCTCCGACCTGGGCTTCTTTGGCATCAACATCAACATGGGCTGCCCCGCCCGCAAGGTGGTCAAGGGTGACCGGGGGGCCGCCCTCATGAAGGACCCGCCCCTGGCCGCGGCGCTGGTCGCCCGGGTGCGCAAGGCCACCAGCCTGCCCCTCAGCGTCAAGATGCGCACGGGCTGGAGCGCCAGCACCCTCAACTACCTGGAGCTGGGCCGCCTGGTGCGGGAGGCCGGCGCGGACTTCCTGGTCCTCCACCCCCGCACCCGGGAGCAGGGCTACACGGGCAAGGCCGACTGGGACGCCATCACCAAGCTGGTGGAGGCCATGGATATTCCGGTGGTGGGGAACGGCGACATCCTGTCCGCCGAGGACGCCCTGCGCATGAAGACCCAGACGGGCTGCCGGCAGGTGATGATTGGCCGGGGCTCCTTTGGCGCGCCCTGGATCTTCCGCGAGTCCGAGGCCGCCCTGCTGGGCCGCCCCCCGCTGCCCCCCGTGACCCCCCAGGAGATCGTGGACGCCATCGCCCTGCAGCAGGCCCTGGCCCTGCCCCTCATGGGCCGCTCCGCCACGGTGGGCCGGATGCGCGGACACATCCTGTGCTACTCCAAGGGCCTGCGGGACGCCAATCTGTTCCGGCGCTGGGTGGTGCGCCTGAACGACCCCGAGGCCCAGTTGCAGGCCTGTCGGGACTTCTTCCTGGACGGGAAGGTGGAGGTGCTGCCATGACCAGAAGCGGCGACAAGGCCCGGGTGGCCCTGGGCCCGGAGGTGGAGAACCTTTTGCAGGGCATCCCCCTGGATCAGCTCATCCGGTTTCGGCTGGACACCCTGCTGAAGAAGGCCGGGGGCGGGCAGTTGCAGCTTATGGCCATGGTCATGGAGCACGTGGAGCGGGCCCTCATCACGGGTGGCCTGGAGCACTGCCACGGCCACGCCAACAAGACGGCGGCCCTGCTGGGCCTGCACCGCAACACCCTGCGGGCCAAGTGCAAGGAGTACGCGATCAACCCGGCGGACTACCGCAAACCCGATGGGGAGAAGTGATGGAGCCCAAGACCTGGAGTCTCATGGAGGTGCTGCGTTGGACCGCCGGCCATCTGGCCGAGCGCAGCTTTGACAGCCCCCGCCTGGAGGCCGAGATGCTGCTGGCCCACTCCCTGGGGCTGTCCCGCATAGAGCTGTACACCATGCACGACCGGCCCATGGACCGCGCCGAGCTGGACGCCTTCAAGGAGCTGGTGCGCCGCCGCCGCCTGGGCGAGCCCATCGCCTACCTGACGGGCCGCCGGGAGTTCTGGAACCACCGCTTCAAGGTGGACCGCCGCGTCATGGTGCCCCGCCCCGAAAGCGAGATGCTGGTGGAGCAGGCCCTGGCCTTCGGGGACCCGGACCAGGAGCTGCTGCTGGCGGACGCGTGCACGGGCTCGGGCTGCGTGCTGCTGAGCCTGCTGGCGGAGCGCGAGAAGTGGGTGGGGGTGGGGACGGACCTCTCCCCCGAGGCCCTGGCCGCGGCCCGGGAGAACCGCGCCGAGCTGGGCCTGGACAAGCGCTGTGATCTGCGTCTGGGGGACGGGCTGACCCCCGTGCTGCCCCTGAAAAAACAGCCCTTTGACCTTATCACCGCCAACCCCCCCTACGTGCCCGACGGCGACTGGGCCGCGCTGCCCCCCGACATCCGGGACTTCGAGCCTCGCATCTCGGTGACCTCCGGCGCCGACGGCCTGGACGTCATCCGGCGCCTCATCCCCCAGGCGGCCCAGGCCCTGCGCCCCGGTGGCCTCTTCGTCATGGAATACAGCGGCCCCGAGCAAAGCCAGGCCATCCTGGCGCTGGCCTCGGCGGCGGGCTTCGGCACCACGGAGATTCTGAAAGATGTGGGGGGAATAGACCGGGTGCTGCGGGCCCTCAGGGCCTGATACAGGCGTCAAAGACCAGGCGCTCCATCAGGTACTGGGGCGGCATATTGGTGGACTTCAGGGCCACGTCCGTCTTCACACACAGATCCAACAGGTGCTCCAACTGCTCCGCGCTCATGCGCAGGGCCTTGGCCTGGATCTTCTTGGCCACGAAGGGCGGCAGCTTGAGCTCGAAGGCCAGCTTGGCCGGGTCACAGCTACGGGCCAGCACGAACTGCTTGAGCTGGCGGTGGATGAGGGCCATGAGGTTCAGGGGCAGGGCGGAGGCGTCCACCTTGCGGCCCTCCTGCTTGATGCCCCCGTCAAACAGCCGGTCCAGGATCTTCAAGGCCCGGGCGGCGTTGCAGTCCCCCAGCGCGTCGGTGAACTCAAAGACGCTGTACTGCCGGGTGGGCACCACCACGCCCTGGACCTCGCCCAGTTCCAGCAGGCGCACCTCGTCCCCCAAGTAGGCCCGGAGGCGGCGGATCTCCTCGGAGGCGCTCTCCAGGTCATTGCCAAAGCAGGAGGCCAGGTAGTCCGCCACCCCCTCCTCCACCCGCAGCCCCTGGTGGGCCAGGGCGGCGTTCATCCATTCGCGGACCTCGTCCTCTCCCCGCAGCCCCTCAAAGTAGAAGATGGCCCCCGCCTCATCCATGGCCTTGACCACCTTGAGGCGTCGGTCCAGGGACTTGGCCAGCAGCACCACCGCCCCCCGACCGTTCTTGCGCCCGGCGTAGGCGGTCAGGGCCTCGGTGGCGTCGTTCTTGGCCTCGCCGGCGGCCAGCCAGCGGTCCGCGTTGGCCACCATCACCAGGCGCTTGCCCCCCAGCAGCGTGGCCGTGGAGGCCGCCGCGATCCAGGCGTGGGGGTTGCTGGACTCGCCATCCACGTGGTCCACGTTCATGCGCCGGTCGCCGCCGCTGCTAAGCAGTTCTTCCAGCTTCTTGGCGGCCTTCTTGAGGTGCAGGGTCTCTTCGCCCGCAAGCACGTACAGCGACCGGGGCTCTCCCGTCTCCAGGGAGGTCAACAGGCGCCGGTACTCTTCCTGGGCCTTGAGCATGAGGGGGGCTACTTCTTGACGCGTTCGATGTACCGGCCGTCCCGGGTGTCCACCCGGATGGTCTCGTCCTGGGCCACGAAGAGGGGCACCTGGACCACCAGCCCGGTCTCCATCTTGGCGCTCTTGGTGACGGCGGTGACGGTGTCGCCACGGACGGCGGGCTCGGTCTCCACGATCTTGAGCTCCACCACGTTGGGCACCTCCACGGACACGGGCCGCCCCTGGTAGAACATCATCTTCACTTCCATGTTCTCGGTCAGGTAGTCGGTGGAGTCTCCAAGCTGCTCGCCGGGGATCATGATCTGCTCGAAGGTCTCGGTGTCCATGAAGTTGTAGTCGTCGCCGTCCTTGTAGAGGAACTGGCTCTTGTTGATCTCGATGTCCGGATCGGGCAGGCGCTCGCCGGCCTTGAAGGTGAAGGCCTTGAGGTTGCCCGTCAGCAGATCCCGGGCCTTGACCTTGATGAGGGTGGTGGCGCCACGGGCGGAGGGGCTTTGGTAGGACACATCCACGGTAATGAAGGGGATGCCCTCGGACTCGAACCTGACGCCTCTTTTCAACTCTGACGTGCTGGGCATGGTCGCTCCTTGCTTTGCTAATGCCTTGGCGGGCACTTTCTACCAGAGCTTGCCCTTGGCCGCAAGGGCTCCTACATTCAGGGCTTCTTGGCGCCTGGAGGGTACATGGATTACGAGAGCTGGAAGAACGTGGGTCGGGTGGGCACGGCGCTGGTGGTGGCGGCGCTGGTGGGGGCGCTGTGGGTGCTGGGCCTGCTGGAGGGGCCCCGACTGGCCTTCGCGGCCGCCCTGGGGGCCGTCACCGTGGTGGTGGTGGTGTTCATGGTGGAGGCCCTGTTCCTGTTCACCTGGGGCATCGTGCGGGTGGCCGTGGTGGTGGTGGGGTTGGGGGCGCTGGGGGTGGGGGCGTTGGGGCTGCTCGATCCGCTGTGGCCCGCCGAGCCCCTGCGGAGCCGCGATCTGGCCCGGGCCGGCGAGCGCCTGACCCTGCCCGACGCCCTGCCCACGGGCTGCTATACCGTCACCATGCGCCCCCTGTCCACGTCCGGCGGCTCGGGCCTGAAGGTCCGCCTGCGCCTGGAGGAGGGGGGCCAGACCGCCCAGACCCTGAACCTGGAGGTGCAGGGGGCCAAGGGAGGCTCCCTGACCCAGGGCCCCGGCTCCAAGCCCCTATCCAAGGCCGCCGAGACCCACCTGCGCTTCACCGCACCGCCGGGCCCCGGCACGGCCCTGGTGCTGGAGTCCCTGAACCCCACCAGCGGCGTGGCCGCCCGCGTGTCCTTCCACGAGAAGCGAGTGGACCCCGTGCTGGTCTACGGCGCCGCCCTGGCCCTGCTGCTGCTGTCCCTGCTGGCCACCATCCCGGCCCTCAAGGAAGGGGAGGCCTCCTTCTTCAGCGTCCTGGGCGTGGGCCTGCTGTTCCTGGTGCACTTCGCCCGCATCTACCTGCAGCCAGGCTCCCTGGGCCAGGGCCTCTTCGCGGTCCTGCTGTCCGCCCTGATAGGTGGAGTGGTGGGCCTGGCCCTCAACTGGGTGCTGGGGAAGTTGGTGGGCGGCAAACAGTCCCTGGCCAAGGGCCGGTGAGTCTGCCGAAAGTTGCTTGTCCTTAGTCCATGGCAGCCAGCGCCGCAACGCGGCGCGCTGCTGCCGTCCTTCGTCCTTGCGCGCCCCATCCCGTCCTTGAAGTCCTTTTCGTCCTTGCCGTCCTTCTGGTCCTTGGCGTCCTTTCAGGCGCGCCCGCTCCAGCGGTAGCGTGGGTCGTTGGTGCATGCGGGCCGGCGTTGTGCACGCGTGCCCGTCCGAACCGCGCACGTCAGCAAGCGGGCCGCCGGGTGTTAGCTTTCCGGCTTGTGCAAGAGACCGAAACGGTGCCGGCTGGTCGTTCTTCTTGTCCCTGTCCATGGCAGCCAGCGCCGCAAAGCGGCGCGCGCCTGCCCGTCCATTTGTCTTGGCGCGCCCCATCCCGTCCATGATGTCCATGAGGTCCATCCTGTCCGTCGTCCATGATGTCCATTGTCCATCAGGCGCGCCCGCTCCAGCGGTAGCGTGGGTCG
>CAIXZC010000129.1 GCA_903923815.1 uncultured Myxococcales bacterium
CCCGGCGGTACTCGAACTTGTCCACCGCCTTCATCAGGCCGATGTTGCCCTCCTGGATGAGGTCCAGGAACTGCAGGCCGCGGTTGGTGTACTTCTTGGCGATGCTGACCACCAAGCGCAGGTTGGCCTCGACCAGCTCGCTCTTGGCCTTCTCGGCGGCGCGCTCGGCCTTGCTCATGGCCCGGTAGACGTCCTTGAACTCCAGGATGGGCAGGCCCACCTCGGCGGAGATGCCGTCCAGTTCGTCCTTGGCGGCCCGGGACTTCTCCAGGTGGCGGCGGGCGGCGGCGATGGGGCCGCTGATGCCGGACTTGGCGGCGGACAGCTTGCCCTTGTCCACCTTGCGCACGATGGCCAGGCCCTGGTCCGTCTCCACGCCCAGCTTCTCTTCGATCTCCAGCACGGTGCGTTCCAGCGTGTAGACGCGGCTCACCTGCTTCTTCACGCGGCAGACCATCTCGTCCATGATCTTGCGATTGAAGCGCACGCTGGTCAGCAGCTCGATGAGCTTGTCGCTGTTGGAGCGAACCTTGGTGCGGTAGCGCTTGAGGGAGGACTTCATGAGGTCCTCCTCTTTCTCGCGCAGCTTCTGGTTCAGCTTGAGGTTCTCGGCGTACAGGGACGCCGCCTCCTCCAGGATGGCCCCCACGTGCCGGGCCAGGGAGGCCTCGTCCACGTTGGCGTTCTCCTCGTCGTCGAAGTCCCGGACGATCTCCCGGATGGGGATGGTGCCGTCCCGCAGCCCCGCCTCCAGGGCCAGCAGCACCTCAATGCCCTTGTCCAGGTTCAGCAGGGACTCCAGCACGCCCCGTTCGCCGTCCTCGATGCGCTTGGCAATCTCCACTTCCCCTTCGCGGGTAAGCAGTGGGACGGTGCCCATCTTGCGCAGGTACATGCGGACCGGGTCGGTGGTCTTGGGTTCGCTGGACTTGCCCGCCAGGGCGCTCTCGAACTGCGACATGTCGTCGCCCTTGCCCGAGACCTGGGAGGCGTCGTCCACGACGTTGATGCCGTTCTTCTCCAGCAGCGCGAAGAGGGAATCCAGCTTCCGCCCGGAGACCATGTGCTCCGGCACGCTGGCGTTCAGCTCATCAATGGTGATGTAGCCGTTCTTCTGCCCCTGCTGCAGCAGTTGCTTAACCTGATCCTGTTCCATCAATTCCTTAGACATCTGTACTCCATCAATCGCAGGCGAGGCCTGCAGCCGATCGTATGCTTTTCTTTACCGAGTCAAGTTCGGTGGCCAATTTTTCCACGGTCCCGGTATCTCCGGAGGCCTGGGCCTTTCTCATCTGAGCCAGAATAGAGTCCCTCTGCTGGGTCGCCTGGTCTCTCTTCAGCTTGCCGATTTTGGCATCCACCAGGGACGCCGCCTCGGCCTCGGAGAACTCCGGCCCATCCATGACGCGGGCCCCGAGGGCAGCCCGCAGTTCACCTTGCGCCTGCTCCAGCAGCAGGCCCACGTCCAGTTTTCCTTCTTCCTCAAGAACCTCGTTCATGCCCAGCAGCAGCGCCACCACGGACTCCTGGAAGAGATTGGGCAGATCGGGCACCTGATCCAGTACCCGCCGCAGAAGCTGGGGATGAATGACCAGCGCGGCAAGCAGGTCCAGTTGGGTGCCATCCACGGGGACGGCGTCGGCACCATTTTGGCCAGGGGTGGGGGCTGCGGGGGAGGACTGGCCTGCACGTCGGGTTGGCGAGCCGCTTTTGCGCAGGGCTTCGCTGCTGATCCCCAGGGTGCGTCCCAATTCCTCCGTGAACTGTCCCCGTTCAATGTCGTCCTGGATGAGCTTGGCCCAGTCCAGGCCTTCCCTCATGGCCTTGCTGCGCCCCGCGATGGAGCCGTCGTGCTGGGAGGCCAGCTGCTTGACCAGCCATTCCAGGGCTGGCATGGCAGCGTCCACAAGGGCCTGCAGGGCGGGGGCCCCCTGGGTCTTGAGGATGCTGTCGGGATCGGCCTTGTCGGGGGGATTGGCTACCCTGCCGTTCAAGCCCTCCTCTAGCAGCATTCCCACGGCCCGGCGGGCGGCCTTGCGTCCAGCCCCGTCGCCGTCAAAGAGCACCGTCACGCTGTCCCCAAGGCGCCGCAATATCTGCAGTTGCTGCCTGGTCAGGGCGGTGCCCAGAGGGGCCACGGTGTTGACGAAGCCGGCCCGATGCATGGCGATCACGTCCATCTGGCCTTCCACCAGGATGGCTCCGCCCCGGTGGCGGATGCCTTCACGGGCCTCCCAGAAGCCGTACAGCAACGAGCCCTTCTGGTAGACCTCGGAGTCCGACGAGATTATGTACTTGGCCGCCTTGGCCTCGGCGTCCATGGTGCGGGCCGAGAAGCCGGCGATGCGGCCGTTGGGGTTGCGGATGGGGAAGGTGATGCGGTTCCGGAAGGGCTCGGCCACGGCGTTGCTGTCCTGGTAGCGGCGCAGCAGGCCCGCCTCGATGGCGGCGGCGATGGACAGGCCCTTGGTGCTGAGGACGTCCCGCAGGCCACCCTCCAGGGGCGCGAAGCCGATGCCGAACTGGATGATCGAGTCCCGGTCCAGGCCCCGCTGGGTCAGGTAGTCCCGGGCCGCCTGCGCCTCGGGGGCGCGCAGCCTGGAAGCGAACCAAAGCTGGGCCGCGTCGTTGCACTCGAACATCAGATCGCGCTTTTCCTTCTTCTCGCGGTAGACCTCGGCGTTGCCGCGCCAGTCGGCGGGCCGTTCGACCCCGGCGAAACGGGCCAGCTCTTCGATGGCGTCGCCGGCGGTCAGGCCCCGGGTCTTCTTCACGTAGGTCAGGGCGTTGCCGCCCTCCTTGCAGCCAAAGCAGTGATACAGGCCCTTCTCCTGGGACACGGAGAAGGAGGGCGCGGAGTCGCTGTGGAAGGGACAAAGTCCTACCCAGTTCCGCCCGTTGTGACGAAGCTTCACATCACGGGAGATGAGCTCCACCAGGTTGACCCGGTCGAGGAGCTGTTGTATCAGGTTGTTTCCTGCGAGGTCAGGCGTCACCAAACGGTCTCACCTTTCGCGGGTGCGGGCGGCGCGCAGGGGCGGTCGCACGGAGCCCAATTTTGTCGGCGGTATTATATGTATGCGCGCTAGAGAGTCAATCAAAGAAACGCCAAACACTGGGGCACCGGTCAAGGGCGTTTTTGCGTCGGTGGTGGTGGGGCTCAACCTGGAGCGCCGCTTCGACTACCTGATCCCCGCCTCGTTGCAGGGCGTGCTGCGTCCCGGCTTCCGGGTGCTGGTGCCCTTCGGCCATCGAAACATGACCGGCTACGTATTGGCGTTGAATGACACGTCGGACCATCCGGGGCCCCACCGCGAGATCACGTCCACCCTGGACACCCGTCCGTCCTTTTCCCCGTCCATGCTGGACTTCCTCAAGTGGGCAGCGGCCTATTACCAGGTGCCCGTGGGGCGGATGCTGGAGCGGGCCATCCCGTCCGAGCTGAAGGTCGAGGGCAAGGGGGCCTTCGAGCCCGACAAGACCGTGCGCATGGTGCGGCTGAGGGCAGGGGGCGTGGGGGAGGGCGGCGAGCCGGGGACGGAGGCGCGGCCGGGGACGGAGGCGGGGAAGACGCCGGGGACGGAGGCCCTACCGGGGAAAGTTCCGGGGCGGCTGCTGGAGCGGCTGCGGGAGGCTGGAGGCGCCTGTACCTGGAGTGAACTTCGAGAGCTAGGGGCCCAGCCAAAACACCTGAACCTGCTGCTGGAGCGGGGGCTGGTGGAGGAATACGAAGAGCGGGTCTTCCGGGAGGCGCTGTGCCCCGAGGGGCTGGGCAGCGTGGGGGCCGGGCACCATGTGCTGAACGACCAGCAGGAGGCGGCGCGCAAGGCCATCCTGGCGGCGGAGGGCTTCGCTGGGTTCCTGCTGCATGGGGTGACGGGCAGCGGCAAGACGGAGGTCTACCTGAAGCTGGTGCGGGAGGCCGTGGAGCGTGGGCGCGGGGCCCTGGTGCTGGTGCCCGAGATTGCGCTGACGCCCCAGCTTACGGCCACGTTCCGGGAGGGCTTCGGGGACAAGGTGGCGGTGCTGCACTCCGCCCTTGGGGGGGCCAGCCGCTATGACCAGTGGTGCCTGATCGCCGAGGGCAAGCGGCCCATCGTGCTGGGGGCCCGGTCGGCCATCTTCGCGCCCCTGCCGGACGTGGGACTGATCATCGTGGACGAGGAGCATGAGCCCTCGTTCAAGCAGGAGAACACGCCCTTCTACTCGGCCCGGGACCTGGCCCTGCTGCGGGGGAAGTTTGCGGGGGCGCGGGTGGTGCTGGGGTCGGCGACGCCTTCGTTGGAGAGCTACGAGAACGCCGGCAAGGGCAAGCTGACCTTGCTGACCTTGAGCAAGCGGGCCACGGCGAGGCCCCTGCCGGAGGTCACGCTGGTGGACATGAAGCAGCGGGCTAAGGCGGACTCGCGGCGGATCTTCTCGGACCTGCTGGTGAAGGCCATCAAGCGCAACCTGGAGGGTGGGGGGCAGTGCATCCTGTTCCTGAACCGCCGGGGCTATGCACCTTTCCTGTTGTGTGGGCGCTGCGGGTACGTGCCCCGGTGCCCGGACTGCTCCGTGTCCCTGACGCTGCACGGGGGGCCGCGGCCCAGGCTGCTGTGCCACTACTGCAACCGAGAGCAGGAGCCCACCATCACCTGCCCGGAGTGTGGCGCGGACGAACTGGCGGATGTGGGCTTCGGCCTGGAGAAGGCGGCCCTGTCCCTGGAGGAACTGTTCCCCGGGCTGCCCGTGGGGCTGCTGGACGGGCAAAGCAGTCAGGGCAAGCTGCTGAGCACCCTGGCGGAGTTCCGAAGCGGGCGGCTGGCCTGCCTGCTGGGGACCCAGGTGCTGGCCAAGGGGCACGACTTCCCCGGGGTGTCCCTGGTGGGCGTGCTGTTGGCGGACCTGACGCTGGCGTTTCCGGATTTTCGTGGGGCGGAGCGGACCTTCCAGCTGATCACCCAGGTGGCAGGCCGGGCGGGGCGCGGGGAGCGGGCCGGGGAGGTGCTGGTGCAGACCTACCTGCCCCAGCACTACTCGCTGGCGGCGGCCCGGACCCACGACTATCAAGCCTTCGCCAAGCAAGAGCTGGAGAGTCGCCGGGAGCGTCTGTGGCCCCCCTACACGTTCCTGGTGCTGCTGCGCCTGTCCAGCCTGGACGCCGCCCTGCTGGATTCAGCGGCGGGCAGAATGGCCCGCACCTTGGATGCCCAGGCAGCCAGACAAGGCGTCACCATGCTAGGCCCCACGCCAGCCCCCATGATGAAAATCAAGGGCCGCACCCGCTACCAGATCATGCTGCGAAGCGAAAGCCGTTCCGGCCTGTCCGCCTTCCTGGACCGGATGCTGCCAGCCCTGCGCCAAGGCTGCCCCAGGGACGTCCTGCTAGAGGTGGACGTGGACCCCGTGGACCTGATGTAGGAAGACGTCAAGCAAGCGCCCGAGTACTTCCCCTCCCCCGC
>CAIXZC010000130.1 GCA_903923815.1 uncultured Myxococcales bacterium
AGCCCGCCGGTGACCAGCACCATGTCCTGGGTCTTGTTGGCGATCTGAGGCCAGTTGTCGCACAGGTCGCCCCAGGTGTCGCCATCGGCGTTGGCTTGATCGACGTTGGATATGGCAGAGCAGTTGTCGCAGGCGTCCCCCACTGCGTCGCTGTCGGCGTCTTCCTGCAGCAGGTTCTTGGCGTTGGGGCAGTTGTCGACACAGTTCAGCAACTTGTCGCCGTCGTTGTCATTGTCAGACTCACCGCAGCCGCACAGCCCGGGCTTGAACTTGGTGGCGTCCGAGGGGCACTGGTCCTTGCAGTCGGGTACCAGGTCGGCATCCGTATCCGTGTCCGCCACGCCGCAGCCGCAAACGCCGGGGGCATCCTTGTCCGGGTCCGCGGGGCAGTCATCCACGCAGTCCAGGGCGCCATCTTCGTCCTCGTCGCCCAGGTCCTCCACGCCGCAGCCGCAGGTGCCTGCGAAGTACTTGTTGATGTCCTCGGGGCACAGGTCGATGCAGTCGGGGTAGAGGTCCCCGTCGGTGTCGGTGTCCGCCGCCGCACAGCCGCAGAAGCCGGGTTTGGCCTTGGCCGCGTTGGAGGGGCAGCCGTCCTGGCAGTCAGCGGTGCCGTCCTTGTCCGTGTCCGTGTCCGCCACGCCGCAGCCGCAGGTCCCGGGGGCCGTCTTCTGGGCGTCGTCGTCGCAGCCATCCTGGCAGTCGGCGGTGCCATCCTTGTCGTTGTCCGTCTCGACCACGCCGCAGCCGCATTGGCCTGCAGCGGTCTTGTCGGCGTCGGTGGGGCAGGCATCCAGGCAGTCAGGCGTCAGGTCGCTGTCCGTATCCGTGTCCTCCACGCCACAACCGCAGGCACCCAGACTGGTCTTCTTGGCGTCCTGGGGGCAGGCGTCGTCGCAGTCCAGCGTCCCGTCCTTGTCCGTGTCCGTGTCCGCCACGCTGCAACCGCAGGTGCCAGGGGCGGTCTTCAGGGCGCTGTCGGGGCAGCCATCCACGCAGTTGGCGGTGCCGTCCCTGTCCGTGTCGGTGTCTGCCACGCCGCAGCCACAGGCCCCTACCCCGACCTTCGTGGCATCGTCCGGGCAGGGATCCTTGCAGTCCGGCGTCCCGTCGCTGTCGGTATCGCCATCGGCCACACCGCAGCCGCACACGCCGGGGCTGGTCTTCTTGGAGTCGCCGCCGCAGAGGTCCGCGCAGTCCGGGGTCTTGTCCTGGTCCGTGTCCTTCTCGGAGGTGCCGCAGCCACACACGCCGGGGTTGAGCTTGGCGGCGTCATTGGGGCAGCCGTCCAGGCAGTTGGGGACCTTGTCCTTGTCCGAGTCCAGGTCCGCCGCGCCGCAGCCGCACAGGCCCGCCGCCACCTTGTCGGCGTCCAGGGGGCAGGCGTCCTTGCAGTTCAGCGTCCCGTCAAAGTCATCGTCACCGGCCTCCACTGGGTCGCAGCCACAAACCGAGGCCTCCGTCAATAACTGGTTGTCAGGGCAGCCGTCCAGGCAGTCCTCCACGCCGTCGCCGTCGCTGTCAACCGTTTCCGCCTTGCCGCAGCCGCAGATGCCGGCCTCGGTCTTCTTCGCATCGTTGGGGCAGGCATCGTGGCAGTCCAAGGAGCCGTCCTTGTCGCTGTCCTTGTCCAGCACACCGCAGCCACACACGCCGGGTTCCGTCTTCAGGGGGTCGCCGGGGCAGTCCTCCAGGCAATCCAGGGTCAAGTCCCCGTCGAAGTCCACATCAAGGATCTCGCAGCCGCAGGCGCCTTCCCGGGTCTTCATGGCGTTGTCGGGGCACTCGTCCAGACAGTCCGGAGCGCCGTCCCCATCCAGGTCGTCGTCCGTCAGGCCGCAGCCGCAGATGCCGCTAAACAGCTTCTCGCCGTCCTCGGGGCAGCCGTCCTTGCAGTCGGGCATGAGGTCCCCCGTCGCTGTCGGTGTCCGGGTTGCCGCAGCCACAGACGCCCGGGTGCAGCTTGTCAATGTCGGCGGGGCAGGTGTCGAAGCAGTCGGGCTTGCCGTCCTGGTCGGTGTCGTCCTCGGTGGCCCAGCAGCCGCACACCAGGGCTTGGGACTTGGCCGGATCCGTGGGGCACTCGTCCACACAGTCCGCCACGCCGTCATCGTCCTTGTCTTTGTCGTACTGGCCACAGCCACACTGGCCGGGCTCGGTCTTCAACTTGTCCGCGGGGCAGCCATCCACGCAGTCCTTGGTGCCGTCCTTGTCGGTGTCAATCTCCTCGAAGCCGCAGCCGCAGATGCCGGGCTTGGTCTTGGCGGGATGCCAGGGGCACTCGTCGTTGCAATCGGGGGTCTTGTCCAGGTCGCTGTCCCGGTCGCTTTCGCCGCAGCCGCAGGCGCCGGGCTTGACCTTGTCGTGGTCCTCGGGGCACAGGTCCTTGCAGTCCGCCGTACCGTCCTCATCGGTGTCCGTGTCGGGCACGCCACAGCCGCACACGCCGGGGCCATCCTTGTCGGGGTCGTCGGGGCACTGGTCCCCGGGGACGTCGACCTCCACTGTGTCCACGGGCACGTCCGTGTCGGGCTGGTCGGTGTCCAGGCCGGGCATGGTGTCCCCGGGCTCCGTGTCCAGCCCCGGGGTGGTGTCCAAGCCCACGGTGTCCACGCTGTCCTTGGGGGTCGTGTCTGCGGCCGTGTCCAAAGTGTCCGCGCCCACCTCGGGCACCACGGAGCCATCGTTGATCAAGTCCGGGGGCACCGTATCCTTCCCGCCATCCCCACCCGCGGGGGCCCCGCAGGAAGCCACAAGCGCCATCACCAGGACCAACAGCCAGCGAACATGGGTTCTATTCACGAGTCCCTCCAAAGGGCAAGACTGAGCGGAATTCATACGGGTCGAAAACTAGCAGGGTGAGCAGGGATTTGCAACGAGGTCGTGGGGGGCTTGGGGGGCGAGTGTAATGTGTAAGGTCCTGACCCCGGGGGGTACCTACCAGGAGCCGTGGCTGCCGTGGGAACCGTGGGAGCCGTGGGAACCGTGGGAGGCGTGGCTGCCGTGGGAGGAGTGGCTGCCGTGGCTGCCGTGGGAGCCGTGGGAACCGTGGCTGCCGTGGGAACCGTGGGAGCCGTGGCTGCCGTGGCCGGGCTGGCCTTCCCCGGGGCCGGGCTCGGCGGCCTCAGCGGTGCCCGGATCGCCGGCGGACATGCCTGCCAGCAACAGGAACCCCGCAAGCCTGGCGGCCTGACGGCGGGTGATCTTGCCCTCCTCACTGGTGAGGAACGCGCCGATCTTCTTCTTCAGAGGCGGTAGCAGCTTGTTTTTCATCGTTTCACCCGCTGCAGGCAAGCCTGCCGTCGTGGGAGAAGTAAATATCACGATCCCGCACTGTAGTCCACTTCCGGAAAATCTCAAGCTCCGCGGGCGTGGCCCGCTCCAGGACCTCAAACAGCAGCGTCAGGATGCCCCGGTTGATGCGGCAGCGCTGGCTGCTGCTGTGCAGACCGAAGATGGTGCCCTGCTCCTTGAACGAATAGACGGGGCAGACCCCGCAGTAATGCGCAAAGGCGCAGTCCGAACAGCCCGGCAGGCCCTCAATGCAGGAGGCCAGGGCCAGGCTGCGGACGCTGTCGTGGGCCAGCAGGCGGCCGTAGTCGTCCCCGCGCTTGAGGTCCCCCATGCAGAACAGGTCCTCCCCCATCTCGGCCATCATGCGGCCCTCGTCGCAGGTGAAGACCCGGCCGTCGTAGTTGTAGGCGATCTGGCCGATGCCGGCGCCGCAGGGGGAACGCAGGTCCAGGAAGTTGGGGTCGTTGCCGCCCAGGATCTTGGTCAGGAAGATGGCGGCCGTGCGCTCCAGGATCTCCACGCCCTTGGCGTTCAATTCCAGGATGTAATCGAAGACCTCCCGGTAGAAGGACAGGAACTCCGCCGCGTTGTAGGTGGCGCCGAAGTCCACGGCGTGCCCGAAGGGGTTGAGGGGCCGCAGGAACAACGCCTTGCGCCCCAGGCGCACGTATTCGTCCACCAGGTCCCGGCCTCGCCCCAGGGTGTCCCGGGTGCAGGTGGGCAGGGCCTCCACGTGGTAGACGTCCGGCGACAGACCCTTGGCCGCATAGCCCTCGTCGATGCGCCGCAGCCACTGGACCGCCGCCTCGTGGCTGCCGCCGTGGAAGCGCCGGTGCAGGTTGTGCAGGTCCGCGGGGCCGTCGATGGAGGTGCAGACCTGAAGGTTGTTGTCCAGGATGAACTGCAGCTTTTCCTCGTCCATGGCGCTCAGGTTGCTGACCAGCGAGAAGGCCAGGCGCTTGCCGTGCAGGGGCGCCTGCCGGATGCCCTCCTCCACCAGGTACTTCATGGTGTCGAAGGCCAGCAGGGGCTCGCCCCCCTGGAACTCAATCACGGGGTTCGGGGAGGGGCAGGCCATGACCGCCCGCAGCAGGGCCTCCGCCGTGGGCCGGTCCATGTCGAAGCCGCTGGCCCCCAGGCCCCGGCGGGACGCATGGCAGTAGGAGCACACCTGATTGCAGCGCAGGGTCAGGATGGCGATGTGCAGCACGGGCCCCTGGGGCAGGAAGGAG
>CAIXZC010000131.1 GCA_903923815.1 uncultured Myxococcales bacterium
CCCAGAGCCCTCATCATGCCGCCGAGAGCCGCCCCATCGGGCACCGGGCAGGAGGGGCACAGGGGCTCCACCCCCCAGGTGTAGGCCCCCGGCTGGATCAGCCCCAGCAGGTGCATCCAGGCGGCGGCGCTGGGGGCCGACTCCACGGAGATGCCGTGGCTGACCTGCAACCCCTGGCCAGCCAGCGCGTGGGGCAGGGCCAGGTAGCCCGGCGTGTGGAGGGGATCCTCCAGGGGCAGGATGGGGCCCGTGACCTGTGGCAACGGGGCCATGGCGGGCAGGTCCGGATTGCCCTCGGTGCGCAGGGGCGCCCAAAGGGCAGCAACCATGAACAGACCGCCGACCAACGGAGCCAGCGGGAGGCGCTGACGCTGCAGGGCTGCCCAGAACAGAGGAAGGGCGGCCAGCAGCGCCGGGATCACGAACCGGTAGGCGTGAAGGCTTGCCAGCCCGGCGGCGGCCAGGGCCAGGGGCAGCAGGGAGGCCAGGGTCAGCTCCGCCCAAAGGAGACTGCGCCGATCCTTGAGGTCGGCAAGGAAGAGGGCCAACACCGGCATGACCAGGAGGGGCCAGGGCGCCTGGACCTCGATGGAGGTACCCCCGAGGCGGCTCAGGTGGGCCAGGAAGGGCAGCAGCCACCAGGCGCAGAGGGCCAGCGCCAGCAGCCCCTGAAGGACGTAGGTGGCAAGCAACTTGCCGGGGGCGGCAAAGAGGATCCCGCTTGCTGACGCGCGCGGCTCGGACGGACCCGGGCCCCTTCGCACAGCGCGAGCCAGGGTGACCAGCAGGTCCAGGCCAAAGACCAGCACCGCCAGCAGCCCCCAGACCAGATGGGTCGACACCACCAGGGCCAGCAGCAGCGGGGTGGCCAGCGGGCGGCGCGCCTCCAGGGCCCACAGGAACCCCAGCAGCAGGGCCAGCCCCGCCCCGCTTGGCAGCATCCCGTTGCCCAGCACGGACTCCAGGTTCACCCCCGGCGCGGACTGGAAGCCCAGCAGGGCCGAAGGCAGTAGCAGGAAGCCCAGCACCACCCACAGCAGCAGCCACCGGGACCAGGCCGGCGCGGAGGCAGGACTGCCCAGGCGCCAGAACAGAGCCAGGGACGCCAACAGGGACAGGGCGGTCAAAAGCTTGAGCGCCGGCAGCAACCCCACCACCAGGGACAAGACTGCAGCCACCAGATGGAACAGGGGCGGGTATTGGTAGCCCACGGGGAAGCCGCCCCAAATCAGATCACACCAGCCCGTGCCCCAGGGCAGCAGGTGCTGGGCGGTGAACCGGGTCAGGAACACGTGGCCGGGGCCATCCCCCCGCAGCAGATTGGCACCGGCGAAGGGCAGCAGCAGGGCCAGCAACTTGGCCACCAGCCCGCCCAGCAGCAGCCACGCCGCCACCTGGGCCAGGTTCTTCCCCGTCCTGCCGATGTTGTCTGCCATCTTCCCTCCCTCGGGCTGGCCTCCTTCATATAGTTGGTCGCGGGTGCGCGCAAGCTCTTTGGCGCCAGGGGTTTTTGATTGACAGGGCCGATTTAGCTGTGCTACACGGACGCAGCTTCGGATTTACCATGCGACCGGAGGATTACCATGGCTAAGTGCGCATTTACCGGCAAGAAGGGCCTCACTGGGATGAAAGTGTCCCACGCCCATAACAGAACCAAGACCGTGCAGAAGGCCAACATCCAGAAGAAGAAGTTCTTTCTGGCGTCGGAGAACTGCTGGGTGAGCATCAGCGTGTCCACCAGGGCGCTGCGCAGCATCACCAAGATGGGCCTCGAGGCCTTCGCCGCGAAGCACGGCGTGAACCTCAAGGAATTCGTCCGCTAACAGCTTCCCCGCTTGTCCGCGTTCTGAAGACCTGCCAACAAAGTCAGAGTTCAATCTCGTGGGGGAGTAGATCCCTTGCGCCTGTGAAGTACTGATGCGGTGAGTAGGACAGGAAGTTCGACACCTTGCTGGTATACACGCAGGCGTAGTCCTCTACCTGCGCCCCGAAGACGCTGTGCTCGTCACCTTCCTTGAACAGCATGCCCCAGCGGGGGTTGAAGTGGGCCAGCACCCGGTTCTGGGTGTCCACCATCTGCCGCTCCGTCTCCTCCAGCTCTTCAAAGATCTTGGCCGCGTTGGCCTCCCCCAGGCGCCGCAGCTCCCGGGCCGCGGTCTTCCACTCGTCCTGCCGGGAGTCATTCATCAGATCCACCAGGAAGTTCAAGAGGCGCTGCTGGTAGTTCAGCTCCACGCCCAGACGCTGCCGGTGCCGGAACAGCAGGTCCACCTTGGTCTGGTCCTCTGAGACCTTCTCGAGGGCGGCCAGCTCGGCGGCCATCTCGGGCACGATCATGCAGGAGCGCCAGGTGCTGACCTTCTTGGAGGAGACGATGTCGCCATAGATGTGGTCGCCCACGTAGAGCACCGAACCCCCGGAGCCCCCGAACATCTCACGAAGGACCGTGAAGCAGCCGCCGGACAGCACGCGGGCCTTGCCCGAATCGCAGGCGAACTCCTGGAAGGGGATCTGCTCGTGGGTGGTGAAGAAGTTGGGCTTGCCGGCGCCCACGATGGCCAAGCCGAAGTAGTCGGTCCAGCGCGGAAAGTTGGGGTTCACGCCGTCCAGCAGGAAGGACATGACGCTGTTGGTGTAGTTCCAGTCCGAGTTGGTCAGCAGAAAGAGCTGCTTGCCCGAGTCCAGGAACTGCACCAGGGTGTCCGAAAGGTTGGGGTCCACGTCCAGGTAGTCCTGGAGGGCCTGGGTGACGCGGCTCTTCAGGCTGCCGTCGCGGTGGATCTGATCGGTGGCGGCACGGATGGCCCGATAGGCGGCGGTGTACTCGGCGGCGGTGCGCGTGCCGGGGCGCGAATCCATCATGTCCACGTAGGCGGCGTACATGCAGGCCTCGGGCACAGAGAAGAGGGTGTCCACCAGGTAGCAGTCCTCGGCGGAGAGGCTGATGCGGTCCCGGCGATAGATGTCCTTGCGCTCCAGGGCCTCGAGTTCGCGGGTGCCGTGGAAGGCGCGGCCCACGTGCCGGAAGCGGTCTGCCTTGAAGATGTTGCCCCGGGTCATGTCCACCACCAGGCCGCGGATGGCAAAGCGGGGGTCGTACTCGAAGCGCAGGATGCCGGAGGGGAAGGCGAAGTCCCGCACCAGGGTCTCCAGCACCAGGTTCCAGGCCAGACGTTCGAAGGCCTCGTTGTAGACTGCCAGGGTGTAGTCCATGTCAAAGCCCACCCGGCTGATGCTGGTGAGGCGCAGGTTGCGGTTCACGAAGAGGCGGTTGT
This sequence comes from uncultured Myxococcales bacterium, assembly GCA_903923815.1. Taxonomy (GTDB): domain Bacteria; phylum Myxococcota_A; class UBA9042; order CAIXZC01; family CAIXZC01; genus CAIXZC01. The sequence goes on from CAIXZC010000131.1 coordinate 3,276, forward strand.
TGAAGCGGATGGTCTGGGGCTCGAACTGGCTGACCAGCCGCAGAAAGGTGCTGAGGGATTTGTGGGTTACGGGTTTGCTCATGGGACCAGACTCCGACCTGACTCAAAGTGAAGACGCATGCTAACCCAATCGGGCCACAGAATTCCAGTTCTACGCGAAGTTTGGCAGATAGCAGGCCACGCTTGATCTCAGGAAAAGGGGCTTCTATACTCGGTGCCGCTATTGCGTTGGGCTGAGGTGTACCAATGAAGAGTCTATTCCCCGTTCTGCTCGCCCTGTTGTTGCTGGTCTCCTGCGGAGGCGGCGGTGACAACCCCAAGGATACTGCGGATCTTGATGGCACCGGCCAGCAGGATGCGGACCTGGGCCTGCCGGACACGGATGTCCAGCCAATGGACACCTACGAGCTGCCCGACTCCAACGGCCGCGACTACGAACACCCTGACACCATTGACACCATCGAGATCACTGATCTTGTGGGCCCCGACACCCCGCCCGAAACCGTGGACCCCAACCAGGGCGAACCCGGATCGGTGTGCGTGGCGGGCGAGGAGTGCAAGTCCGGCGTGTGCCTGTGGGCCGGTGACAGCAAGCGCTGCTCCATCAAGGACTGTGGCAACGACCTCCCCTGTCCCTTCGACTGGTTCTGCGCGTCCCTGCCCGGCGAGTCCGGCACCGTGTGCGTGCCCACGGCCTTCAACCTGTGCCGCCCCTGCAAGGAGAACTCTGACTGCCTGTCCAACGGCGTGGATGTGGGCGACCGCTGCATCCCCATGGGCGGCGCCGGCAATTTCTGCGGCATGGACTGCGAGAACGGCTCTCTGTGCCCCGACGGCTACGGCTGCCACGGCATGGTGGATGTGAAGGGCTTCCCCTCAGACCAGTGCATCAAGACGGACGGAAGCTGCGCCTGCAGCCAGGCCGCCATCAACGCCGGTGCCTTCACGTCCTGCTACCGGCAGAACCTGTTTGGCAAATGCCTGGGTGAGCGCTTCTGCGGGCCCATGGGACTCAGCGAGTGTTCGGCCCTGAACCCCACCAAAGAGGTCTGCGATGGCGTGGACAACAACTGCAACGGGGACACGGACGAGGGCGCCGCGGACATCGACGAGGACGGCATTGCCGACTGCATGGATGACGACACCGACGGGGACGAGATCCTGAACTACAACGACAACTGCCCCATGGTGAAGAACGCCGGCCAGGAGAACCTGGACGGGGACGCCTACGGGGATGCCTGTGACACCGACCGGGACGGCGACGGGGACCCCGACGCCGTGGACTGCGCGCCCCTGGACAACAACCGCTTCCACGGCAACCCCGAAAGCTGCGACGGCGTGGACAACGACTGTGTGGGCGGCGTGCCCTCCAACGAGGCCGACAACGACGGCGACAACTATCGCGGCTGCAACGGGGACTGCAACGACAACAACCCGTCGGTCCACCCCAACGCCCCGGAGCTGTGCTCCACGACCTACGACGACGACTGCGACGGCAACCCCAACCAGCCCCAGCCCCCGGACTGCGTCTTCTACTTCGAGGACAGCGACGGGGATGGCTTCGGGCGCCCGGACGCCGGGGCCTGTCTGTGCGCCCCCACGGGCAAACTGACCTCCATCAAGGGCACCGACTGCAACGACCAGGACAAGGCCATCAACCCCCTGGCCGCCGAGGACTGCAACGACGGCAAGGACACCAACTGCAGCGGCTCGGACACCAACGCCGCCAACTGCACCATCTTCTATCTGGACAACGACAAGGACGCCTACGGGTCCTTGGACTACGTGTGCGCCTGCAGCCCCTTTGACTTCTACACCGCGGACAACCCCAGCGACTGCAACGATGACAACCCCAACGTGAACCCCACCCGCTTCGAAGACTGCGTGACCGAGTTCGACGACAACTGCAACGGCACGGACAACGACCAGAACGCCCAGAACTGCAACCCGTTCTATCTGGACGCCGACGACGACGGCTTCGGCATCGGCGAGTCCGTCTGCCTTTGCCACGAGAACAACTCCTTCCGGTCCGCCAACATGGACGACTGCAACGACAGCAACCCGCTGGTCTACCCGGGCGCGAAGGAGAACTGCAACACGGTTTTCGACGACAACTGCAACAGCAACCTGAACGAGGTCGACGCCAGCGGCTGCAGCACCTACTGGGCGGACCTGGACGGCGACGGATTGGCGGGCACCGCCCAGTGCCTGTGCCAGAAGCCCGAGGGGTCCTCCAACAGCCTGGACGACTGCTGCGACACCGACGCCAACGCCTTCCCCGGCCAGACCGAGTACTTCGACACCCCCCGCAAGGGCTGCGGCGGTTTTGACTACGACTGCAGCGGCGGCGAGGACAAGCATTACCCGGCCATCTGCTCCACCATCAGCAACAGCACCCCCGGCTGGTTCCCCGGCCCCACGCCTGCGTGCGGCGCCAAGGCCAACCTGTGCATGGCCTGCACCGGCAGCGGCAACTGTGGCGGGGCCATCTCCAGTACCGTGGAAGGCTGCCGCTAGAACATGGTCATTGGTTACGTTTTTCGTCCTCTGGGACCGCCCCGGACTTCCCCTCTGAGAGCGCCTGTGTTTGAGTCGGCGGGAGTACACCTGAGGTTGTGCTTTGGCCGGTGACTCGGTTGCATTTCGGGCCCTTCGGTCAGGCCGAGGGCCCTTGGGTTTGATGTGGAGGAGCGCATGAGCCGAATCAAAGAATACCTCCGGCCCGCCAACCTGGAGGAGGCCCTGGCGATGTTGGCCAGAGGTGCTGGACGAACCGCCATCCTCGCGGGAGGAACCAGCCTGGCCCTGCAGATTCCAGCCAGCGTTGACACCCTGTTGGACATTGCCGATGCAGGGCTGGACTACATCACCGAGAAGGACGGGCTGGTGCACATCGGCGCAGGGGTGCGGGTGGCCTCCCTGGTCAGGAGCGACGTGTGCAGGAAGCTCTACGGCGGAGCCCTGGCTGAGGCCGCGGCCAACATCGGCTCCACGCCCCTGAGAAACCTGATCACCGTGGGCGGTGCCTCCTTCCAGGTCATGCCCTGGTCCGACCTGCCCGGCGTGCTGCTGGCCATGGATGCCGCCTTCCTGGTGAAGTCCACCTCCGGCGCCGAGCGCATGGTCCCCGCCCAGACCCTGTTTGCGCGCCAGCCCCGAACGGTGCTGTCCCCGTCGGAGCTGCTGGTGGAGGTCCAGATCCCCATCCCCGAGCTGGCCCACCTGGGGGCCTACCAGAAGGTGGCCAAGACCCGGGTGGACTACGCCGCCCTGACCGTCACGGTGACCCTGCTCATGCGGCAGGATCTGGTGGTGGACGCGCGGGTGGTGGTGGGGGCGGCCAAGGCCCTGCCCACGCGCCTGCAACAGGCCGAACAGGTGCTGGTGAATCAGGCGCCAAACAGGCAGCTCTTCGTGAAGGCGGCGTCCATCGCGGCGGGGGCCCTGGAGCCCGTGCGGGACATCCGCTACTCGGCCCTCTACAAGAAGCACCTGACCAAGATCTGGGTACGCCGCTGCCTGGAGCGCGCCCTCAAGCTGAACCAGGGAGGTACCTATGCGGATTGAATTGACCGTGAACTCCGAGACCAAGTACTTCCGGACCAGCCCCGATGAGAAGCTGCTGGAGTTGCTGCGGCGCTACGGCTACATGAGCGTCAAGAAGGGCTGCGGTGAGGGCACCTGCGGCGCTTGCACAGTCATCATGGATGGCAGCCTGGTGAACTCCTGTCTGGTCTTTGCGCCCATGGCCGCGGGGCGCTCCATCGTGACCGTGGAGGGTCTGGGAACGGTGAACGATCCCCACCCCTACCAGGAAGAGTTCGTGAAGGCGGGCGCCGTCCAATGCGGCTTCTGCACCCCCGGCATGATCCTGGCGGTGAAGTCCCTCCTGGACCAGAACCCGGACCCCACGGACCTGGACATCAGGCAGGCCCTGGATGGCAACCTGTGCCGCTGCACGGGCTACGTGAAGATCCTCGATGCGGTGAAGAACATCATCGCGCGGGAGCATGAGGAAGCCCGGGGAGGCAAGGCATGAGCGACATCATGAAGACCAAGGAAGTGGGCCGCTCGGTGAACAAGCTGGATGGGCTGTCGCTGGCCTCCGGCGCCGCCCGGTTCGTGGCCGACAAGGTCCCCCCGGACGTGCTCTATGGGGCCATCCTGACCAGCCCCCATGCCCACGCCCGCATCAAGTCCATAGACAAGACCGAGGCCCTGGCTGTGCCCGGCGTCAAGGTCGTGCTGACGTACCGGGACGTGCCCCGGGTGGCCCACACCACCGCCGGCCAGGGGTTCCCCGAGCCCTCGCCCTACGACACCTTCTGCCTGGACTCCAAGGTGCGCTTCGTGGGGGACCGCGTGGCCGCCGTGGCCGCCGAAACCCCCGAGGCCGCCCAGGAGGCCCTGCGGCGCCTGCGGGTCGAGTACGAGGTCCTGCCCGCCATCCTGGATCCCCGGGACTCCATGAAGCCCGGCGCCCCTGTGATCCACGACGAGCCCGAGGCCCGGGTCATCATCCCCATCGTCTACGAGCCCCAGAAAAACCTTGTGGCGCGCGCCACGGCGCATATGGGAGACGTGGAGGCGGTATTCAAGGAGTGCGACGTGGTGCTGGAGGGCAGCTACCACTTCAGCCAGTGCCAGCACTGTCCCATGGAGCCCCACGTCTGCTTCACCGAACTGGACGAACTGGGCCGCCTGACCATCCACACCAGCACCCAGGTGCCCTTCCACGTGCGCCGCATCACGGCCGCCCGGATGCAACTGCCCGTCCAGAAGGTGCGCGTCATCAAGCCTCGCATCGGTGGGGGCTTCGGGGCCAAGCAGGAGGTCCTCATCGAAGACCTGTGCTCGGCGCTGACCCTGGCCACCGGCAAGCCCGTCCTGTTGGAGTACACCCGCGCCCAGGAGTTCATCTCCAGCCGCACCCGCCACCCCCAGTACATCAACGTGCGCATGGGTGCCATGAACAACGGCGACCTCAAGGCCATTGACCTGCGCATCCTCATGGACTGCGGGGCCTACGGCGCCCATGGGCTGACCGTGGTGTCCAACTCGGGCTCCAAGAACCTGCCCCTGTACCGTTGGAAGGCCGTGAACTTCCTGGGCGAGGTGGTCTACACCAACCTGCCCCTGGGAGGCGCCTACCGGGGCTACGGGGCCACCCAGTCCTACTTCGCCACGGAGTGTCTGCTGGACGAGCTTGCCGCCAAGCTGGGCCTGGACCCCATCGCGCTGCGCCAGCGGAACCACGTGCGCCCCGGGGAATCCAGCCCCATCTTCGAGGCCCTGGGCGAGGGCAAGGCGGGCGTCCCCCAGACCATCGACGCCTGCGGCCTGCCCGAGTGCCTCATCAAGGGCGCGCAGGCCATTGGCTGGAATGAGAAGCACGGCAAGGCCGCCATGCAGACGGGCGTCACCCGGCGCGGCGTGGGGATGTGTGCCCTCATGCAGGGCTCCAGCATCCCCGAGATCGACATGGGCTCCTGTTACCTGAAGATGAACGAGGACGGCTCGTTCAACCTGCAGATGGGCGCCACGGACCTGGGCACGGGCTCGGACACGGTGCTGTCCCAGATCGCCGCCGAGGTGCTGGGCTGCGCCACCGAGAAGATCCTGCCCTACTCCTCTGACACCGACCTGACGCCCTTTGACGTGGGCGCCTACGCCTCCAGCACCACCTACCTGACGGGCAACGCCGTGATCAACACCGCCACCAAGGTGGCCGACCAGATCCGCGGCGTGGGCGCCGAGATGCTGAAGGTGCCGGTGGCCGAGGTCCGCCTGGAGGACTCCTGCGTGGTGGCCGCCGACGGGCGCAAGGTCACCTTCGAACAGGTGGGCATCTACAGCCTCTACGAGAAGAACCAGTTCCAGATCCAGGCCACCGGGTCCCACGTCACCCACAAGTCCCCACCGCCCTTCTCTGCCCACTATGCGGAGGTCTAGGTGGACACCGAGACGGGGCAGGTGCGGGTGGTCAAGTACGTGGCGGCCATCGAGTGCGGCCGCGCCATCAACCCCAAGCTGGCCGAGGGCCAGACCGAAGGCGGCGTGCTGAACGGCATCAGCCACAGCCTCACGGAGGAGTACTTCTACGACGACAAGGGCCGGATGCTGAACCCGGACTTCAACAACTACAAGATCTTCACCACCATGGACATCCCGGAGATCAGGACCATCCTGGTGGACAGCCCCGAGCCCAGCGGACCCTTCGGGGCCAAGAGCGTCAGCGAGATCTGCATCAACGGCCCCGCCCCCGCCATTGCCAACGCCATCTACGACGCCGTGGGCGTCCGGCTCTACGAGACCCCCTTCACCGCCGAGAAGGTCCTGCGCGCCCTGGGCAAGCTTTAGGCAGGCCCAACGCCTTTAACGAAGAAAGGCCCCGAGGGGGGCCCTTCTTGCACTTGGACAAACAAGAGAAAAGGAGGAATGCCAGGACTGGCTGCCTGTTGAGCGGGGGTTCCAGTTCCACTCGGCGGCCGGCCCTTCGTTGGACGCGCCTTCTGACACCACCCCCTCCTCCAGGTTCCCGATTTTTTTTGGCCCCTCAAGTTTTTGTCATCCAGGCCCCCAGCAGGGCCGCCGCCGTGATTGAACTGGGGCTTGGCTTGGTGTAGCTTGGCCTTCGAATTTTCTGGAGGTGGAAGCATGTGTCTGGAGAACATCCGCAAGTCCGACGTTGAAGTTTATGACCTCATCAAGGCTGAGGAGCGCAGGCAGTACGACAAGATTCGCCTCATCGCCTCCGAGAACTACGCCTCCGCCGCGGTGATGGAGGCCACTGGCTCGGTGTTCACCAACAAGTACTCCGAGGGCTACGCCGGCAAGCGCTACTACGAAGGCCAGCAGTTGGTGGATCAGGTGGAGACCCTGGCCATCGAGCGCGCCAAGGCCCTCTTCGGCGCCGAGCACGCCAACGTCCAGCCCTACAGCGGCTCCCCGGCCAATCTGGCGGTCTACTTCGCGCTGCTCAAGCCCGGCGACAAGGTCATGGGCCTGGCCCTGCCCCACGGCGGCCACCTGACCCACGGCTGGAACGTCTCCATCACCGGGGCCTACTACCAGGCCGTGCAGTACGGCGTCAGCGAGACCACCCACCTGCTGGACTACGACGCCATCCGCGAGCAGGCCCGCCGGGAGCGCCCCCGCATGATCATCGCCGGCGCCACCGCCTACAGCCGCATCATCGACTTCGCCGCCTTCGCCGACATCGCCCGGGAGGTTGACGCCATGCTGCTGGTGGACATGGCCCACATCGCGGGCCTCGTGGCCGGCGGCGTCCACCCCTCCCCCATCCCCCACGCCCATGTGGTCAGCACCACCACCCACAAGACCCTGAGGGGCCCCCGCGGTGGCATGCTGCTGTGCCGCGCCGACCTGGCCGACGCCATCGACAAGGCCGTGTTCCCGGGCCTCCAGGGTGGCCCCCACAACCACACCACCGCGGGCATCGCCGTGGCCCTCAAGGAGGCCGCCCAGCCCGAGTTCAAGGCCTACGCCACGCAGATAGTCAAGAACGCCCAGGCCCTGGCAGACGAGCTGATGGCCCGCGGGTTCCGCGTCATCACCGGCGGCACGGACAACCACCTGGTGCTGGTGGACGTCACCTCCAAGGGCACCCGTGGCAAGAAGCTGGCCAAGGTGCTGGACCGCTGCGGCATCGTCTGCAACATGAACACCGTGCCCTTTGATCCACGCAAGCCCTTCGACCCCAGCGGCATCCGGCTGGGCAGCGCCGCCGTGACCTCCCGCGGCATGAAGGAGGCCCAGGCCAGGCAGATCGCCGCCTTCATCGACCGGGCCACCACCCTCATCGACGACCTGGACGCCCAGGCCCGCCTGCAGGAAGAGGTCAAGGAGTTCTGCAAGCCCTTCCCCGCCCCGGGGATAGTGGTGGAGTAAGCCGCCCTTGGGGGCAACCCCCTCCCTTGCGGTCGGGGTTCGGATTGGGGGGGCAGCCCCCTCCCTTGCGGTCGGGGTTCAGATAACGTTTGGGTTAGGGTTTGTCTTCGCCTAGCTTGATCAAATCGGCCATCAGGGACTTCATCCGGGCGGCCGTCTTCTTGGTCCTGGCCTTGTCCACCTTGCCGTTGGTGATGCGCACGCCCTCCTTGGCGCCGCGGGGCAGGCAGGTCACGGGGACCACCAATTCCTCCACGTCCTCGCCCTCGGGCAGCAGCACCGCCTGGTCGCCTTCTATCCTGTCCAGCCAGCCGTTGAAGCCAACCAGGGTCTTTGCGTTCATGGGGTTCTCCATTCCGTCGGGGCCCACCCCGAACGTTGCCATCATCAGCCATACCACCAGGGTCATGTCAACCTCCTAAAGTGACCCGGTCCATCAAGCTGCGATAACTGCCGCGCCCGATGACCACGTGATCCAGCACCTCAAGTCCCAAAAGCCCCGCCCCCGCCAACAGCCGCCGCGTCAGGTCCAGGTCCTCCGGGCTTGGCTCCGGGTCCCCCGACGGGTGGTTGTGGGCGAAGACCACGCGGCTGGCCCCGCAGCGCAGCACCGGATGGAAGACCTCCTTGGGGTCCAGGATGCACACGTTGCCCGTGCCCTCCGCCACGCATTCACGGTGAAGCAGCAGGTTGCGGTTGTTCAGGCACAGCACCCAGAAGCTTTCGCGCTTGCGCAGCCCCAGGTTCGCCAGCAACCGAAACACATCCCTGCTGGAGTGCAGGGCCTCCCGCCCCGGCGGCTGCAGCACCAACATGGCCCCCAGGGTCATGCCCCGGCGAAGCTGGGCCAGCCGGTCCGGCGGCACGCCGCTGCTGTGGGCCAGGTTGTCCAGGTCCCCATCCAGGATGGTCCACAGGCCCCCCTGGGACTCCTTGAGTTGGACAACTCTGTCCAAGCTGTCCAAGTTGGACAGCCCCTCGGCCCCCAGCCAAAGGGCCAGCAAGGCGTCGGCGTCAGCCATGCCTCCCCCTACGCCCGGGCCGCTGTCCTTCAGATAGCTGCGTTTGAAATCGGTGTTGCTGTGGTCCATGTGCACCTCCGTCGTAACCACAACGGGTGCAAAGCGCGTGCCGGGTTTTCTAGTGGGGTGGTGGCCCCCTCAGGACACCGGGGAACCCGGGCTGGGGGGCTTTGGGGGCGCGGGGATGGGCCGCGAAGGCCCCGCCGGAGGCTAGGGCTGCTCTTCCTGGTCCAGGGGCGGACGGGGCGCGTTGCCGGGCTGGGAGCGCTGGTCCATGATGTGCAGCACGGCCTTCTTGCCAAGCTTGGTGGACACCCCCGTCAGCAGGGTGCGCACGGACTGGGCCATGCGACCCTCGCGCCCGATGACCTTGCCCACGTCCGCAGGGTCCACCACCAGTTCCAGAACGATGGTGGTCCCGCTCTCCAGCAGGCTGGTCTGGACGCACTCAGGCTTGTCCACAATCTCGGCCACGAGGGTTTCAACAAAACGCTGGATCTCTTGCCCGGTGGAATTCATGGCGTGGTCCCCCGATTCTGTTGCTCTGGTTCTGTCAGTTGACGGGGCGAGTATGTCAGGAACCGGAGAGGTCAACAAGGGATTATTTGGAGGGCAGTTGGAGGTCCGGGACCTAGCGATCCAGGGAGACATCAAAGGCGGGTCCCTCAAAGGGTGGAACCCTGATGGAGGCCATGCCGGCCTGCACGCAGATTCTGGTTTCGGTGAGGCCCGTCTCCACGTTGGCAGTCAACCGCAGGGACGCCAGTCGTCCCGTGGGCTTGACCTGCACCGTGGCGTTCAGGCGCACCTCCTGGCCCAGGGATGCGGCCAGCTTGCTGCCACATTCGTCCAGCACCGGCGCCAGCCGATCCAGCACGAGATCCTTGGCGCTGGGAGCAGCGGCCAGATCGTCCTCCGAGAAGGTCATGGCCCCCTCGTCCTCTTCCTTGTCCTTGACGGCCTTGGCCCCGCCGGCGTCCTTCTTGGCGGACTTGACGACCTTGCGGTCGATGGTCAGGGGCTTCTTGTCCGCCTGCCCATCCACCAGTACGGGCGCGGCCTCGTTCTCCTGGTTGGCCTGGGCCATGACCTTCAGGGCGTAGTCCTGCATGCCCTCGTCGGCGGCCTTCTGAACCTCTGCCTCTTTGAACTCGGGCTTCTCCGCGTGGGCCGTGGGGGCCTCGGGGGCCTGGGCCACAGGCAGCGGGGCGCGCAGTTCCTCCTGCACCAAAGCCAGGTTCCGGGGCTGCCGGTCCTTGTGGAAGACGCCGTACCAGATCCCAGCCCCCACGCCCGCGAACAGCAAGAGGGGCAGGGCCACGTTGATCAGCACCAGCTTGACCGTGCGGCTTCGACCCAGGGTGTCCCGGCTGCGCTCGAACTCACGCTCGTCCCGGCGCACCGCCTCGGCCTTCTCGGATTCGCCCAGGGCCTGGGCAAAGAAGGCCACGGAGTTGAGGGGACCACGGCGACTGGAGCCCATCTCCATGACGTCCACGGAGGGCGCGATCTCACGCTTGTGGATCATCTCCAGGATCTCGTCCACCGTGAAGGGACCATAGGCCACCCCCTCGCGGTAGTAGACCCACCGGGTACGTTTTCGGAAGCGTTCCTGCTCGCTCATGCTCATGGCGGGGACCCCTTGGCTGCACCCAGATGTGGTACAACAAAGGCCCGGGAAACACAAGCGCGCTAAACACCGAAACGGGTGTCCACACAAGCCCCATCCCGGCCCGCAGCTTGGGATAGCCAAGGGCCGGCACATTGCCTATACTGCGCGCCATGTTGCCTTGGCCCAGACTGTCTGTCCTGCTGCTGTCCCTGGCCCTGGCCGGCTGTGGCTGGCTGGTGCCGGACTTTGGCCTGTCCCCCCCGGACCTGGCCGCGATTGAAGACCTGGGCGATGCCGGGGACCTGGCCGCCGGGGAGTTGGGCGAGGTCGGAGAGACGCTGGAGGACTTCGTCATCCCCCCCCAGGAGACCTGGACGGGTGATCTGCCCGTGGTGCCCTCTTGGAACTGCCCGGTGAGCCTGGAGACCCTGGCCCCGCTGCCCATCACGGGTTCCTTCGCCCTTGAGGCTCAGCCCTCCAGCGTGAACCTGTTGTCCGTGTACTATTCGCACTGCAGCGAGACCCAAAGCAACCCCGGCCCGGAGACCGCCTTCCTGCTTGCGCCCTCGGTGCCAAGCCGCCTGGAACTGCGCCTGGACTGCCCCCCGCCCTGCCGAGCCTACCTGATCCGGGAGGGCTGTTACTTCCAGAACTTCCAGGGCTGCTGGAACCAGGACACGGGCGTTTGGCCCAGCCCTGTGGTCAGCCCCGGCACCTGGGTCCTGGCGGTGGAGCAGCCCATCCCCGAGGGCCAGCTTGCGCCCCCACCCTTCTCCATCCACGGGGCCCTCACGCCTCTGGAGCCCCCCGCCGACTGCCCCCCCGACGACCTGCTGCGGTGGTCCCAGCTTGCCCCCCTGGGCGACGACACGGTGGGCACCAGCCTGACCCTGTGTCTCGCCCCCGACGCCCCCGACCGCGTCAAGACCGCCTGCGCCGCCCGCAGCGACACCTTCGGTGGCATGGGCGAGCTGCTGCTGGAGTTGGTCCCCGACCTTCCTGCGGACCCCACCGCGTGGCTGGACTTGACCATCACGGCGCAGGAGCCCGCCTTCACCTTCCATGCCTCTCTTGGTGCCGCCGACTGCAGCCCCGAAGACTTCGGCTGCGTGTCCGTCGGGGTCGGCCAGCCAGGGCCCGCCCGCTTCTCCACGCTGGCCTTTGCGGACCTGCCCCTGCGCCTACGCCTGGAGGGCGACTCCGCCGAGGTCTTCCCCGCAAGGCAACGCTGCTTTGATATTGAAGTGACGTTCCGGCCCAATCACTGAGCCTTGGCGGGCAGCTTCTGCTTGAGGGCGGCCAGGGCCTCCCGGTTGCGATCCACCCAGGGGCCCTTGAAACCCAAGCGGTTGGCCAGGCGGTCGGTCTTCTCGTAGTAACCCAGGGCCTCCTGCTGCACTGCCGTGATGTAGGGGGCCAGCTCCTGGAAGTACAGCCTTCTGGACCCCTCATCCAGGTCGGTTGGCAGCTCCGAGGCCTGCAGATCCTTGGCGAAGTCCTCCGCCATGACCCCCAGGGCGTGACCGCAGCGGATGGACCAGGTCTCGTGCCGCACCTGGACCCCCAGCATGTACAGCTCCTCCGCCTTCTTGAAGAGGTTGCGCTTCAGTGCCAGGTCCCGGGACATACGCTCCACCGGCAGCCTCAGCTTGACCGACAAGCTGAGGCGCTGAAAGACCAGCCCGTGGTGATAGAAGATCCGGGCCAGCAACTCGTTGGCCCGCTGCTGCCGCAGGGGCGTGTTGTCCAGCACCAGGGTGGTGGCCTGCTCCAGGGCCCCCGTGGCCTCGTGGAGGCGCCCGCCGGCGAACTTCACCCGGGCATCCCCAAGCAGCAGGGCGGCTCGTATGGCGGGCCCTGGGTCCCAGGTCCGGGCCTCCTCCAGCCCCAGGGAAAACTCCCCCCCCGCCCCCTGCCAGTCACCCAGGGCAGCCAGACTGTCCCCAAGCAGCAGATGAAAGCGCGGCAGGGCCTCCAGGGGCAGCCCCTCGGGGCCATCTTGTAACAGGGCTCGGACCCGGGCGGGCTGTTGCAGCTCCTGGACACACAGCGCGGCGTTGAAGACCAGCCGGGCGCGCGAAGAGGGGTCCGTGGCCTGGGCGGCGGCGGCCTCAAACTGGTTGGCCGCGATCTCCAGGTCGCCCCGGTGGAGGGCCTTGAGGGCCAGCGCCTCGGGACCCGAGGGCGATTGGGTCTGGGGGGACGCGGGGGGAAGGACTGGCAGCAGCACCTTGGGGGGGGCCGCGGGGGCCAGTTCCTCCGAGGGGCGCTGGCGGTTCAGGTCCGTGGAGGCGCAGGACGAGAGGAGCAGGACGAGCAGGAGGGGCGCAAGCTGCCAGACCGAAAGGACCGGCCGGATCCGCTTACTGCGCTGCGCTACGTGCGCGGCTTGGACGGCCTCGCGCCGTCGTCTCCACTGCTGCGCTACGTGCGCGGCTTGGACGGCCTCG
>CAIXZC010000132.1 GCA_903923815.1 uncultured Myxococcales bacterium
GATGATGTACTTCATGCCTGAATTGGTCATCGCTACGGCGATTTCCGTCGCCCGCAGCCCGAACAGCGGTGTGAACTTGATGATCGGGTTCATCGCCACGGAGGAGGTGTCCTTGAAGGGATCGCCAACGGTGTCGCCAACCACGGCGGCGTCATGCAGGGGGGTGCCCTTCTGCTTCAGCTCGGTCTCCACGATCTTCTTGGCATTGTCCCAGGCGCCGCCGGCGTCAGCCATGAAGATGGCCTGGTACAGACCGAAGATGGCGATGGAGATGAGGTAGCCGATGAACAGGAAGGGGTTGATGAAGGAGAAGGCCAGGGTGGTGAAGAACACGCCCAGGAAGATGTTGAACATGCCCTTCTGGGCGTACTGGGTGCAGATCTCGACGACCTTCTTGGAGTCGGCCACATTGGCCTTGCCGCCCTCGGTGTCCAGCTTGATGTTCTGCTTGATGAACTCCACGGCGCGGTAGGCGCCCGTGGTCACGGCCTGAATGGAGGCGCCGGTGAACCAGTAGATGGTGGAGCCGCCCAGGATCAGGCCCAGGAGGAACAGCGGGTTCTGGATGGACAGGGACTCGGTCACCAGGGCCTCGCCGTAACCGGCGTTGAGCATCTGGATGATGGAGAAGATCAGGGCGGTGGCGCCCACGACGGCGGTGCCGATGAGCACGGGCTTGGCGGTGGCCTTGAAGGTGTTGCCGGCGCCGTCAGCCTCTTCCAGGAAGGTCTTGGAGGCCTCGAAGTCCACGTTGTAGCCGTAGGTCTTCTTGAGCTCTTCCTTGATGCCAGGGATGGCTTCGATGGTGGACAGCTCGTAGACGGACTGGGCGTTGTCGGACACGGGACCGAAGGAGTCCACGGCGATGGTCACGGGGCCCATGCCCAGGAAGCCGAAGGCCACCAGACCGAAGGCGAAGACGGCCTCGGCGTGCATGATGTTGCCCAGCCCGAAGGTGGACACGGCCCAGGCAGCAGCCATGAGGGCCACGATGGTGATGCCCATCCAGTAGGCGGAGAAGTTGCCGGCCACGAAGCCGGACAGGATGTTCAGGGAGGGGCCGCCTTCCTTGGAGGCCGCCAGCACTTCGCGCACGTGGCCGCTGCTGGTGGAGGTGAAGACCTTGACCAGCTCGGGGATGATGGCGCCGGCGATGGTGCCGCAGGTGATGATGGTGGCCAGCTTCCACCACATGGAGGCGTCGCCGCCCAGTTCGGGAATCAGCAGCGCGGAGACCACGTAGGTCATGACGATGGAGATGACGGAGGTGATCCACACCAGGGCGGTGAGGGGGTGCTCGAAGTTCATCTTGGGGGCGTTGGAGTACAGCTTCTTGGCGATGGCCTCGTTGATGAAGTAGGACACCCCGGAGGTGACGATCATCATGACGCGCATGGCGAAGATCCAGACCAGCAGCTGAATCTGGACGGTGGGGTCGCCCACGGCCAGCAGGATGAAGGTGATGAGGGCGACGCCGGTCACGCCGTAGGTCTCAAAGCCGTCGGCGGTGGGGCCCACGGAGTCGCCGGCGTTGTCACCGGTGCAGTCGGCGATGACGCCAGGGTTGCGGGCGTCGTCTTCCTTGATCTTGAAGACGATCTTCATGAGGTCGGAGCCGATGTCGGCGATCTTGGTGAAGATGCCGCCGGCGATACGCAGGGCGGCGGCGCCGAGGCTTTCACCGATGGCGAAGCCGATGAAGCAGGGGCCGGCCAGGTTGCCGGGGATGAACAGGAGGATGGCCAGCATGATGACCAGCTCCACGGAGATGAGCAGCATGCCGATGGACATGCCCGAGCTGGTGGGGATGGCGTAGACCGGGAAGGGCTTGCCAGCCAGGCTGGAGAAGGCCGCCCGGGAGTTGGCGAAGGTGTTGATCCGGATGCCGAACCAGGCCACGCCGTAGGAGCCCAGGATGCCCACGATGCTGAAGAGCACGATGATGAGCACGCTGGCAAAGACGGGGATGCCCGTGGCGACGGGGTCAAGGGGCTTGAGGACGCCGAAGTACACCACCATGATGACGGCGATGAAGGCCCACAGGACGGCCAGGAACTTGCCCTGGGTCAGCAGGTAGGTCTTGCAGGTCTCGTAGATCAGCTCGGAGACGTCGGCCATGGACTTGTGAACGGGAAGACCCTTGAGGCGGGAGTACATCATGAGGCCGAAGCCCATGCCCAGAACGCACATGACCAGACCAATGAGCAGCAGGCTGTGACCATCAATGGCACCGCCCAGGAAGGAGACGGAGCTGAGGTCCGGGAGCTTGAGCTCGGCTTCGCCGGCGAAGGCCGCGGGGACCAGGCCAACGAGGGCCAGAAGGAAGGCCAGGGATCCAAGGACCCGCGCGCCAAGGCCGCTGTTCTGCGGACTGCTGTGTGCTGTCATTTTTCTCTCCTTTTAAGACAACAGTAAAACGGACAAAAATCAGGTGCGTATTTAGTGCCACCATCCCGGCCACTTGTCAAGGACCGCGACGGCGAACCCGAAGGCGGTTTCTTTGGCTGGACAAGCCCGTTTTTGGCCTTATTATCGCCCAGCATTGCCTTGGGAACAGGGCGTTGGAGCGTGGATGAGCCAGGACCCCAAAGGATTCAATCTGTTGCTGCTGTTGGGCGTGGTGGGCCTGGCCCTGCTGCTTCCCCAGCTTGCCGTCACAGAGCTGCCTCCCCAAACCCTGGCCCTGGTGAACGAGCACCGGCTTGACTGGGCCTGGGAGTGGGTCTCGGGCATGAACCCCCACTATGCCTTCGCGGGCGTGTTCCTTTTGCTGCTTGCTGCCGGCTGCGGCCTGCCTCTACCCGAGGACATCCCCCTGACCTTCGCGGGCATCCTGCTTTCCATTCCGTCCGTGACGGCAGTCTACGGCGGGTTCCCCGAGACCGCAGCGATGGTGGGCATTGGCGCCTGGGTCTCCATCCTTGGCGGCGACCTCATCGCCTACTGGTATGGCTACCGTTTCGGGGATCACATCGCCGAGTTGCCCGTCTTCAAGCACATCCTGACGCCCGCCAAGCGCAGGCGGCTGGATCGCTGGTTCCACCGCTTTGGCAACTGGACGGTCTTCCTGGGGCGCATGATGGCTGGGGTGCGGATCGTGACCTTCATCACCGCCGGGATCGCCCGCATGAACCTGGGACGGTTCATCCTGTTCGACTCCCTGGGCGCCCTCATCACCGTGCCCCTGTGGCTGACCCTGGGCCACGTCATCGGGTCCAACTTCGACACCATCCTCATCTGGATCTCGCGCATCAACCGGACCACCTGGGGGGTGGTGCTGCTGCTCCTGCTGGTGCTGTTGCTGGTGCGCCGGCTACGGGCCAAGAAGGTGCAGACCACTGAGCCGCAGGCCTAGACCAGGGGCCAATCGGCCCGATCCGCTCACTACGTTCGCGGCTAGGTTTTTTGGGGGCGTCAACTGGCCGTATGATCCGCTCACTACGTTCGCGGCTAGGTTTTTTGGGGGCGTCAACTGGCCGTCTGATCCGCTCACTACGTTCGCGGCTAGGTTTTTTGGGGGCGTCAACTGGCCGTCTGATCCGCTCACTACGTTCGCGGCTAGGTTTTTTGGGGGCGTCAACTGGCCGTCTGATCCGCTTACTGCGCGGGCAGCAGGTCCTCCAGGACCTTCAGCTTGGGCAGGTCCGAGGCCAGGGTCCGGGTGGCCCAGGCACGCACGCGGCTGTCCACCACCTCGTCGCCAGCCACCAACTGCAACATCGCCACGAACCTTGCGGAGGCCCGCTCCAGGGCACTGCCCTCACCCTTGCAGCCCGCCTCCAGGGCCTTCCTGGCGCCTTGCCGCACCTTGAGGGGGATGGCCGCCACGTCGACCTCGCACTCGCCGTAGACCTTGGGGTCCTTCGCGGGCACGCACAGCACCGCGCCCAGAGGCTCGACCCCCTTGGGGCACACGGGACCCAGCAGCCCCGCCAGCAGGTACTTCCAGGCGGGCGCCGGCTTGAGGGTCTGGTCCGCAAAGGAGACCAGCAGGAGGGCATGCCCCAGGGCGCTGAGGCGCCGCTCAAAGGGGCCGCCGCTGTCCAGGCTGGCCAGGGCATCCATCAGGGTGCTCTGTTTGGTGAAGTAGATGGTCTGAAAGCCCGTCAGGGCCGCCGAGATCTTGCTGGCGCGCAGGGCCAGACGGCTGTCCGGACCACTGCGGCGCAGCACCACGGCGGCCAGATCCTTCAGGCTCATGGCCACGGACTGGAAGGCCTTGGGGGACCGGATGTCCTCGCCCACGGTGAACCCAAAGGCTGTGGTCAACAGGGCCACCAGTTGGGGGTCCTGGGTCAGGTAGGCCGACAGTAACAACATGGTGCCCGTCTCGGCGCGCAGGACGAAGGCCTCCAGGGCCGTGTTAGCCGGAGCAGCCCCACGCTGGCACAGCCCAGCCAGGGTGCGCTGAGCCTCCACGAAGGACGCATCCAACTGCCCCGTCGCAAGGCTGGCCTCCGCAGACGCCAGGGCTTCCTCGGGGGACCTCTCGGTGGATTTTTGGTTGCAGGCAAGCAAAAGAAGCAGCGGCAGAACGAACAGCAGGGCTTTCACTTGGCTTGGCACTCCTCAAGGAACTCGGGCAGCGACATCTTCAGGTTCTGGATGAACACAGGGGCCGCGACCTTCAGGTTGGCGTGGGCGTCAAGGTACTCCTTGACGGACTTGTAGCCCTGGCGTTCCACCAGGGGCAGGTAGTACTTCTGGCGCGTATCGTCGGTGTTCACCAGGTCCTGCAGGAAGTCCACGGGCTCTTGAATGGTGGCCATGTCGTCCATGGCGTCATAGTCCAGGTTGGCGCGGCACACCAGGGTCAGGTACGCATCGTAGAAGCGCTGCTGCTCGGGGGATACGGCCTTGAAGGGCTCCGGCTCAGCGACAGCAACGGGCGCCTCGTCGGTGACCACCTGACCGGCGGAAGAGGAGCAGGAAAACAGCCACAACACCGACACCAGCAGCAGACCCTTCATGGACGACCTCCCTGTTGAAGACAACTATCAGGAGATTTCCTCGTCCTCAGGCGGCTTGGAGTGGAAGCGGAAGGAGTCATCGCCCTCGGCGTCCGCGTCAGCGGCGACACCCTCGGGTTCTTCGTCCTCTTCAGCCAGGCGCTCCACGCCCGTGACCCTCTCGCCGGCATCCAGGTTGATCAGCTTCACGCCCTGGGTGTTGCGGCCGAGAACGGGGATCTCTTTGACTCTGGTTCGTATCACCTTGCCACCATCGGTGACAAGCATGATGTTGTCGTCCGCGGAGACCTGGATGGCAGACACCACCCGGCCATTCCGCTCGCTGGTCTTGATGGTGATGATGCCCGTGCCGCCACGGTGCTGGATGCGGTACTCGTCGGGCTCGCTGCGCTTGCCAAAGCCATTCTCAGACACGGTCAGGATGGTCTCGCCGGCCTTGAGCACGATGCCGCCCACCACCTCGTCACCCTCGCGCACCCGGATGCCCATGACGCCCTTGGTGCCACGGCCCATGTCGCGGACGTCCGTCGCCTGGAAGCGAATGGACTGGCCGTCCTTGGTCACCAGCAGGATCTCCTCGTCGTCCCGAACTTCGTTCACGGCGATGAGGTCGTCGTTCTCTTCAATGACCACCCCGATGATGCCGCTGCTGCGGATGTTGGTGTAGTCCGTCTCCTTGGTGCGCTTGACCTGGCCACCCCGGGTCACCGTCAGGATGGAGTAACCTTCTTTCAGCTCGCGCAGAGCCAGCACTGCCTTGGGCACCTCGTCCTTGTCCACGGGGATCATGTTGACGATGGGGCGCCCCTTGGCGTTCCGGCCGCTTTCGGGGATCTGCCAGACCTTCAGCTTGTAGACCTTGCCGAAGTTGGAGAACACCAGCAGCGTGTCGTGGGTGGAGGCCACGAACAGCGACGTGACCAGGTCCTCGTCGCGAGTGGTCATGCCCATCTTGCCCCTGCCGCCGCGGCGCTGGCTGCGGTACAGGGTGATGGGGGTGCGCTTGATGTAGCCGGTGCGGGAGATGGTGACGACCATCTCTTCGTCGGCGATGAGGTCCTCGATGTCGATGTCGCCCTGATCCTCAATGATCTCGGTGCGGCGCTCGTCGCCGTAGCGGTCCTTGATCTCCTGAAGCTCGCCCACGATGACGTCCAGCATGACGCGGGTGTCCGAGAGGATCAGCTTGAGGCGGGCGATCTCGGCCATGACCTCGCGCAGTTCTTCCAGGATCTTCTCGCGCTCCATGCCCGTCAGGCGGTGCAGTCTCAGGTCCAGGATGGCCTTGGACTGGGCCTCGGAGAGTTGGAACTCCTCCATCAGGCGATCCTTGGCGATCTTGGGGTCGGCGGACTGGCGGATGGCCTTGATGACCGCGTCCAGGTTGTCCAGGGCGATCTTGAAGCCTTCCAAGATGTGGGCGCGCTCTTCGGCTTTGCGCAGCTCGAAGATGGAGCGCCTGGTGACCACATCGCGGCGGTGCTCCAGGAAGCGCTCCAGGACCTGCTTGATGGTCAGCACCTTGGGCTGGCCCTGATCGATGGCCAGCATGTTGATGCCGAAGGAGCTCTGCATGGGGGTGTGGGCGAAGAGGCTGTTGATCACGACCTCGGAGACTGCGTCCCGCTTGAGGTCAATGACCATGCGCATGCCCTCGCGATCGCTTTCGTCGCGCAGGTCGCTGATGCCCGTGAGGACCTTGTCCTTGACCAGCTCGGCGATGCGCGTCAGCAGCTTGGCCTTGTTCACCTGGAAGGGCAGCTCGGTGACCACGATGGACTCGCGGTCGCCGCCTTCCTTGTGTTCAACGTGAAGCCGGGCACGCATGCGAATGACGCCGCGGCCGGTGTTGTAGGCGCTGAGGATGCCGCTGCGGCCGTAGATGTACCCCCCCGTGGGGAAGTCGGGGCCGGGCACCAGGCGCATGATGTCAAGGATGCTGCACTCGGGGTTCCGCGCCACGAAGATGGCGGCCTCGACGACCTCCTTCATGTTGTGGGGCGGGATGTTGGTGGCCATACCCACGGCGATACCGGAGGAGCCGTTCACCAGCAGGTTGGGGAAGCGCGTGGGCAGGACCGAGGGCTCCTTGAGGGAGCCGTCGTAGTTGTCCGTCATGTCCACGGTCTCTTTGTCGATGTCGATGAGCATTTCGCCGGCAAGCCGGTCCATGCGAACTTCGGTGTACCGCATGGCGGCCGCGGGGTCACCGTCCACCGAACCGAAGTTGCCCTGGCCATCCACCAGCACATAGCGCATGGAGAATTCCTGGGCCATTCGGACCATGGTGTCGTAGACGGCCTGATCACCGTGGGGGTGATACTTACCAATGACGTCGCCGACGACGCGGGCGCTTTTCTTGTAGGCGGCCTGCCAGGAGTTGTGCAACTCGTTCATGGCGTGCAGGACGCGTCTGTGGACGGGCTTCAGGCCATCACGAACATCAGGAAGAGCACGCCCCACGATGACGCTCATGGCGTAGTCGAGATACGATGCCTTGATTTCGTCGATGATGCTGACTGGGGAGCTCTTCTTGATTGTTGGGTCCATTCTTCCACCGACTCGTCGAAAGAGAAGGACCTGACCTTCGGCCAGGCCTTCTCCAAGACCACTACCTTGCTACAAGGCGACTGGCGACGAAAGCGAAAAATACAAGCCTAGCGCTTGGAGTACTGGAAGCGCTTTCTTGCACCGGGCTGGCCGTACTTCTTACGTTCGGTCTTGCGGCTGTCGCGGGTGAGGAACCCGGCGCGCTTCAGGGGGGCGCGCATGCCGGCCTCGACCTGCAGCAGGGCGCGGGACAGGCCGTGCTTGATGGCGCCAGCCTGACCGGCCAGACCGCCACCCTTCACGAAGGCCTGGATGTCAACCTGCCCGAACAGGTTCACCAGCCGAAGGGGCTGCTCAATGATCATGCGCAGAGTGGGCCGACGGAAGTACTCGTCCACTTCCCGGTGGTTCACCTGGATGTGGCCGGTGCCGTTGCGCAGGATGCGGACCCGGGCGCTGGCGTTCTTGCGCTTTCCGGTGGCCTCAGGATTCTTCTTTGCGTCGCTCATATCTCAAGACTCCTTGCTTGGCTTGGCGGCCGTCCGTTACTTTGCCCGGACGGAGAGATCAAGCTGCTTGGGCTGCTGGGCAGCGTGGGGATGTTCGGCTCCGGCGTACACCTTGAGCTTGCTGAACATCTGACGCCCCAGGGGGTTGTGCGGCAGCATGCCCTTGATGGCTTCGCGCAGAAGGAACTCGGGCTTGCGGGCCAGGACGCTGCGAGCGGTGAAGGTCTTCAGATGGCCCATGTACCCCGAGTGGGTCCGGTAGACCTTCTTGTCCATCTTGCCGCGGGTCAGTTCGACCTGTTCGCAGTTCACAACCACCACAAAGTCACCACAGTCGTTGTGGGGAGTGTAGGTGGGCTTGTGCTTGCCACGAAGCACGCTGGCGATCCGGGAAGCGATCCGGCCCAGCGACTGCCCCTTGGCATCGACCACGAACCATTCCTGCTGCACATCTTCGGTTCTGAAACTGATGGTCCTCATCACAAACTCTCCCGGGGGCGTTTACCCCCATAAAAACGCGTGGAGCAGTGTCACCAAACGGCCAGGGTTTGTCAAGCCGTTTTTGGGCCTTCAATCAAGCCTTCTGCAAGTCAGCCACTGCGTCGGTGGCCTCCCACGTGAACTCAGGCTCGGTACGGCCGAAGTGGCCGAAGGCAGCGGTCTTGCGGTAGATGGGGCGCAGCAGGTTGAGGCGCTCGATGATGGCCCGGGGCCGGAAGTCGAAGTTGCGCTTCACCAGATCCTCCAACACCTGATCGGACACCTTGCCGGTGCCGTGGCTGTCCACCAGGATGCTGACGGGGCGGGCCACACCGATGGCGTAGGCCACCTGGATGGAGAGCTGCTCGGCCAGGCCGGCGGCCACCACGTTCTTGGCCACGTAGCGGGCGAAGTAGGCCGCGGACCGATCAACCTTGGAGGGGTCCTTGCCGGAGAAGGCGCCGCCGCCGTGACGCTCCCAACCGCCGTAGCTGTCCACGATGATCTTGCGTCCGGTGACGCCGCAGTCACCGTGGGGGCCGCCCACCACGAAGCGCCCGGTGGGGTTCACGAAGAGCTTGGTGTTGTCGTCGATCATGCCCGCGGGCACGACCTGGCGGATGACCTTGGCCAGGACCGTCTCGCGCAGTTCTTCGTACTCCACGTCGGGGGAGTGCTGGGTGGAGACCACCACGGCCTCAACGCGGGCGGGGCGACCGTCACGGTATTCCACGCTGACCTGGCTCTTGCCGTCGGGACGGAAGAACTTGACCTCGCCGCTGCGGCGCAGCTCGGAGAGGCGGCGGACCAGCCGGTGGCTGAGCATGATGGGCAGGGGCATGAGCTCGGCGGTTTCATTGCTGGCATATCCGAACATGAGGCCCTGATCTCCGGCCCCCTGCTCGGCAAACAGGCCCTGGCCCTCGGTGACGCCCTGGGAGATGTCGGGGCTCTGACGGCCCACGTTCACCATGATCCCGCAGGAGCGGTAGTCGAAGCCAAGCTCGGGCTTGTCGTAACCGATGTCCTTGATCACATCTCGGGCAACCTGCTGCATGTCCACGTAGCAGTCGGTGGTGATTTCGCCGGCAATGACGACCTGACCGGTGGTCACCAGCGTCTCACAGGCCACGCGCCCCTTGGGGTCGGCGGCGAGGATTGCGTCGAGCACTCCATCGGAAATCTGATCGGAGACCTTGTCGGGATGCCCCTCGGTCACCGACTCCGACGAAAACAGAAAGTTCTTCTTGGTTGACATTTCACTCACTCCTTCTGGTCCAGAAAAAAACCGAGGGGACCTTATATCCGGCCTCCCCAAAGATCAACGAAAAACCTGTCAGGGCTGGGCGTCCTCTACGGAGCGCCGTGTGCTCGGGTCAATATGGGGATTGAAGTAGCCATGGCGAAGGGCCGGGAAACGATTTTTCAATCTTTTCACCAACGGCAGCAGTCCCGAGCCCAGGGAACCCTCCCCACCCTCAGCGAACCCGATGGTCTCCAAGTAGACCTGGGGGTCGATGTTCAGGTTGCGCCACTGGATCATGTCGATTCGATGGACGGCCAGGAAGTCCTCCAGGGCCAAGATCTCGTCCTCCCGGTCGGTGAAGCCCGGGAACACCAGCAGGTTCAGGGACACAAAGCCGCCCAGGGCCTTGGCTCGATCAATGCTGTCCACCACGGCCTCGAACTGGTAGCTCTTGGGCCTGTGATACTTAATGTAAAAGTCCTTCCGCACCGAGTTCATGGAGACCCGCATGCTGGTGAGGCCCGCGCGAAACAGCGCCTCGACGGCGTCGGGCAGGCTGCCATTGGTGTTCAGGTTCAAGGTCCCGTGGGTGTTGGCCGCCCGTACCCGCTTGACGATGTCCAGCAGCAGGGGCGCCTGGGTCAGGGGCTCGCCCTCGCAGCCCTGACCGAAGCTGGCCACCGGGTACTTGACCCGGGAGAAGTGGCGCAGGGCCACCTGGGCGACGTGCTCTGCCTGGGGGGGGACCTTGAGGCGCTCCTGGGTGCAGGGAATGGCCCCGTGGCTCAAGGAGATACAGCCCACACAGTCCGCATTGCAGGTGAAGGAGGTGGGCATGGGCAGTTCCCAGCGGTGCAGGAAGTAGTTCTGGGCAGCCCGACACTTGTACTCCAGGGCGCAGCGGCGAAGTTGGGTAAGCAGAGTGTTGCCGGTGGTATCCAGCAGTTCCCGCTCGACGGAGCGCCGGATCCTCACGTCGTCGAACAGCAAGGGGTCCTGGCGCCGGGAGGGATCGATGCGTAGCCCCGTGGTCCAGAACTTCCCGTCCAGCCAGCCCACAGGGGCGTAGGCGAACATGGGCAACTGGGGGGCCTCGTCCCCGACCACCACGGCGGGGTGATGCAGCCGCAGGTGGGCGGGCGCCAGGAACGCACACACCGCCTGAATGGGCCCAAGCTCGTCGTCGCCGCCAAACTCGATGAGGTGGTTCTTCTTCCCCTCGAAGCCCAGGGGGATGCGCCCTGGCAGCAGGAAGAGGTCGCTGCCCTCGGGCAGAGGAATGAGCTCATCGGGCTCCGGAGGGCGGACGCTGAACCCATCCCAAACCCCCAGGGACAGTCCCGGAACATCAAGGATTTCGCCGGTCTTGGTGGCCACCACCATGTTGGGAACTCGGGACGTCATGACAACCTCTGGAGCCTGGCAGGGCCCCGAGTATTGATCAAGCCGATGACTGACTCAAGCGGCTAATTTGGAGGATCCCTGATTTTTTGCTTGAAGCGGGAGGATCCGCCCATATAATGCATCTGGTTTTTTGGGCCTATAGCTCAGTTGGTAGAGCCGCCGGCTCATAACCGGCTGGTCCCAGGTTCGAAACCTGGTGGGCCCACCAGGGCGGATGAAAAGGAGACCCTTTGAAATCAGTCTCGTTGATGCATTTCGGCGAAATATAAAAAAAAGAGGGGCACCCCGGCGGTGCCCCTTTTTTTTTGACTTGAGGGGGTAGCGTGAAAGAGACTTTGGAAACCTTGATCAAGCTTCAGGAGATTGACAGCGACCTGCATCGCTTCGAGCAGCAGCGCGATGCACTGAAGTCCAAGCTGGCCCAGCTTTCGGACCTGATTGGTCGCATGGAAAAGAGCATCCAGGAAAAGCGCGGAAAGCTGGGCGAGGTGGAAGCCTGGTACCGCGATCAGCAGGATGCCGTGAACCAGGACAACGAGCGCATCAACAAGCTGAAGAACAGCATGAACGCCGTGTCCAAGACCAAGGAGTACCTGCTCCGGCAACGGGAAATCGAGGGGCTGCGCAAGGCCAAACAGGCCAAAGAGGACGAGCTCAAGAAGGCCGAAGAGGCCTTGAACGATTTCCGCCAGAACATCGCCGGGGACGAGGAGCGCCTTGAGGCCCTCAAGAAGGACACCGCGGTGGAAGGCGGCTCC
>CAIXZC010000133.1 GCA_903923815.1 uncultured Myxococcales bacterium
GTTTTTTGGCCCAGATCCTTGGAATCAGCTGCTGGCGGCTGGCCAGGTCCGCCAGGGCGATGGCGCAGGCGGCCTCCACCACCACGGGCACCCGCAGGGCTATGCAGGCGTCGTGGCGCCCCTTGGTGCGCAGGGCCACGGTCTTGCCCGTACACAGGTCCACGGTGTCCTGCTTGACGGCCACACTGGAGGGGGGCTTGATGGCCACCCGCAGGACTATCTCGTTGCCATTGGAGAGGCCCCCGTTGATGCCCCCGGCGTTGTTGCCCGAGGTGGTCCCCGCCACGTCGCAGATGGGGTCGTTGCACAGGCTGCCCCGCATGGAGGCGCTGGCGAAGCCTGCCCCGAACTCCACGCCGCGCACCGCCGGAATGGCGAACAGGATGTGGGCCAGCACGGACTCCACGGAGTCAAAGAAGGGCTCCCCCAGGCCCGCGGGTACGGGGCCGATTCGGCACTCCACCAGACCCCCCACGGAGTCCCCCGCTGCCAGGGCCTCCCGGACGGCCTCCTCGATATCACGGCAGCCCCCCACCTCCAGCAGCGAGGAGTGCAGCTCCAGGGGCGCCAGAAGCTTCTTGGCGATGGCCCCCGCGGCCACCAGCCCGGCGGTGAGGCGCCCCGAGAAGTGCCCGCCCCCGCGATAGTCCGCGTTGCCCCCGAACTTGAGGAAGCTGGTCAAGTCCGCGTGCCCCGGCCTGGGGGTGCGCTGGACCCACTTGTAGGCGGCGGGGTCGGCGTCCTCGTTCTCGAACAGAATGAGGATGGGGGCCCCCGTGGTGCGCCCCTCGAAGACGCCGCTGCGCAGGCGGGGCAGATCCCGCTCCTGGCGCCTGGTGGTCCCCGTGGCCCCGGGCTTGCGGCGCTCCAGGTCGGCCTTCAGATCGGCCTCCGCCAGGGGCAACCCTGCGGGGCAGCCGTCCACGATGATGCCCAGGCATTGACCGTGGGACTCTCCAAAAATCTCCACCGAGAACTGGCTTCCGAAACGATTCATGGTGACCTCCAGACGGGCGCGATTGTCCACCAGATTCCCCAGGCGTTCAAGTATTCGGCCTGCGCGCGCATTCATTGACAAGGACCCCCTCTTAAGGCTAGAAAGCGTTGTCCGTTTTTTGGCCTGGAGGCAGGGTTGAAGCCTTGGCTGCTGCTGTTGCTGTTGATTCCGTCCCTGGTGGCCTGCAAGCCCCAGCGGGCCAAGCCCACGGCCTATCGGGTCAGTGTGGCGGAGGCCCTGGCGGACCACAGCATCGTGGGCCTGGACAAGGAAAAGGAGGCCCTGGAGGCGGCGGCCCTGGGGCCCGATCCCATCTCCGTCGGGGAATTGGTGCGCGTGCTTCAGACCCTCCCACCCGTCAGCCGCTTCTTCTACTCTGAGACCCACCGGGCGGAGCTCTTCTTGAAGGACTACCTCATCCTCAACCTGGCGGCCCGTGAGGGCCTCAGTCAGATGTTGTGGAAGAACCCCCACTGCCGGGGCGCGCTGCTGGCGGCCCTGTACCGGCAGGAGAAGGACGACTGGCTGGCGGCCGCCGTGAGCGCCGCGGGGAAGACCCCCGCCCAGCTTGAGGCCCAGCGCCTTGAGAGTTGGCAACAACGCCTGGCCCAGGTGCGGGCCCAGGTGCAGATAAACGTGGATGAACAGGCCCTGGCGGCCTTTGAGAAACCCTTAGCAATTCAGAGGAGTTCCAGATGAGAACAGCAATGTGGCTCTGGCTTCCCATGGTCCTCGTGCTTGGCGCCTGCAACGGAAAGGGTGACGGCAAGGTGGCCGCCCCCGCCAAGGAGCAGAAGGCCGCTGCGCCGGTGAAGCTGGCCAAGGAGGTCCCGACGGAGGCCCCCGCCGCCCAGGATGACCCCGCCGCCGCCGCCGACAAGGCCCGGACCGACGAGGTGAAGGCCGCCGCCGCGGCGCCCAAGGAAGACGACCGTGAGGCCGCCCGAATTGCTGAAGAGGCCAAGGCCCCCGAGGCCACCCCTCCCGTTGAAGGGCGGGTCGAGCTGGCTTCTTTTGGGGATCGGCACTTCTACCTGGACGAGTTCCAGGCCTACGTGGACACCATCCCCCCCTACCAGAAGAACGAGTACAGCTCCTTCGCCAACCGCCGGGACCTGCTGAAGGGCTGGATGCTCCAGGAGATGGTTGCCCAGAAGGCGCTTGAGGCGGGCTTTGACAAGGATCCCCGGGTGGTGGCGGCCTACCGCGCCAACCTGGTGAAGATCTTCCTGTCCGATGCCTACAACGAGGACAAGCTGCCCGAGGTCTCCATGAAGGAAGTGGCCGCCCGCTTCGAGGCCGAGCGCGCCCGCTACGAGGTCCCCGAGAAGGTCCGCGCCGCCCACATCATGGTCAAGGATCGCAAGCGCGCCGAGGCCCTGCTGGGGGAGACCAAGAAGGCCCTGGCCCAGCCCGGCATCAAGCCCAAGCGGGAGTTTGGCGACCTGGCCCGGAAGAACAGCCTGGATGCCGAGAGCGCCCGCCGTGGCGGTGACCTGCTGTACTTCGCCGCGGACGGCAAGCTTGGCTCCGGTGAGGTGCTGGACAAGGAACTGGCCGACGCCGCCTTCGCCATCAAGGAGACCTACGCCCTGTCCGGTGTGGTGCGCTCCTCCAAGGGTTACCACGTCGTCATGCTGCTGGATCGCCGGGCCGCCGAGACCCGCACCCTGGAAGAGGCCCGGGACGAGCTGCGCATCCTCCTGGCCCGGGAGAAGCTGCTGAAGGACCGGGAGGCCTACCTGGCTGGCCTGCTGAAGTTCGAGGACTGGACCGTGAACGCCAAGGCCCTGGGCGACCTCAAGATTGGCGAGGACGACGACTCCCCCGAGGCCGTGAAGGTCCGGGCCGCCAGCGCCGCCAAGGCCCCCAACAAGCCCGACACCGAGGAAGAAACGGAGCAGCAGTGATCCAGGCAACCCTGACGACCCTCCTGCTCCTGGGCCTCAGCCTGGCCCCCGCCCAGCCCCCCGAGGACAGCTTGGAGGAGGCCGTGGTGGCGGTGGTGGGCGACAGCGTCATCACGCGCTTTGACCTCTCCATGGCCATGACCCCCGAGGTGGCCTCCATGGACCCCCTGCTGTCAGCCAGCGCCCGGGAAGAGGAGTTCGCCCGCCTCCAGCGCGCCACCCTTCAGAACCTGGTGGACAACGAGCTGGTCCTGGCGGCGGCGCGGCAGCAAAGCCTGGAGGTCAGCGACCTGGAGGTGGACGAGGCCCTGGGGCGCATGATCCCGGACGCCTCGACGGATACTGAAGCCCTGGACCAGCAGGCCCGGACCATGGGCTTTGAGGGCGCGACCCACCTGCGGACCCATGTGCGCAAGAAGCTGCTGATGGATCGGGTGGTCATGATGCAGGTGCGCTCCAAGATCCGCATCGGCGACCTGGAGCTGGCCCGGGAGTTCGACAAGCGCTTCCCCGGGGGCCGCTTCCGCAGCCTGGAGGTCGCCCACATCCTCTTCAAGGTCTCCCCCGACGACACCCTGGAGGACTACCGCAGGACCTGGACCCGCGCCAGCCAGCTTCAGGCCCGCCTGGCCGCCGGCGAGCTGACCTTTGAGGCCGCCGCCGCCAGCTTCTCCGAGGACAGCGGCAGCGCCGGCGAAGGTGGCGTCCTGGGCTTCGTGGCCGAGGGCACCCTGGAGCCCGAGTTCGAGGCCGCCGTGTTCGCCCTCAAGGCGGGCGAGCTATCCAAGCCCGTGCGCAGCGGCCTGGGCATCCACATCATCAAGGCCCTGGCCGAGGAGTACCGTCCCTTCGCCGACGACGAGGCCCGGGAGGACGCCCGCCTGCGCCTCCGTGGCGTCATGGAGGAGCAGCTCTTCGAGAAGGCCTTCCGGCGCTGGCTGGACACCCTGCGGCGCAAGGTGCGCGTAGACATTCGGCTTTAGCCCGGGGATGCCCATGGCCCTCAGCGACAGAATCCTGGTGCTGGACGACGAACCCGGGAACCTGGCCACCCTGCGCTTCAACTTCGGCCGCCGCTTCAACCTGCTGGAGAGCTCCAGCCCCGCCCAGGCCCTGGAGCTGCTGAACTCCAAGCCCTGCGCCGTGCTGCTGGTGGACCAGCGCATGCCCGAGATGGAGGGCCTGGAGTTCATCAAGCAGGCCAAGGCCATCTGCCCCCGGGCCCTGGCCATCCTGCTGACCGCCTACACGGACATTGAAGTGGTCATCGACGCCCTCAACTCGGGGCTGGTCTATCGTTATCTGCGCAAGCCCTGGGATCGGGCCGAACTGGAGGCCACCCTGCGGCAGGCCCTGGAGCTGCACCTGCTGGAGGAGGAGAACCGCCAACTGGTGGCGCGCCTGGAGCAGGTGGGGCATCAGCTTGGCAAGGACCTGGAGCAGCGAGGCGGCCTGGACACCATGGTGGCCGAGTCCCTGGCCATGAAGCAGGTGCTGGAGCGGGTCGCCCAGGTGGCCCCCACCAGCTCCTCGGTGCTGGTCACCGGCGAGAGCGGCACGGGCAAGGAGCTGGTCGCCCGGGAGGTCCACCGCCGCAGCCAGCGAGCCAACGGCCCCTTCATCAGCGTCAACTGCGGGGCCCTGTCCCCGGGCATCATCGAAAGCGAACTGTTCGGCCACGAGAAGGGCTCCTTCACCGGCGCCCTGGCCCGCAAGGCCGGCCGCTTCGAGCTGGCCAACAGAGGCACCCTCTTTCTGGACGAGGTGGGGGACCTGTCGGCGGAGGTCCAGGTCAAGCTGTTGCGGGTCCTGCAGGAGCGCGAATTCGAGCGGGTGGGCGGGGACCAGACCCTGAAGGTGGACTTCCGCCTAATCTGCGCCACCCACCGCAACCTGGAGGAGCTGGTGCGCCAGGGCCAGTTCCGGGAGGACCTCTACTTCCGCATCTCGGTGTTCCCCATCCACCTGGCCCCCCTGCGGGAGCGCCCCGAGGATATTGGCCCCCTGGCGGACCACTTCCTGAAGCGCCTCTCAGGGGATTTTGGCAAGGCCTTCGCGGGGTTCTCCGGGGAGGCCCGGTCCCTGCTGGCCACCCACCCCTGGCCGGGCAACGTCAGGGAGCTTGAAAATGCGGTCGAACGTGCGATGATCACCGCCGATTCGGAGTGGATCGAGCTTGACGAACTGGCCTTCCTGGGCGCGGGACGAGAACCCCGCCAGGATACCCAGGGCAGGCTGGACGCCATGCTTGATGCCTTGGAACGACGAGAGCTGGCAGCGGCCCTGGAGCGCTGCGAGGGGTCCGTCACCCGGGCCGCAGAGGATCTTGGAGTGAAGCGTACCGCGCTGTATTACAAAATGAAGAAACACGGGTTGGACAAATGAAAGTAGAACTCAGAAAAACCTTCCATTTCGAGGCTGCCCACGCGCTCACCAACGCCCCCGAGGGCCATCGCTGCCGCCAGCTCCACGGCCACACCTACGAGGTGGACGTCCTGGTGGAGGGGCAGGTGGATGACACCATCGGCTGGTACATGGACTACGGCGACATCAGCGAGGCCGTCAAGCCCCTCATCAAGGAGCTGGACCACCGGATGCTCAACGACGTCCACGGCCTCAAGGTCCCCACCAGCGAGCACCTGTGCATCTGGCTGTGGGAGCGCCTGGACAAGAAGCTCCCCGGCCTCAAGGAGATCCGGGTCCGCGAGACCCCCAGCTCCCAGTGCCGCTACCGGGGCCCCAACGCATGATCCCGGGTCAGGGCGAAGGGTTCCAGCCTCCCCCCGCGCCCCCCTGGTACCTGTGGCCCCTGGCCGTGGGTGGGGCGACCTTCCTGTATCTGTTGTGGATGCTGTGCCCGGGCATCTTCTGGCTGGACTCCGCGGAGTTCGTCACCACCTCCGCCCGGGTCACCCTGCCCCACCCCCCCGGCTCCCCCCTGCACGTCCTGCTGGCCCACGCCTGGTCCCTGCTGCCCCTGGGCTCCCTGGCCTTTCGGGCCAATCTGCTCAGCGCCGCCCTGGGTGGCCTGACCCTGGGCCTGCTGTCCGCCTGCGCCGGTCAGGTCCTCCATCTGCTGGGCACCCGCAACCGCTGGACCGCCCTGGTGGCCAACCTGCTGGTGGCCCTCCTGCCCCTCTCCGTGGCCTTCTGGTTCAACGCCGTGCGGGCCGAGGTCTACACCCTGCAGTTCGCCCTGGGCACCGCCATCCTGTACCTGGGCCTGCTGGGCCTGCCCCTGCCCCACGCCGCGCGCTTCCCCCACCGGGCGGCCGTGGCCTTCCTGGTGGGCCTGGGGGTCTGCAACCACTACTACCTGACGCTGCTGCTGCTGCCCGTGCCCCTGCTGTTCCTGTGGCTGCCCCCCAGGGACCAGGCCGACCATGCCCCCCTGCCCCGCCCCCGGACCCTGGCCTGGGACCTGCTGTTGGCCCCCGCCCCCTGGTTCCTGGCGGGTCTGCTGCCCCTGCTCATGCTGCCCCTGCGCTCCAGCGTTCCCGGCGAGTTCGCCTGGGCTGACACCAGCTCCCTGCGCGGCTTCCTCGAGCTGCTGTCCGCCAAAGCCTTCCACCTGAGCCTCACCGAGATGCCCGTGGCCCCCCTGCCGGAGGCCCTCCTGCGGGTGCTGTCCTCCTGGTTCGGCCTGCTGTCCCCGCTGCTGGTCTTTGGCGGCTTTCTGGGCCTGGGGGCCCTGCTGTTCCTGCACTTTCGCCTGGGCCTGGGCCTCTTCCTGCTGCTGACCGGTGGCCTGCTGGCCAAGGCCATCATGTATCTGGATGTGGAGAACCCGGACGACCACGCCTACTTCATGACGGGGCTCCAGGCGGTGCTGCTTGGCGCCGTGGGCCTGCTGGCCCTGCTGCAGCACCTGTTGGCCGCCCGCCCCACCCGGCTTCAGCGCGTTTTGGGCCTGGTGCCCCTGCTGTTGGCCCTGGTGGCGGTGGTGCTGGGGGGCTGGGGGGGCTTTCGCGCCTCCACCCAGCGCTTTGGCCTCACGGGCTTCTTCGCCCCCGATGTGCTGAACCGCCAGCTCCTCGAGCGCCTGCCCCCGGACGCGGTCTTCCTGCCCGCCTACTACCCGCTGTTCTTCAACCACGTTTATTACTCCGAGGTTGAACACCGCCGCCCCGACGTGACCCTGCTGCACCAGTCCTTCTTCTCGCGCATCTCCGGTGGCCGCCCCTACACCGCCGCCAAGCTCCAGCAGGACCCCACCTTGAAGCCCGTGCTGGAGGCCTGGAACAGGCACGGCACCTTCCCTCTGGACGAACTGGTGGCCCTGCCCCGCAAGGTCATCCTGGAGACCGAAGTCCTGGACGCCCCGGACCTTCCCAAGGGCGTGGCCCCCGGCGGCCAGGGCCTGGAGTTGCCCTGGACCCGCACCTGGTTTGCCGGCTCGGGGCTGGGGCTGGCGGGGCATGAGGTGCGCCTGGACAACGGGGCCACGGTGCACATGCTGTCCCTCTTCTGGGGCACCCTCTACCGGGAGCTGGGGGCCCAGGGGCGCCTCCACCCGGAGGTCCGCAAGCTGTTGGTGTATCTGCACTTTCGGGACGCCCTGTATTTCCTGAACCGGGGCCAGTGGAAGGAGGCCATCCTGGAGGCCCACCTGCTGACCCGCCTGTACCCCAAAAGAGGCGCGCTTCGCCAGCCTGCTGGCCCACGCGCAAGGGAAGGACCCCTCCTTCAAGGTGGCGGCCCAGCCCCAGCCCCCATCGCCCCCCAGCCCCCCGCCAGCCCCTTAGTAAAAAATTCTGGAATAAAACCCGGCCCCCCCTGTTCTTACCTGCATGCTGAAACCGGGCGACCGGTAAAAGGCGATGAGCGTCGGGCCCCCCCAAGACCGGCGTCCATTGTAGTCAGCCCCGAAGATGCCGTTGGTGCATGCAAGCTTCTTTCATCCAAATCCCTCCAAGCCCTCCA
>CAIXZC010000134.1 GCA_903923815.1 uncultured Myxococcales bacterium
TAGACAGGATGACCGCGCCGGCGAAGAAGGCGTAGGCCCCGGCCAGGACCGCCAGGATGAGGGCGCCGGTGCCGTACTCGCTGGGGTAGACCAGGGACAGCAGGCCGCCCGCGTTGCTGGCCAGGACGGAGGCCATGGCGGCCAGCAGCAGCAGGGAGTAGCGCAGGGTGGTGGCGATGTAGCTGCGGGTGAGGGCCGCGTCCTGGTTGAAGGTGCTCTTGGAGACCATGGGGAAGATGACGAAGGCCACGGAGATGGTGGCCACGTAGGGCAGTTGGCCGATTTGCAGGGCGGCGGCGTAGATGCCCGCCTGGGCGGAGGAGTCCCCAAGGGCTGCGGGGGCGAAGGCCTTGAGCACCTGGAGGTCCACCTGCATGAGGCCATTGAGGATGAACGCAAACAGCAGCGTCTGACCCTGGAAGGCCAGGATGGCGCGCCAGTCAGCGGAGCCGCCCTGACCCTCGCGGCCCAGCAGCAGCCAGGAGATGACCAGCAGAATGGCGGCGGTCAGCAGGAAGGCACCGATGGCGCCGCTGATGGCGAAGCCCAGGGCGACGAGGCCCACCGTGAGGCCGACCTTGAGGGTGGCGAAGGTCATGTCCATCATGGCCTGGTGCTTGAAGCGGCCCAGGCCGTTGAGGCAGCCGATGAGGACCGCGTAGAAGGCGTAGATGGGGACGATGGGGGCGGCCAGGCGCAGGTAGAAGGCCAGGGTCGGATCCCGGTAGAAGTGGGTGGCCAGGAAGTCCGCGCCGAACACGAAGACCAGCAGGATGGCGCCCGCCAGGACGGCCTGCAGCTTGAGGGTGGTGAACTTCACGGCGTCCGTGCGGCCGGGCACCTCGGAGACGAACTTGGACACCGCCTGGATGGTGCCTCCGATGAGCACCATGTTGACCCAGTTGATGAGCCCCATGACGGTGCGAAAGTCGCCGTACAGCTCCAGGTGCTGGTCGGGGTAGAACTTCTTGAAGAAGGCCGGCAGGGCGATCAGCAGGGCCATGCCCGTCAGCATGAAGTAGAACTTGGCGGCGGTCAGCCAGAGGAGGCCGCTGCCGGTCTCATTTTTTTGGGTTCCAGGCATCTTTGAGGATCTCCAGGGCCTTGTGGTCTACGGGGGAGAAGACGGACGGCCGCTCCCCGGGGATGCCGAATTCCTTTACAAGATGTCCGGCGGTGAGGGAAGGGTTTTCTTTGAAGAAGAGGTCCCGAAAGGCCGTGTAGGCCGCAAGCTGGCAGAAGTCCCCCGTGTCCGGGTCTCCCTGGACGGCGGCGGGCCACTTGGCGCAGTAGGCCAGGGCGGGGTTGGCAGGGGCGTCCAGAAGCAGGACGGGGACGGAGGCCGCCTCCGCCAGGGTCTTGAGGGACAGCAGGTGGGGCTTCCAGGCCACCTTCAGATCCTTGACCGAGGGGGCCGCGTCCGTCGACAGGGGCCAGTCGGCGCTGACCGCGGCCAGGTCGCAGCAGGTGGTGAAGAAGTCGGGCTGGAGGCGCCGCAGGTCGGCGGGGGTGGCGGCGTAGGCCAGCTTGCCAAAGAACGACCCGTGGAGGGCCGAGATCATCTGGGCCAGCTCCTCCGGGCCGCCGGGGCCGGGGGGCACCA
>CAIXZC010000135.1 GCA_903923815.1 uncultured Myxococcales bacterium
GCGCCTTCGGCCGCTCGGCCATCTCTCCTGGGACAAAAACTGCGGTGGGATCGGCCGGGGCCGAAGGGGGTACCGCAGAGCTTGTTTTACGTACAACGGCTGTGCGATTATGTCAAGCGCTGTGGCTTGGGCGCTGCGGGAAGAAGGTGGGCCCTGGGGGACGCCACGAATCAAGGCGGGCGAAGCTCGGAGGGTGCGCTTAGGGGGGCAACGGGCGGGGGAGGTTGGGGTGGGCAAGCAGAAGGCCGAGACCTTCTCGGCGGCGATTTCCACGGGGTTCCACCTGCCGGGGGTGCTGCTGCACGCGGTGTCCTATCTGATGCTGCGGTTGCTGGCTGAGACCTACGCGTCCTATCCCGACTCGTCCTTCTGGTACCCGCCGGCGGTCATCAACTTCTGCCTGCTGTTGGTGGGCGGGCGCCGCTACCTGGTCTTTCCCTTGGCGTTGCGAGTGCTGGGTACGGTGCTGCTGCACCCGGAGAGCCTGCTGGAGGCCTTTCCCTACCTGCTGCTGTACTCTGCCCTCGAGGCCTTCCTGGCGTTGGGGCTGCGGCGCCTCACCGCCCCCATCCCCAACCTCAAGAACCCGGCCCACCTCAGCCTCTTCCTGGGGGTGGCCTTCCTGCTGCCACTGGTGTCTGTGTTCTTCTCCGGCGGGGCCTACCCCCCGGCCTTCGTGAACCCCGCCGAGATGGCCATCGGACATGCCCTCGAGGCGGCCATGGTCACGACGGTCTCCATGGTCCTCATCGTTCCGCTGATCCTTCATGTGGTGCTGCCCTACCTGGACCTCTGGGCCGACCCCCCGCGGGAGTTCCATTGGCCCACCCACTGGCCTCGTATCCGCCTGTTCGTCCTGCAGACCGGGCTGCTTGCTCTGGCCCTGGCGGCGGTGCTGATCCCCGGGCTGTGGCCGGGCAGCACCCCCTACTACCTGTTCTTCCCGCCTCTGGCCTGGATCGTCCGGGTCAAGGGCATGCGCGGCGCGGCCGGGGGGCTGTGGTTCATCGGGGCCACCCTGTCCATGTCGTTGGAGGTCCTGGGTTTCAACATCCCGGTGGATCCCATGCTGAACATGGCGGTGCTGCTGATTGCCACCAGCACCCTGTATTTCGCCGCCTTCCTGGAACAAAAGCGCGCAGCCCAGGACCGGGCCAGTGCCAAGGACACGCGCATGAAGGGCGTCCTGGATGCGGCCTTCGACGGCATTCTGGTGGTCCAAGGTGGCCTGGTCCTGGAGAGCAACGACACCATGGAGACCCTGCTGCGCGCACCCGTGGGTGGACTTGTCGGGAAGAGCGTCCACACCCTCTTTCGGGCGGACTCTGCGCGCAGCCTCCTGCAGTTGTTGGAGGCGCCCCCAGCGGGGGTGGTGGAGTTGGACCTGTACCTGCCCGCGGGAGAGCAGCGTTCCTTGGAGCTGTGTGCCCGCCCCGTGCAGGAGGGGGGCCAGCGGCTGCTGGTGGTGGCGGTGCGCGACGTGACCCAACGGCAGGCAGCCCAGGCCGCGCTGAAGGAGTCCGAGGAGAAGTACTGCCGGGTCTTTGAGATGATGGGCAGCGCCTTTGCCCACTTCTCCAGGCTCGATCCGGCGGGCCACCAGCTGGACCACTTTCGCCTCACCGATCACAACCGGGCCTTCTTGGAGCTTTTCGATACGCGGGGGCCTGTGGCGGGGCAGACGGATCCCCGCCAATGGCAAACCGAGGGTATCCCCGGGGGCTTCCCCTGGATGGGGGTGCTGGCCCGCGCCGCTGATTCCTTCCGCCCCTTCCAGCTTGAACACCACCTGCCCGAGCGCCGGGCCTGGTACTCGGTCACGGCCTTCAGCCTTGGGCGGGACTCGGTGTCGCTGGTGTTCCACGACATCAGCGCCATCCGCTCCTCCGAGGCCGCCATGCTGGAGCGCCAGAATCAACTGGAGTCCCTGCTGGCCAACATGCCTGGCATGGCCTATCGCCGCATCAACGACGATCAGGGGACCATGAAGTTCCTGACCCGCGGCTGCCTGCATCTGACTGGCTGGCAGCCGGAGGATCTGGTGGACAACCGGGTGCTCTCCTACCAGGACCTGGTGCTTCCCGAGGACCGCCCCAAGGTGCGCGCCGCGGTCAAGGAGGCCTTGGCCAAAGGGCAGGCCTTCACCCTCAACTACCGGATCCGGGACGTGTCTGGCCGCGAGAAGTGGGTCTGGGAGCAGGGGGCCCTGCTGGTCTCCCCGGATGGCAAGGGGCACCTGGAGGGCCTCATCGTTGACGTCTCCCAGCGTATGGCCGCCGAGCGCCAGCGAAATCTACTGGAGCTTCGGATGAACGAGACCCAGAAGCTGGAGAGCCTGGGCGTCATGGCCGGGGGGATCGCCCACGATTTCAACAACCTGCTGGTCAGCATCCTGGCCAATGTGGATCTGTTGAGGTTGGGGGCGCAGGGGGAGGAGGACCGCGGGAGGCGTCTTCAGCAGGTGGAGACGGCCGCGCGCCGGGCGGCGGACCTGACCAACCAGATGCTGGCTTACGCTGGGCGTGGGGCCGCCACCAAGGCCGCGGT
Source organism: uncultured Myxococcales bacterium (assembly GCA_903923815.1). Lineage (GTDB taxonomy): Bacteria > Myxococcota_A > UBA9042 > CAIXZC01 > CAIXZC01 > CAIXZC01. Next base: position 2,548 of record CAIXZC010000135.1, read on the forward strand.
GCGGCTGCCCGAGTTGGTGGACGAGATGTCCGACCTGATGCAGTCGGTCATCTCCAAGAGGGCCCAGCTTCGGACCAGCCACCGGTCGGGCCAGGCCCATGTGGACGCGGACCCCTCCCAGCTTCGGCAGGTCGTGATGAACCTGTTGACCAACGCCTCCGACGCTTTGGGGAACAAGGACGGGCTGATCCAGTTGGAGACGGGCCAGGCGACCCTGAGCTCGGCCCAGGTGGAGGCGCTGCGTTTTTCACCGGGGGCGGTGGGCGGCGAGTACGTCTATGTGGAGGTTCGCGACGAGGGCTGCGGGATGACCGAGGAGCAGATGGGTCGCATCTTCGAGCCCTTCTATACCACCAAGTTCGCCGGTCGTGGCCTGGGCCTGGCGGCGGTCCGAGGGGTGGTCACGGCCTCCCGGGGCGGGCTGGAGTTGGAGTCCAGGCCCCTGGGTGGCACCAGGATGCGGGTGTACTTCCCGGCCTCCCAGTCGCTCCCCGAACCCCTGGCTGAAAAGCCCGCTGCACTTGAGCCCGTGAATGGCGCAGGCCGGCTGGTGTTGGTGGTGGACGACGAGGAGGGGGTGCGCCGGGCCGCCACCGAGATCCTGGAGTACTTCAGCTTCAAGGTCGTCGCTGCCCGAGACGGCATCGAGGCGGTGGAGTTGTTCAAGGGCCTGGAGGGGACTGTGGCGCTGGTGCTGCTGGACCTGACCATGCCTCGCATGGGCGGTGTGGAGACCCTGGAGTCCCTGCGCAAGCTCAACCCCGGGCTGCCCGCCATCATCTCGTCGGGCTACGGCAACGAGACCGAGGCCTTCACCAGGGACGGCCGGCTGGTAGCCCTGCCCAAGCCCTACAACACGCTGGATCTCATGTCCGCGGTGGCTGAGGCCTTGTCAAGATCGGGCCAGACCGATCCGCCGCCATCATAGGTTTAGGTGGGTGAAGATCTCGTTCTCCGGGGCGGGCCTGGTGTAGGCCCAGCCCTGGGCCAGGTCGCAGCCCAGGTCCTTGAGGACCGCCTTGTCCCCCTCCCGCTCCACCCCCTCGGCAATGACCTGGATGCCAAGCTCATGGGCCAGCCGGATGACCGAGTCCACCACCACGCGGGTGGCGCGGCCCTCGGCCAGGCGGCTGACGAAGCCCCGATCCACCTTGATGTAGTGCAGGGGCAGGTTGAGGACGTAGCTCAGGGAGGACTGGCCCGTGCCGAAGTTGTCCAGCACCACCCGCAGGCCCTTCTCGTGCAGCCGCTGGAGCACCTTGGTGTGGGCCTTGGGGTCCAGGTTCACGGCCTTCTCGGTGATCTCCAGCAGCAGCCCCGAGGGGGGCACGCCGGCCTCCTCCAGGAGGCGCAGGACCACCTCGTCGAAGCCCGGCTCGGAGAGCTGGCGCCCGGAGAGGTTCACGGACATGGAGATGGGGCGGCCCATGGCCTTGGTGAAGGAGGCGCCGGTGCGGAGGGCCTGGCGCAGGATCCAGTGGCCCAGGCCCGTGATCTCGCCCGTGTCCTCCGCCAGCCCGATGAACTCGCCGGGCAGCAGCAGGCCCCGCCGGGGGTGCTGCCAGCGGACCAGGGCCTCCAGGGAGGAGACGCCTTCGTCGGCAAGGGAATGGACGGTCTGGAAGTTCAGCAGGAACTGGTCCTCCGCGACGGCGCGGCGCAGTTCGTTCTCCAAGGATAGCTGCTCCAGGTTGCGTTGGTGCATGGACTGTTCGAAGACGGCGCTCTCGCCCCGGCCACGGCTCTTGGCCTGGTACATGGCCATGTCCGAGTCCCGCAGCATGTCGTCGGCGCTGCGATACCCGCCGGAGGCCACCGCGAGGCCGATGCTGGTGGTGCAGTGCAGCTCCTTGCCGGCCAGTTGGAAGGGCTGCTTGAGGGCGCCGTGGATGCGGTTCGCCACCGCCAGAGCCTGGGGCGCGGATTGGATGTTGTCCAACAGCACCACAAACTCATCACCACCAAGCCGGGCCACCAGATCCTGGGGGCGGACGGCCCGGCGCAGGCGGGCGCCAAACTCGATCAGCAACTGGTCCCCCACCAGATGCCCCAGGCTGTCGTTCACGGCCTTGAAGCGATCCATGTCCAGCATCAGCAGGGCGATGGTGTAGGAGGCGTGGGTCTGGCTGCGCTCCAGGATGCGGCGCAGGCGGGACATGAAGTGGGCCCGGTTGGGCAGGCGCGTGAGGGGGTCGTGGTAGGCCCCCTCATAGAGCGCGTCGCGCTCCCGGCGGCGATCCGTGATGTTGCGCATGAGGGCCATGAACAGATTGTCACCGCAGGGCATCGCGCGGAACTCGAACCACTGCTCGCCCTGCTGGTTGTTGACCTGCAGGTCCAGCTCCGTGGAGCGCCGCTCGCCGATGCAGTCCGCCAGGGCCGGCGAGATGGTGGCCGCCAGTTCCGGCGAGAAGGCCTCCAACAGGGGGCGTCCGTGGCGTGGCGTCATGGGGTAGGAGTCCCCCGAGGGCCCGTGGTGGTCTATGCAGGTGCCCCGGGAGTCGAACAGCACCAGCAGATCGGGCAGGGATTCCAGCAGCGTGACGGCTTCCTGCAGCTTCCTGTTGTCCGGCATTTGGGTGCGCTCCATTCAGAAAGTGGCCAGCACGGAGAGGTAGAAGAAGCGGGTCTCCTTGACCCTCTCGTGGGCCGTGTAGAGGCGGTAGGAGATGGCGGTCTCAAGGTTCTTGGACCAGGGGATGGCGTAGCCCAGGACCATGTCGGCGTTGGCCAGGGCGTCGGTGAAGGTGACATTGGCGACGCGGTCCCTGAAGGGGCGCTGGACGGTGGCCAGGCGGCCAAAGAGCTTGGCGTAGCGGTGGGCGTTCCAGGTCGCAAAGAGGACGTGGATGCGGTCCCACTCGAAGGGTTTGTCGGAGCCCGTGAGGCTGTCCCAAAGGGTGGTGTCGCTGACCCGGTCGCCCAGGTCCTGGATGAGGAACTGGTAGCCCAGGGCCAGGGTCGGGGTCTTCCAGGTCAGCAGGGTGCTGTAGGTGGGCAGGGCCTCCGTGCGGTTGTCCACCCGGATGAAGTTGGCGTAGAACCACAGCTCCAGGCCCTCGCCGGGGGCGCGGCTCCGGTACATGGGGCGGACCCTCACGGTGGCCCAGATGTTCTTGCGATCGTCGTTGTCCACGACCTGCTTGTAGCCCGTGCCGTTCACCAGGCCCAGGCCCAGATCCACCGGCAGGTTCTTGGGGACCCACTCGGTCCGCAGGCCGGTGTCGGCGGTGGCGTAGTAGCCGAACTCGTCGCCCACGTTGCGCACCACGTAGCGCACCCCGCCCAGGCCATCAATGACGTCGCTGAAGGGGTTGTTGATGATGCCCGCCCGCAGCAGCAGGTCCTTCATCAACTGAAAGTCCAGCCACGCGTACTTCACGTAGAGGCCTGCCCGGGGTGAGTTGGCGTCCTCGTGGGTGTGGCCGTCGGTGAGATCCTCCGTGGTAGTGCTCTTGCTCTCGGGGCCCGCGTCCACGGTGAAGCGGAAGGAGACCATGGGGGAGAGGCGTCCCCGCAGGCCCAGGTACAGGCGCCACAGCTCGAAGCTGCTGGTGTACTGGTAGGGGGCCAGGTCCGTGCCCTTGCCGGTGACCGAGGCACCGTAGCGCAGGAAGGCCGTGGCCTCCACCCGCAGGTCCTGGACGCCGGCCTTGACGGTGGTCTCCGGGGGGGCCGGGGGGGCGGTCAGCGTGGTGGCCGGGGCGGGGGCCTCAGCGGCGACCGCGGGCAGGGCCAGGGCGAATGTCAGCAACAGCCAGCAGAACGACACAGCGCGCATTGGAGACCTCATTGGTTGGCCAGGGGGCAGCTTCGGTTGACGAAGATGTCATCCAGGAAGACGCCCTTGTAGTTGTTGTTGGTGGAGTCCACCGAGTCAAACGAGTAGCGCAGGGTGCAGGCCTTGCCGTACTCGTGGGCTGCCAGTTGGACGGAGCGCTGGACCCAGGCGCCGGCGGTGCCGCCCCCCAGATCGTCTTTGTTGAACAGCTTGCGGTAGCCCGAGCCGCAGTTGAGCTCGGCCACGAAGAGATCCCGGGAGGTGATGGGCTCCACGTCCACGAACAACCACAGGGACACGGAGGCGCCCTCGGGGGCGGTGAAGGCTGGGCTGACCACGACGGCCTTGAGGAGGCTTCCGCCCAGCATCTTCTGGCCGTCCTGGGGGTTGCCCATGTGGAGGGACCAGATGGGTGAGTAGCTGAACCACTGGGAGGGCAGCCAGGAGGCCTTGGCGTCGCCGACGGTGGCGGTGAAGCCCTGCATGGAGCCGTCGTCAAAGTCCCAGGTCAGCACGGGGGCGGGGCCCTGGTGGGGCACCGTGGTGCAGGTGAAGTCCTGGCAGACGGGGTCCTGGCAGGGGTCTTCTGATTGGCACTGCCCCTGGTCCGAGCAGCAGGTCTCGCCGTCCAGCAGGTGCACGCTGCAGAAGCCCGCCACGCAGGAGTGGTCGGCGCAGGCGCTGTCCGCGGGGCACTTGGAGTCGTCCTTGCAGCCCACGGGGATGGGCTTGGTGGAGTTGACGCAGCGGTTGGCCACGCAGGAGTCCCAGGTCAACGCCGAGCCGTCGCTGCACTGGCCGTCCACCAGACAGCACTGGGGCACCGGGATGGCCTGATGCAGGCAGGCGCCCGCGTCGCAGTAGTCCACCGTGCAGGGGTTGGTGTCGTCGCAGTGCAGGTCCACCAGGCAAGCGGTGGCCAGGGTGTTCTGGCAGGTCTGGGCAACGCACTGGTCGGTGGTGGCGGAATCCTGATCGTCGCACTCTCCGTCAGCGGTGCAGCATTGGGGACCGGGGGCGCTGGCGAGGCTGTAGAGGCAGGCGCCGTCTTTGCACTCCTGCCGGGTACAGGCCAGGCCGTCGTCGCAGTCCAGGTTCCCCTTGCAGCGGCAGGTGTCCGAGAAGCTGAACACATGGGCGCAGGTGTGCGCCACGCAGAGGTCCAGGGTGCAGGGCTGGTAGTCGTTGCAGTCGCCGTCCAACACGCAGCAGGTGGAGTCCTCCCGCACGTGGAGGCAGCGGTTCTTGGAGCAGGTGTCCTGGGTGCAGGTGATGCCGTCGTCGCAGTCTTCCTTGGTCTGGCAGCAGAAGCCGGCGGGCATGGGCTGGTGGTCGCACAGGCCCTCCAGGCACTGGTCGAAGGTGCAGCCATCGCCATCGTCGCAGGGATCGCCGGCCTCGCAGGCCTGGGTCAGATCGGGCAGGGTGTCGGGGAGGGCCAGATCGTCCTGGTCCAGGTCCAGCGCCACGCTGTCCCATAGTGTGTCCGGGCTGACCTGGTCGGGCAGCGTGTCGATGGTCCAGGTGTCCTGGCTGTCCCGGACGTCCGAGGAGTTCTGCTGGGCCCCGCATGAAACCAACAAAAACGTAATCAAAATAAATACTTGAAGCCTCATGTTCCTCCGCGGGGGTGGAAAACGCCTCTAATGGTAAGGTCTGCGGGAGGCTCGTCAACCAATTGGCCCGTTTTTTATGTAAGCACCGACCCTCGCTTTGGTGCATTGCCTGCGGGGCCGAAGATGACCACATTTGGCTTCTGGATCGGGTGGCAATGGTGTAATCATTCCCGGCAACGGATGACTTTTGGGGGCGGTGGAACCATGAAGAAGCGAATCATTCTGACCCTGGCCTGCAGCCTTGGCTTGACCCTGGTTTCCAGCTTGCTGTCCGGGCCCGCCTGGGCCCAGGCGGCGCCGGCTGTGGTCCAGGTGCTGTACCCCCAACAGGGGACCGTCTTCGCCAAGGACCTGCCCGCCCCCGCCCTGCGCTGGACCGACACCAGTTCGGCCATCTCCTGGCGTGTCAGCGGTCCCGGCGTGGAGCCCGCCACAGCCACCAGCAAGGCCTGGCGTCCCGCCGCGAAGTGGTGGCAGGAGTTGTCGGCCCAGGGCCCGGCGACCCTGACCTTGGAGGGCCTGGATGCCGCCGGGGCGGTGGTCTCCAAGGGTGAGGTGAAGCTAGGCTTCGAGCAGATGCCCCCGCGGGAGTTGCTGTACTTCCTCGAGCAACCCAATGCCTTCGGGCTCTCCGAGGCTCGCTCCATGGCCGCCCGCTGGCGTCTGGGCCCCCTGGCTGCGGAGGACTCGGGCAAGGTGCTGCTCAAGGGTCTCCCGGGCTGCGTCGTCTGCCACAGCTTCTCCTCCGACGGCAGCGTCCTGGCCCTCGGCGTCGGGCCCACGGCGGGCAGCGTCGCGGTGGCTCCTATGGCGGAAGAGCTACGCCTGGACACCGCCTCTGTTCGTTCCTGGGCCGATCTCAAGCTTGACTGGCAGGAGCCCCTGGCCAACTTCGGCTCCTTCTCGGTGCTGTCCCCCGATGGGCGTTTCCTGCTGGGCACCGTGCAGGATCGCCTGGCCCTTGTGCCGCAGTCCGACCAGAAGCCCTGGTCCGCGTATTTCCTGCCGGTGCGCGGGGCGCTGGCCTTCCGGAACCTGGAGACCGGCGAGCTTGGGCTCCTGCCCGGTGCCTCCCTTGAAGGCCTGGTGCAGGCCAACCCCTCCTGGAGCCCCGATAGCAAGGAGTTGTTGTTCGTCAAGGCCCCCAAGGTGGGCCTGGGCGCCCCCGCCGGACTGTTCCTTTCCACCGAGGAGGCCAAGCTGTTCCACAGTGCGGCGACCAAGGCTCAGTACGAGATCTTCAAGCTGGCCTTCAACAACGGCAAGGGTGGCGAGGCGGTGCCCTTGAAGGGGGCCTCGGGGGACGCGAACCGCAACTTCTACCCCCGCTGGTCGCCGGACGGCAAGTGGGTGGTGTTCTGCAGGTCCATGCCCGGCAAGGCCGGCTGGTCCGACCCCGAGCTGTACATCGTCCCCGCTGAGGGGGGCACGGCACGCCGGATGAACTGCAACCAGCAAGGCCTCAACACCTGGCACAGCTTCTCCGCCGACGGGCGCTGGATGGTGTTCTCTGCCGGCAAGGCGGACCAGCCCTCCAAGCTGTACCTGACCCGGGTGGAGGAGTCGGGCGAGGATCACCCCGCGGTGCTTCTGGAGAACTTCTCGCGGTCGGGCTTCTCCCTTGGGCTCCCCGAGTTCCTCCACGGCCCGGCCCAGGCGCCGCGGTTGGTGGATGTCAGCGCCGTGGCCTCCGATCGCAACGTGCTGGTGGGTCAGTTGCTGAAGCAGGGAGACTACCAGGGCGCCCTGGCCGCCGCGGAGAAGCGGCTGGAGAGCGCGCCGGAGGATGCCGACGCCCACATGAAGGCAGCCCTTGCGCTCATCGGCCTGGGGCGGACGGCGGACGGTGACGAGCACTGGAAGATTGCCAGAAAGGCTGCCCCGGAGGACCTGGTGCTGGCCCTGAACCACGCCAATTATCTGTTGGACGCCAACCGTCTGGACGAGGCCCTGGTGGTCTTCGAGGAGGTCCGTGAGGGCGATCCCACCAAGGCCGAGGCCTATCTCGGCGGAGGCCTGGTCAAGTATCGTCAGGGCCTCAAGGACGACTCCATCGGCTATTGGCTCAAGGCGGTGGAGCTTGACCCGACGATGACCCAGGCCCACTTCCACCTGGGCTCGCTGCTGCTTGACCGAGGCAACCTGAAGCTGGCCGACAAGCACCTGACCGAGGCCGCCAAGTTGGAGCCCCGGGACGCCCGGATCCTCACCAGCCTGGCCATGACCAAGTTCTACCTTGGCAAGGAAGAGGAGGCCATTCGCCTGGCCAAGCTGGCCATCCGCTACGAGCCCATGGATCCCACGTGGCCCGATCTGCTGGCCTCCATGTACGCCGAGAAGGCGGATTTCTCCAAGGCCGCGGAGCAGGACAGGCGCGCATTGCGGCTTGCCACCTTGAGGAAGATGGAAAAGTTTGCATCGGTGCTCGAGGAGCGTATTAAAGCCTTCGACCAAGGGAAGCCCTGGGAACCCCAAGCGGCGCCCGCCCAGGAGGCGCCACCAGCAGGCGGTGATGGCCGTCAAGTGGAGCAGAAATGAACAACTCCTTTGTGCAGCGTGAGGCGGGTCCTGGCTTTGACGCTGTGGTGCTGTTCCGTTCTGGAATCCGGCAAATCTACCTGAGCGCAGTCCAAGGTTCGAGGGACTCCTTCAGCACCCTGGTGGTGAAGGCCGGCATCTTCCTCAAACAACAGAACGCCACGGTGGTGATGTGCACCGTGTTCGCCCCCCGGGCGCTTTGGGCCGAGGCCCAGGCTGCCATTGAGGCAGAGGAGGGCGGCAGTTCCTGGCCCCGGGCCATCATGGATGGCGGCGCCTGCGGTCCCGAGGCCGTGGCCGGGTTTCAGATCCATGCGGTCTGCGATGTGCCCGTCCAGGACCTGCGTCTGGATGGGGCCTGCGTGGGCCGCAGCTACGAGGCGCCCTTTGCGACCCATTGCTTTGTGGCCGGGGTGGCGCCGGAGCAGGCGGCTGACGGGGCGACCCAGACGGCCCAGGTGTTGGGCAAACTGGAGAAGACCTTGGCCATGGCCGGCCTTGGCATGACGAATCTGGTGCGCACCTGGTTCTTCAATGACCGGATCTGCCACTGGTACGGCGACTTCAACCGGGTCAGGACCGACGCCTACCAGGGCGTGGGTATCCTGGGGTCCGGGTTCGTGCCCGCGTCCACCGGTATCGGCGCCGCCAACAGCCACCAGACTGCGCTGGTGGGCGGGGCCACAGCGGTGAAGGGCAAGGGGGCCCTGCGGGTCCAGATGATTGACTCGCCGCTGCAGAAGCCCGCCTCGGACTACGGCAGCACCTTCAGCCGTGCGGTGGAGATCTGCGCCCCCGACTACCGGCAGATCATGATCAGCGGCACGGCCTCCATCTCGGCCTTCGGCCAGACCCTTTATAAGGACGACGCGGCCTCCCAGGTGTCCCTGACCATGGAGATCGTCAAGGCCATCCTCCACTCCCGCAGCATGACCTTCAACGATGCCAGCCGCGCCATTGTCTACTTCAAGGACGCGTCCATCTTCCCCATCTACCAGGACTACTGCGACCGGGCGGGCCTGCCCAACTTCCCCGCGGTGTACACGGTGAACGACATCTGCCGCGAGGATCTGCTGTTCGAGATTGAGCTGGACGCCATCCAGAAGTACGGCTGCCTGTAGCCCCCCCCCAGCCCCCCCAACACCCCGACACCCCAACACTCCAACACCCCAACACTCCAACACCCCACCCCCCCGACACCCCAACACTTCGCGCCCAACGCCTGCGCGCTGCTGCCATTGGCTTGGCCAAAAAAAAAGCCGCGCCCTTGCGGGCACGGCCTCTTCCTGTGGTAAGTCGCTGACCTGGGGCCAGGACTGTCGAGGGACTAGATTCTCTTGGAGAAGAACTCGACCACCTGCATGACGTCCACTTCCAGGGGCACGGAGGCGCCGGTGGGCATGTCGGTGATGCGGGCGGACTTGGCGTCCTTGTCGTACTCCAACCAGGAGGGACGCTCCAGGGAGGGGGACGCCAGGGAGGTCTCGATGCAGACCACGGCGGCGCTGCGCTCGCGGACCTTGATGACGTCGCCGGGCCGGATGCGATAGGACGCGATGTCCACGCGGCGGCCGTTGACCAGCATGTGGCCGTGGGAGACGAGCTGACGAGCGGCGGGGATGGTCGGGGCAAAGCCGGCGCGGAAGACGGCGTTGTCCAGGCGGCGCTCGAGCAGTTCCAGCAGCTTGTCACCGGTGGCCATGGCGCTCTTGCGGGCCTCGGTGAAGAGGATGCGGAAGTGCTTCTCGCTGATGCCGTAGTTGAAACGAAGCTTCTGCTTCTCCATCAACTGGCGCTTGTGATCCGAGGTCTTGCCCCGGCGCGAGGCGCCGTGCTGTCCCGGAGGGGTGGGGCGGCGTTCAATGCTCTTCCTGGAGAGGCCGGGGAGGTTGACCCCAAGGGCCCTCATCTTCCTAACACGCGGTCCATCATAGCGTCCCATTCGTCACCTGGTCCTGCTGAAAGTTTTCCAATTTTTCCAATGCCTGCGAGTCCTTGGGGCTGCAGACGCGTTTCACAACGCCCGCGCATTGTGTTCGCGGAGGGCGTTGCTGTCAAGCGAAATCAGAACCTGGCCCAGAGGGCGGTGGAGAGCTCCAGCGCCTTGGCGCCAACCTCGGCTTCGCACACGTCCACCAGCAGCTTCTTGCCCTCCATGAGGATGCGGCCGGAGGCGATGGTGGTGTCCACGGGGGCGGCGGGCACGCCGAAGACCATGTGGCCCAGGATGGTGCCCTCGTCCAGGGGGGTCGGGGTGTGGTAGTCGGTGAGGATGATGTCCGCCATGCCGCCCTCGGTGAGGGTGCCCAGACCCAGGCCGGGCCAGAGGCGCTCGGCGATCTTGCCGTTGTTGAACAGCAGGGTGTTGACCACATCCATGAAGCAGCAGGAGGGGTTCTTGTAGCCCAGGTGGTGCAGCCACATGGCGACGCGCAGCTCTTCCTTCATGTTCACGGTCATGGCGTCGGTGCCCAGGCCCACCAGGATGCCCTTCTCGGTGAGCTTCTTGAGATCCATGATGCCCACGGCGTTGTTCATGTTGGACTGGGGGTTGTGCACCACCATGGTGTCGCTGGCCTTGATGAGATCCATCTCGGCTTCGGTGATGTGCACGCAGTGGGGCAGGATGGTCTTGGACCCCAGGATGCCGAACTTCTTGAAGCGCTCGACGACGCGCAGGCCGAAGTGCTGGACGTTGTAGTCCTGATCAGACTGGGCCTCGGCGGTGTGGACGTGGAAGCCGGCGCCCAGATCGTTACCAACCTTGGCGGCCTTCTCCATGGTCTTGTCACCGATGGTGAAGGAGGCGTGCATGCCGAACATGCCGTGGAGCTGGTGGTCGCCAGCCTTCTGGGTGGCCTTGATGAACTCGGCGTTCTCCTCGATGCCCTCCTGGGCGATCTTGTCACCGTCGCGATCGGACAGCTCGTAGCAGAGGGAGGCGCGGAGGCCCGACTGCTTCACGGCCTTGGCGATGGCGGGCAGGGAGCCGCGCACGGCGAAGGGGCTGGCGTGGTGATCGATGAAGGTGGTGGTGCCGTGGCGGATGCCGTCCAGCAGGGGGATGAGGGCGCTGTAGTAGCTGTCCTCGATGGTCAGCTTCTTGTCCAGGCGCCACCAAAGGTTCTCCAGGACCTCCTGGAAGTTGGCGGAGGGGGCGGCCTTGCCCAGGCCCCGGGCGAAGGTGCTGTAGAAGTGCATGTGGGCGTTGACGAAGCCGGGCAGGACCAGCTTGCCCTTGGCGTTGATCACGCGGTCGTAGTTGCCGGTGAACTGGGCCACGGGGGCGATCTTGGCGATGCGATCGTTTTCGATCAGGATGGCGTGGCCATGGAGGACGCGGTTCTTGGCGCCCAGGGTGGCAATGACGCCGCCTTTGATGAGGATGGTGGACATGTTCAAAAACCTCCTTGAAAGACAACCCCCTCCCTTGCGGTCGGGGTTCGGAAAGAACAACACCCCCTCCCTTGCGGTCGGGGTTCGGAAAGAACGCTCCCCCGGCCTTGCGGTCGGGGTTCGGGAAGAACAACACCCCCCCCCTTGCGGTCGGGGTTCCGACACGATCACTCTTCGGACAGGACGGCCTTCTCGGCGGCGGTACGATCCCGCATGTAGAGGGCGCCGCTGAAGCACTTCTGGGCGCAGATGCTGCAGCCGATGCACTTGGAGGCGTCGGTCACGGGGACCTTGTTGCCGTCCAGGCTGATGGCCAGGTAGGGGCAGCGGGTGCAGTTGCCGCAGTGCAGGCAGAGGTCGGCGTTGACGGCGCTGATCTTCTTCTCGGCGGACAGCTCCATGAAGCCCGTGATGGGGGAGGGCTTGTTGGCGATGCCGATGAGCTCATTGACGGACTTGATGCCGCGCTCCTGCATGAGGTGGGACAGGCCCATCTCCAGGTCGTTGATGATGCCGTAGCCGTGCTTCATGGCGATGGTGCAGAACTGGACGGTCTTGCAGCCCAGGGCCAGGAAGTTGGCTGCGGCCTTGTAGTCCATGGGGCCGCCGTTGCCGGAGATGGCCACGCCCAGGCTGTGGACGGAGGCCAGGGACAGGTAGGAGATGGGCAGCACGCCCTGACCGGACATGCCGTAGACGATGGCCTCGTCCCACTCCTTCTTGGCGCCGGCGCGGAAGTCCATGGTGGGGAAGGTGTTGGCCAGGGTGATGCCGGCCTTCTTGCCGGGGTACTTGGCCAGCACTTCGCGGATGGCGATGACGATGGCGGCGATGGAGGTGACGGCGCCCGTGAGCTTGAACAGCTTGGGGACGTTGGGGTCGGACACTTCCATGATCCAGCCGATGATCTTCTGGGTCAGACGGGCGTTCTGGGAGACGATGTCACCCTCGGTGCCGTCGCCGCCCTGGGGGCAGGAGAGGCTGTACTCGATGCCCATGGCGCCGGCCTCTTCCAAGGTCTTGGTGTTGGCCTGCCAGCCCGCGCGATCGTGCTCGTCGTTGCCCGTCACGGGGCCGCCGGTGGAGCCGATGGTGAGGCGGTCGGGGTAGAGGCGGACCAGCTCGCGGATTTCGGCGGTGACGCGGCCCAGCAGGTGGCCGGAGACGTTGTCACAGTTGCCGTAGGTGAGGTCGTCGAACTGGTGCATGTAGCGCTCGGGGATGTGGATGGGGCCGCGGGCGAAGGACGTCTTCATGATGCCGCCGGCCCACCCGGCCTCGTAGGCCTTCTTCATCTGCTCGAAGCCGTCCGAGGGGGGCGCGGCGGAGAGCAGGAAGGGGGACTTGATGGGGCGACCGAAGAAGTCCGTGGCCAGGGAGACGGGCACGGGGCACCAGCCCTTGACCTCGACGGTGCTGCGGTTGGCCACTTCAATCTTGGGAGCGGCGGCCTTGGTGAGGAAGGCGTGGACCCGGGAGGCGGTGTTCTTGCCGCTGGCCACGGCCTCCACCACGGTGGAGGGGCCGGTCTGCATGTCGCCCGCCACGAAGAGGCCGTCAGCCTCGTCCCGGGGCAGGGCGGAGCGGTTGCCGATGGCGATGACCAGGGCGGCGCTGCCAGCCACGGTGTCCAGGTTGGCCAGGGAGAACTTCTGGCCGGCCTTGAGGGAGACGCGCTCGGTCTCCAGGCCCGCCACCTTGCCGTCCTTCAGGTTCACCTTGGTGATGCGGGTGCGGGGGTGGAGCTCCACGCCGGCCTCAAGCAGCTCTTTGCGCTCGGCGCCGGTGAGGGGCATCTCGGAGTTGTTCTCCAGGAAGTACATGCGCACGGAGGCAGCGCCGGCGTGCTTGGCGGTCACGGCGCAGTCCACGGCGATGGCGCCGCCGCCGTAGATGGCCACGGTGCCGGCCAGGGCGGGACGGGCGGCCAGGTATTCGTTGGCGTAGAGGGCGACCTCCTCACCGGGGATGCCGGGCTTGACGGGCTTGTGCAGACCGACGGCCACCACCACGGCGTCATTGGCGCCCAGCAGGGTCTTGGGATCGTCAATGCGGGAGCTGGGCTTGTATTCAATGAGGGGGTTGGTCCAGAAGTCCAGGTCGCTCTCCAGGACGGTGGGGTCCAGGCGGTACTCGGGGATGAGGGCGGCGGCCCCTCCGCGGCGCTTGAGGGCGTCGTGGACCACCACCTTGTGACCCTGCTGGGCCAGGTAGACGGCGGCGCCGATGCCCGCGGGACCGGCACCCACCACGGCCACCTTGCGGCCGCTGGCGACCAGGGGCTTGAAGGTGGGCATGACGCCCAGTTCCTTGGCCTTCTGGATGATGGTGGCCTGCACCGCCGGGATGTTGATGGGGGTGTCCAGACCCGCGCGGCTGCAGGCGCTCATGCAGTGGGTGTCAGGGCAGGTGGCGCCGCAGACGCCGCCCAGGGGGTTGCTGCGCATGATGATGCCGGCGGCCCGCCGGAAGTCGGAGGGCTGGAACTTCCTGACGGCCATGATGAAGTCGGCGGGCGAGCAGCCCACCGGGCACTTGCCCTTGCAGGGCTTCTCTTCACAAAACTCGCAGCGGGCAATCTCGGCCCGAAGCTGGGCGTCGGTCAGAAAGAGGTTCTTCTTGGATTCAGACATCACGCGTTCCCCCTGAAAAAAAGGACAAAAAACTACACCTTGACGGCCGGCCGGGAGCGTCAAGCAATAAGCCCATCTGAGGTAACCGTTTGGGGTCAACCTGCGACCGGTGGGCCAAAAAACCGGGTTGAAATACAGCACCACCGTGGCCTTCTTGTCAAGGAATAAGGATTGTGAGAGGCTGCGCCGGGCTGGCAGCCTGCGGGGTTGGACTTGTGGGTCCCAAGGGCCTAACGTAGCGCCAGCCGCGCCGGTTTCGGTCCGGCCCATACGACGACCATGGAGGTTCATCCAAATGAGATATCTGACGGTGCTGTTGTTGACCTGCGCGATGTTGAGTGCGGCGCCCGCCCAGGCCGACGGGGTGGGGAAGGGCTCCTTCGGGGCGGGCATCCAGACGGGGTTCCCCGGCAACGGGTTCTCCTTCAACTGGTTCTTCCAGGAGCAGACCTCCCTGCAGGTGGACGCGACCCTGTGGGCCCGGGACAACTGGACGGGCCTGGGGGTGCGCGTGGACTGGCTGTGGTGGATGCCCGAACTGGCCCGCTGGCAGTACGCCCGCCTTCGCTGGTACTGGGGCCCCGGCGCCAACTTCTTCTCCTGGAGCTACAAGGGCAAGGGTTCCGCCGACGCCTACACCAGCTTGGGCGGCGAGCTGCCCGTGGGCATAGGGGTGGTGTTCACGAAGGTGCCCATCGATCTGAACCTGGAAGGGGTGCCCGTGTTGCAGGTCCTGGGCAGCGGCGGCACGGACGTGGAGCTGGGGTTGGCCGGGGTGTTGAACGCGCGGTACTACTTCTAGAAAGCCAGCGATCCGTCCAAGGTGCGAACGGAACACCGGACCAGCCGGGCAACCCCCTCTCTTGCGGTCGGGGTTCGGATCACGGGTTCAGATTGAAAAGCGTGCGCGCCTGGGGGATACTCCGGCGCAGTAATCCAACCTGGAGGGACGCATGTTTTTGAGAACCGCGATGTCGTTGTTGGCTGGGCTGGTGCTGGTGCCGTCGTTGGCCTTTGGGCAGTTCCTGCGGCCCGTGGAGGGCAGCGCCTACGATACCAAGAGCGCCAATGAGGTGATCAAGGACCTGGATGATCTCGGGGCCGAGTGCGCCGAGGGCACCATGAAGATCCGCACGGGCACCGAGACGGTCCAGAACCTGGTGGCCAAGGGCAAGGGCGGGGACTTCCCGGTGCTGACCCGGAACTGGAAGTCCATCCAGGCCGAGGCCGACAAGCTGAAGAAGGACGCCCGCAAGAAGTTCCTGATAAAGCAGGAGGACCTGTACCTGGGCGAGCTGCTGAACCGCACCGTGGCCATGGAGGCCTTCCTCAAGGACCCGGTGAAGGCCGCCGACTTCAAGGCCAAGCTGTCGGGCCCCGACAAGAAGGAGCTGGCCACCGTGAACAAGGGCTTCAAGGGGCTGCTGTCCAAGCACAAGGCCAGCCTCAAGCGGACCCCCGAGATCCTGGGCAAGGTGCCCGGGGTGGTTGCTGAGCTGGGCAAGCAGACGGCCAAGGATCCCCTGCGTTCGGGGGACTACCAGAAGCTGGTCAAGAAGCTGAACAAGGGCGAGAAGAAGGCCCAGAAGGTGCCCCAGGAGCTGGACAAGCAGGTCAACGAGATCCAGAAGATGCTGGGCCTCATGAAGGGCATCGTGGACTGACAGGTCCAAGAAGGAGACAACATGCGAAGCATTCTTGGGACGGTGGCGGGGCTGGCGATGTTGGGCGTGGTGGGGCTGGGGGGCCAGGTGGTCCAGGCCGAGCCCATCCCCTGGGAGATCCGGAACCACCCCAACCCCTGCCTGGAGCACAAGAAGTCCTGTGAATCGGGCAAAGAGCTGGGCACTTGGGACGGGGCCATCTGCGAGGTCCTGGAGGACAACTGCCGGCTGCACGCGGAGGGCAAGTACAAGCCCGAGACCGTGAAGGCGGTGTACAAGCAGGTGCGCCTCAAGGACGAGCCCGAGTCCTGCTGGAAGTACCGCGAGGCCGAGTGCGCCGACTGCGCCGCGGACTGCGGCGAGTGCTACGACCTGGAGCCCAAGTGCAAGGACGAGCTGTGGGCCCAGTGGCAGAAGGTGGCCACCACGGTGGGACGCACGAAGGTCTCGGGGGCGACCCCGGCACCGGCCACGGGGACAGTGGCGCCGGCGGGTGCCGGGGCGGCGGGGGCTGCGGGGGTGGACCCGGTGGAGGCCTGCCGCAAGCAGCTTGCCAGCGTCGTCACCCACCTGGAGGCCTACCGGACCCAGAACGGCGAGTACCCCTTCACGCTTGGATCCATCAAGAAGGATGGCAGGGTTGTGTTGGGGACGGAGCAGCTCAAGGACCCCTGGGGGCAGCAGCTTGCCTTCAGCGGCAACAAGCAGGGCTACAGCCTGTGCTCCAGCGGCGCGGACCTGAAGAAGGGCACGGCGGACGACCTGTGCCTCAAGTCCGACAAGGGCGCCGCGGCCAAGACCCCGGACAAGACGCCCGCCGCCAAGACCCCGGCTGCGAAGACCCCCGCCAAGACCGACAAGGGCAGCCAGCTCAAGGGTGTGCACCTCAAGAAGAAGTAATCTGGGCTCGCCCGATCAGTTCAACAAATCCATCAGCTTCCCCAGGACCGGCACGGGGCCCAGAGCGGCCTGGAACTCTGCCTTGGTGAAGGTGCCCTGGAGGCCCGCGAAGCGCAGCCCCGCCTGGGCGGCCTTCTGGCCGTCGGCCAGGGAGTCCCCGACGAACAGCAGCGCGTCGTTGCGCAGGCCCGTGAGGCGCAGCACCTCGGCGAAGTGGGCCGGCCCCTTGCAGAACTCCGGAGAGCGCCAGGCCAGCACCAGGTCCAGGGGCAGGGCCCGGGCAGCCACGAAGCGGTCCACCACGTCCTGGAAGTTATTGGAGGACAGGGCCGTGAAGAGCCTGCGTCCCCGAAGCCCCTCCAGGGTCTCCAGGCAGCCGGGGTTGAGGGGGTCTTCGAACATTCCGCGCAGCTTCTCGGCCTCGAACTGGGTGGCTGCGGCGGGGTTGCGGGGGTCGCCCGGAAAGAGCTGCTCGAGCTGGGCGAAGAAGGGGATGCCGGAGGTGCGGCGGTAGGCCTCCTGGCCCTGGGCGAAGGGCAGGCCGTGGTGTTGCTCCAGGACCCGGGCCGCCACCAGCCCAAAGCCCGTCATGGAGTCCACCAGGGTGCCATCCAGATCGAAGAGCACGGCGCCGATGCCGTCCAGCAGGGCCTTCATTTTGCAGTCACCAGCCGGTTGTAGAGGTCACTGGTTGTGCGGGCCACCACGGGCCAGGCCGTGGCGCGGCCGTAGTCGCTCATGGTGGCGGCCACCTGGGCCCGCAGGTCCGCGCTGGAGGCCAGATCCACCATGGCCTGTCCCCAGCCATCGCGGTCCGTGGCCTCCACCAGCAGGTTGGGGTGGGCAGCCAGGATACGCATGCCGTCCTGAAACTTGGGGCCCTTGGCGCAGATGACCGCCTTGTCGGCGCCGGCGGCCTGATGGAAGACGCCGCTGGCGGAGGCGTAGGCCTGCTTGTGGGGCAGCAGCATGACGTCGCTGGCCTTGATGTAGGCACTGGCCAGGGGGCCGGGGATGAAGTCGTCGTGGAAGATGACGCGGTCGGTCAGCTCCCGGGTGGCCACCAGGCTCTTCATCCAGGTCAGGTAGCGCTTGTTGTACCAGTGGCCCCCGAAGGGGCGGCCGGCCACCAGCAGCTTGGAACCGGGCATGTCGGCGGCGCGGTCCGTGAAGGCGCGCACCACGGTGTGGACGTTCTTCTGGATATGGATGAAGCCAAAGAAGAGGAACAGGGTGGCGTCGGGGTCCAGGCCAAGGTTGGCGCGGGCCTCGGGCCGTCCCACCGCGTCTTCCATCACGGTGCCGTGGGGGATGACGGCGATGCGGTCGTCGGGGACGCCCTGCTCCAGCAGCGCCTGGCGCATGGCCTCCTGGTGGACCAGCAGGCAGTCGGCGTGCTGGGCCAGGTGCTGATGGAACCAGCGGGTGCTGTGCTTGCCCAGGAGCACGCGCTCCTGGCGGGGGCCGTAGACGGTGTGGAGGGTCACCACCGTGCGGCGACCGTCCCGGCGCAGGGCCGCCAGGGTGTTGGGCAGGCGCTCGTCCTCGCCTAGCAGGTCGGGGGCATACTGGAAGTGCAGCACCTGCAGGTCCAGCTCCCGGGCCTTTTCCACCAAGGCGTCGCCGTATTCGCCGCGGCGGCTGTAGACCTGGTGCACCTGGATGCTGCCGTCCAGGTTGGAGTCCCGGCGGTGGCCGGTCTCCGTGAGGACGTGCAGCGTGGGGGCCCCTTCCAGACCCGCCAGGGCCTGGTAGAGGAGGCGGCTGTAGTTGCCGATGCCGCACTGCATGGGCGGGTAGGTGCTGACCATGGCTGCCTTCATCTGGGCCTCCGGGGGGCGTCGGCGCCGGGGGCCAGCAGGGCCGCCAGGGTGCCGTGAAGATCAAAGGTGTGGAAACGGGCCGTGGGGGAGGCCAGGCCGTGTTCCTTGAGGTGCAGCGCGGGGGTCATCAGGTCGAAGAAGCGCCGGGCCTGGGCCTCGTCGTCGGCCCCGGCGACGATCCGGTCCAGCCCCCCCATGGCGGTGATGGCGCGGCCCGACTGCAGGGCCAGATGGTGGACCAGCCAGGGGACGGAGGCACCTTGCACGTCGGGGTCCGGTGGGGGCTGGGGCGGCAGGAACAGCAGGCCC
>CAIXZC010000136.1 GCA_903923815.1 uncultured Myxococcales bacterium
GCCCAACCTGGGCCTCTCCGCTCTCTTCGCCCCCAGCCCGGTGCCGCCCCAGGTGGGCCGGGAGAACCACCTGGACAGCAACCGGCTGGGCTTGGCCCTGGCCCTTGGCCTGCCCTTCCGGCTGGCGGGGACCGCCTTCGAACTGCGTCTCGCTGGTCAGGCGCACTGGTACCAGGACAGGTCGGTTCGCAAGGACCTGGGGGCCGCCCATCCAGTCAGTGACGAGTTCCCCGACTCCGACAGCGCCGACGGCGCCTCCCTGGCAGACTCCGCGGGCTTGCAAACCAACAACCCCGGCTACCCGGGCTACGCCCTTGGGGGCGTCCTGTGGCACCTGGGGCTCTCCCTGGTGATGGGTCCCTCCCAGCCCTCCACGAAAGGACCCCCAGCCCCATGAAGCCCCAGCCTCCCCTGCTGCTCCTTGCCCTGCTGCCACTTGCCCTGCTGGCCCTGGCCCCAGCCTGCGCCAACGACGACTCGGCCCCCGGAGCCCCCGTCGATGCCCTGGAGGAACAATCCCAGGGTGGTGGCGCCGACCTGAACGTTGAGCTGACCCCAGACGCCCAGGCCCCCGAGGATCTGCGGGGCCTGTGGGCCTCCACGACCGTCTTTCGCGGCATCGCCCAGCATCCGTTGTTGGGGCCCCTGGACGAGCGCAGCACCGTGGTGGCCCTGGTGGAGGTGCGGGACCGCCAGGATGGCCTGGGCCTGGAGACCGTCACCACCACCTGCTTCATGGACCTGCACACCGAGGGCAGCCCCGTCCAGTCCACCGTGCCGGCCGAGTTTCTGGCCCTGCTGGGGCCCTCCACCCGCAACCTTGAGCACGGCGACGCCGGCCTCGCCCAGGGGCCCTACGCCGAGGTCTTCGCCCTCCACCTGGACGCGCCCTTGACCGAGCCCTTCCCCCAGGCCCCCAACGACACCCGAATCTTCGATCACGACGGGGACGGCAAACCCGGCCTCAGCGTGCGCCTCACCGGGCTGGTGGATGGCGAGGTCTTCGTGGCCCAGCGGCGGATAATCTCGTGGCAGGCCTCCTGGGATGGCCAGGGCTTCAGCGGCCCCGTTGCCCAGACCCTGGAAGAGTTGGTGCTTGGGGCCGCACCAGAGGTTCTGATGAACTATCTGCCCACGCACCTGCCCGCCGCCGACCCGTCGGCCAGCACCGTGGAGTGGCGTTCCCTGCCCCTTGGAAGCGACTGCGAGGACCTCGCCTCAGCCCAGCGATAATGTTGCGCGGAGGCACCCTCGGTCGTATAGTGCTGCCGCTTTTATCCCCCCTTGTGGGGCATCTGCCCTGGAGGTGATCCGTGAGAAGACTGTTCAAGCCCCTGGCTCTGCTGCTGCCTGCCCTGCTTGCCCTGGCCTGCCAGACCGAGCCCTCGGTGCTGGGCGGCAGCGACACCATCCCCGGCCAGGACACCCTTGGCCAGGACACCGCCGGCCTGGACACCAGCGACACCACGGACCCCAAGGACGGCACCATCGTGGATGACACGGGCGACACCGTGGACCCAGGTGACACCGTGGATCCGGGCGACACCACCGACATCGGCGGCGGCGAAAGTCTGTTCCAGGACAAGGTGGTGCTGCAGTTCGACCTGACCATCGACGCGGTCGACTGGAAGGCCCTGCTGGACAGCATCCTGGACTGCGAACAGGACATGTGCGGCGCCACCCGCCAGTACGTTTCCGGGGCCCTGACCTTCCACAACCCCTGGACCAAGAAGGACGAGACCATCAGCAACATCGCCGTCCGCTGGCGCGGCAACTCCAGCGCCTGCCTGCCGGACATGAACCCCCGCATCGGCTTCAAGATCAGCTTCAACGAGTACGAGGCCGGGCGCCGCTTCCACGGCCAGAAGAAGTTGAACTTCCTGGGCACCGAGGGGGACAACTCCCTGATGCACGAGGTCGTCGCCTTCGAGGGCATGAAGAAGTTCGGCCTGCCCGCCGCCAAGGTGGGCTTCGCCTGGGTGCGCGTGAACGGCGGCCCGGGGCAGTTGCACCCCATGATCCAGGAGAGCGACGACACCCCTTACATTGAAGAAGTCCTGGGCGAGACCGTGAAGGGCTCCTACTTCAAGGTGGACGGCTACTGCGGCCGCCCCGAGTTCGACGAGTGGGAAGAGGGCGTGGTGCCCGCGGACCTGACCAAGATCTGGGAGCCCAAGGCCGGCACCCTGCCCGAGGCCATGACCACCACCCTGATCCCCATGCTGAAGTGCTTCAGCTACGCCGACTCGGCCACCTTCCAGGCCTGCTTCGAGGAGACCGTGGACAGCGACCTGTGGCTGCGCGCCATGGCGGTGGACTGGAGCATGCCCGACGATGACGGCTTCGCCCTGGGCGGCAAGAACCACTCCATCTACTTCCGCAAGTCGGACAACAAGGCCGTGCCCGTGATGTGGGACAAGGACGCCGCCTTCCGGGACAGCTACTGCAGCGTGGACGACATCTTCTACTGCGTGCCGCCGTGGATCATGACGGTCCCCGCGGGCATGGATCGCCTGGCCTCCGAGTACGGCCCCAGCCTGGACGGGCTGCTGGTGATGTATGCCACCACGGTCATGGGTGACAGCTTCCTGCCCGCCCGGGTGGAGGCCTGGTACGACCTCATCGCGCCCTTTGCCGCGCAGGACCAGGACCTTCAGGCGCACGCTGTGGGTTGGTATTGGGAAGAGTCCGTGCAGGATCTGCGGGACTACATCATTCAGCGCCGGGTGGACATCCTGGACGCCGTGGGCAACTAGGACCGCCGGGGCAACCGCCCCTATTCTTCGTCGGGAAATTCCACAGTCAGCGTGCCCGCGTGGGCGGTGACCAGCACCGTGCCGCGCAGATCCGTGCGGTAGACCTGGGCGCCCGTGTCCTCCCACTCGGCCACGATGTCGCCGTCGGGGTGGTTGTAGGGGTTGCCCTCGCCCACGCTGCACACGGCCACCGCCGCGCTGACCTCGGCGGGGAAGCCATCGAAGCTGTCGGGGCTGCCGTGGTGGGCCAGCTTGGCCACGTCGGTGTCCAGGTCGGCGTTCACCTTATCCATCATGTCCATCATGGCGCCGGAGGTGACGTCGCCGGTCAGCAGGAAGCTTTTGCCCTCGCAGGTGATGCGCAGCACCACGCTGTCGGCGTTGGGGTTGTCCCAGCCCTCGTAGGCGTTCAGAACCTTGATGGCGCAGTCGTCCAGTTCGGTCTCGTAGCCCCGGGTCACCACCTGCCGCTTGATGTCCGCAGCGTCGGCGGCCTCGCTGAAGTTGTACCAGTCCCAGGTGTCGGCCTCGGCGCCGCTCTCCCAGATGCGGCCCACGGTGACGCGCTCGATGACCTCGTCCAGGCCGCCGATGTGGTCCGAGTGGGCGTGGGTGGCCACCATGATGTCCAGGTGGGCGATGCCCGCGGCCGCAAGGTAGGGCGCCACGACCCACTTGCCCGCGCCGTCTGGGCCCGCGTCCACCAGCATGGTGGAGCCGCCGGGGAAGCGCAGCAGCATGGCGTCGCCCTGGCCCACATCAAGGAAGACCACCTGGAAGCCCTCGGGGACGGGCAGCAGGTCCATGGGGGTGTCCTGATAGGTGTCCTGGGGGCCGGTGTCGCCGGGCTGGGTGTCGCCCGTGGTGTCTTCGGCCGTCAGGTCGCCCGTCTGGGTCTGGTCGGGGGCTTCGGGGGCGTCCCCGTCGGGGGGGACCTTGGCGTCCAGGCCGTCAGCGCTGGCGTCGCCCAGGACGTCGCCGCCCTGCTGGAAGTCCAGGGGTTGAAAGGGGACGTCCGGCGTGGCGTCGCCGCCACCACAGGAAGCAAGAAGGACAAGCAGCAGCAGGATGGTGTTCCGTTTCATGGCGGGCACGCTATCCAGGGCGCGCGATCCTGTCAAATGCCTTTTGGGTTTACCGTTGGTGCAAAACGACTAGACTGGGCAGCCACGGGAAAACTCAACCCAAGGCGCAGCGGGAGGCTCCATGGGATTGCTTCAGCGGACCTTTGCGTGGCTGGTGGTGGCGGGGCTGGTGGCGGCCTGCCAGACGGACCCCCAGGTGCTGGCGGGGGACGGGCTGGGGGCGCAGGACGGCCTGGGGGACGCGGCGACACCCGCGGACCTGGGGGGCCAGGATGGCGCCCCCGCGGAGGACGCGACGGCCCAGGATGGCAAGCCCCTGGCGGACACCCTGGACGACACGACGGCACCCGACGACGGGGCCTCCTTGGGCGACCTTGCCAGCCCCGACGGCGGCGACCCGGGCCCCTACGAGGGCCTGTATCAGGATCGGGTGGTGCTGCGCTTCGACCTGGAGCTGGACACGGACGACTGGGAGGGCGTGCTGGGCAGCATCCTGGACTGCGAAGGGGACATGTGCGGCTCCAAGCGGCTGTACGTGCCCGGGACCATGATCTTTCACAACCCCTGGACGGGGCAGGACGAGCGCGTCGAGCAGGTAGCCCTGCGCTATCGGGGCAACTCCAGCGCCTGCATGCCCGAGGACAACCCCCGCATTGGCTACAAGGTGTCCCTCAACGAGTACGAGCCTGGGCGCCGCTTCCACGGTCAGAAGAAGCTGAACTTCCTGGGCACTGAGGGGGACAGCTCGCTGCTGCGGGAGGTGCTGGCCTTCGAGAGCATGAAGAAGTTCGGGCTGCCGGCGGCCAAGGTGGGCTTCGCCTGGGTGCGCGTCAACGGCGGCCCCGGCCACCTGCACCCCTTCATCCAGGAGAGCGACGACACGCCCTACATAGAAGAGATCCTGGGGGAGACCACCAAGGGCGCCTACTTCAAGGTGGACGGCTACTGCGGACGGCCCGAGTTCACCGAGTGGGAGGAGGGCATCCAGCCCGCCAGCCTCACCAAGGTCTGGGAGCCCAAGGCGGGCACCCTGCCGGAGGCCATGAACACCACCCTCATTCCCCTGCTGGAGTGCTTCTCCTTCGACAGCGACAGCCAGTTCCAGGACTGCTTCGAGGCCCGGGCCGACGCGGACCTCTGGCTGCGGGCGCTGGCCCAGGACACCGCCATGCCGGACCCCGACGGCTTTGGCTTCTCGGCCAAGAACCACTCGCTGTACTTCCGCCATTCCGACAACCGCGCGGTGGTGGTGATGTGGGACAAGGACGGCAGTTACAAGCCCGAGTTCTGCTACAACGAGGACATCTTCGAGTGCATCCCCTCCTGGATCAGCACCCACTCGGACGGCCTCATGCGGCTGCGGGACGTCTACCAGCAGGACCTGGACGCCCTGATGCTGACCTTCGCCACCACCGTCATGGGCGACCTCTTCCTGCCCCAGCGCCTGGAGCACTGGTACACCCTGCTGACCCCCTTCGCGGCCCTGGATGACGACATGGTGGACCACGCCCTGGGCTGGGACTGGGACGAGTCCGTCCAAAGCCTCAGGGACAAAATCCTCGCCCGCCGCGCCGCCCTCACCGACGCCCTGAGCAACTAAAGCCGCCGCCCGTCCAAGCCGCGCACGAAGCGAAGCGCAGTAAGCGGATCCGGTCCTGTCAGTCCATTGCCCGTCCCAGCCGCGCACGTAGCGAAGCGCAGTAAGCGGATCCGGCC
>CAIXZC010000137.1 GCA_903923815.1 uncultured Myxococcales bacterium
GTATTACCGCGCCGTCTACTACGTGAACAAGACAGGCTGCACCTATTCGGCCTTTGAGGCTGCAGAGCAACTGGAATACGCGGATTTTGCCCACCTGACCTGGCCAGGGGATTGGGACTGCGAAGCCCAGCCCAACTGTCTGGCTCCGCAGGAATGACCAGCCCCAGCGCTGGCCCGGGTGCGACGTCGAAAGGTTTGCCCACCAAGGTTTTCGCGCTAGAATCACGCCCCTAAACAACCAGCCCCGGTTCCTATCATTGAAGGGAATCCCATGAGCCGACTGACATCCTGGTTTGTCATCCTCACGCTGCCCCTGGTAGCTGCCTGTGCAACCCAAGCCACGGAGGGGACCGACCAGCAGTCCCCCGGGGACATCATCACAGGCGACGCCCCCCTGCCTCCCCCCGATACACGAGTTGACGGCGCCGCCGACCTGCCGGATGCCGGGGCGGACCAGTCCGACGCATCCTCGGACCTTGCCGATACCATGCCTGACAGCGCGGTCGACAGCACGCCTGACAGCGCGACCGACACCACGCCGGACACCCTGGCCGACACCGCCGCCGACACCGCCGCCGACACCGACGTCCAGCCCGAGCCCAAGCCGCTCCTGGGCTGGGTGCCGCTGGTGGAGGGTGCCCTGCCTGGGGCGGCCCCGGCGATCACCATGAAGGAGAGCACCACCAAGGGGGCGCTGGTCAACTTCGAGGTGCCCGGTTTCACGGCCAGCGAGGTTGAACTGGACGGCCAACTCTTCCACCACCTGGACATCCCCGGCTTCGGCAACTCGGGGGAGGAGGGACAGCCCGAACTGCCCGTCCTGGGCTCCCTGGTGGAGGTCCCCTTCAACGTCACCATCAAGCCCACCATCTACAAGTCCGACTGCATCTTCCTGGGCCACTATCGGGTGGCGCCGACCCAGCCGCCGCGGGTGCGCGCCGACACTCAACCGGACTACAACGACCCCTCCTACCTGCCCGCCGACTACGAAGAAATCAGCCCCCTGGTGCTGGACCAGGAGGCCTATGCCGCGGACGCCCAGACCCCGGCGGCCCTGACCTCCATTGAACCCGGCGACGTGGGCGTGCTGCGCGGCCATCGGCTGCTGGTGCTGCGGGCCAATCCCCTGCGCTACAACCCCGCCACGCGGGTCCTGGAGGCCTGCTCGGTCATTGAGATCAGGCTGGAGTTCGACAAGTCGGCCCTGGTCCAGCCCCCTCCCCTGCGGCTGCGCAACGACGACCTGGAGACGGCGCTGGACCTGTCCTTGCTGAACTACTTTGACGCGGCCCGCCTTGGCGACGACCTGGCCCCGCCCAACCAGACCTTCGGCTGCGACTACCTGATCCTGACCCACGGCGACTTCTATGACCCCCAGGACGCCGACAACCCGGTGCTGCGCCTGGCCGACTGGAAGCGCCACAAGGGTCTGCGAACCATGATCGTGGACATCGCAGATATCGCCGAGAACCCCACCGAGGCTGACATCGCCGACTACATCAAGACGGCCTACGAGGAGTGGGGCATCCCGCCCAGCTACATCCTGCTGGTGGGGGACTCGGAGTTCATTCCCACCCATCACGTGACCGACCACCCCAGCCACACGCCGGACCTCATTGGCAGCGACAGCCGCTACGTCACCGTGGACGGCAGCGACTACTTCCCCGACATCTACCTGGGGCGGCTCTCTGTGGACACGGTGCAGCAGGCCAGCGCCCTGGTGGACAAGATCATCGCCTATGAACAGACGCCCCCCCTGGCCGATGCCTTCTACAACACGCACCCGCTGGTGAATCTGTTCGAGGATGCGCGTCCCGATCCCGGCGCCCCGGGTGGCGCCAACCAGGGCAATGGCCAGGAGGACCGCTCCTTCCTGATCATTGAGTTCGCCCAGGAGGTGCGCACCTTCCTGACGGGTCTGGACCGCACCGTGAACGCCATCTGGGCCTTCAGCGGCCAATACAGATGGGGCCCCATGTGGTATCAGGACGGCACGTTTGTGCCCGTGGAGCTGACCGTGGCGGGGGGCCCTCCCGACGTCCCCGGCTTCCCCTGGGATGGCGACAAGGCCAAGGTGCTGGCGGCCCTCAACGCGGGCGCCGCTGTTGTCTCGTACAACGCCCACGGCGGGCGCCAGCTTTGGGGCCAGCCGCGGCTGGAGACCACCGACGTAACGGACGGCAGTCTGGTGTCCCCGGGCCCCGTGTCGGTGTACCTGAGCTACGCCTGCCAGACGGGCTGGTTCGACAACGAGACGGACAACGCCCTGGACACCTCTGTTCAGGCGGGCGCCCAGCCCACCGATGTGGCCGCCGAGTCCCTGCTGGAGCAGCTGACCCGGCTGCCCAAGGCCGGTGCCGCCGGAGCCATTGGTGCCACCCGCAATAGCTGGGCCGAGAACGACTTCATGTACCTGGGCGCCTACAAGGGGCTGTACCCCGGCTTCATCCCCGCCCCCACCGGAGCTGGTGACCTGCCCGAGATGGACCTCCCGCCCGTGCGCCGCCTGGACCCCCTGAACCTCTTCGCCAAGATCTACATGGCCCAGCGGCTTGGCGATAGCGACACGCGCTCGCGTACTTTCGAGATGTACCTGGCTCTGGGCGACCCGGAGATGACCATCTGGGCGGACAAGCCTTTGGAACTGGTGGTCCAGCACCCGGCCTGCGTGGGCTCCACGGGGACCCAGGACTTCCTGGTGCTGGTGAAGGACCAGGCCTCCGGCGAACCCCTGCGGGCGGCGCGCGTAGCAGTGACGGATGCCACATCCATCCTGGTGGTGGGCACCACGGACCACAAGGGCCAGGCCCGCCTGCACCTGCACACGCCCGCCCCGGGCACCCTGGACCTGACCGTCAGTCACCTGCTGTATCGGCCCTATCTGGGCAAGCTCAAGGTCTCCGAGGGGGGCGCCCACTTCAGCGTCCTCAGCCCCGGCAGTGCCATCCAGGGGCAACAGGTCTCCGTGGCGGGTGCCGGCTTCCTGGGCAACGAGCAGGTGACCCTGACTTTGGGTGCCACCGTCCTGCCCGCCGCCACCGCCTCCAATGGCCAGTTCGGCGTGGGCACCCCCAAGACCTTCAACGTGCCCGCCCCCTTCGACCTGGGGCTGCACAACCTGACGGCCCTGGGCCAGGACTCCCAGCGCTGCGCCTCGGAAGTGCTGGAGGTCCGCCCCGACACCACCATTGACCTTTACACCTACGCCGCCACGGACTCCTCCACGTGGCACCTGCTCCGGGGGGACAACCCCTCCTGGAACAGCCCCAGCATCTCCCTGTTCGACCCCGACGGGAACCCCGTGGGGTCCAACAACCTGGAGCCCGGCATCACCTACACGGTGAAGGTACGGGTCTTCAACGACTCCGACGTGGAGGCCCCTGGGGCCCTCGTGGCCATCGCCTGGGCGGACTTCGGCGTGGGCCAGCCAGACAAGCTTTGGGAGGACGCGGGGCTAAGCGATCCGGGCCTGATTCCAGCCCGGGGCAGCGCCCAACTGGAGGTCCCCTGGACGCCCATCAAGACGGGCCACATCTGCCTGCGCGCCAACGTCATCCATGACGCCGACGTGGACCTGCAGAACAACGTGGGCCAGGAGAACTGCCACGTGGGCCGCACCGCCTCCCCCGCGGAGGCCGAGTTCCTGCTGTGGAACCCCACGGACCACCCCGCCATGGTCTTCCTGGAGTTGCGTCAGTTGGGCCGCTTTGGCTTCGCCGACGGTCCGCTTTGGGGCAGCGCCATCGTGCAGCCCGACCCCCAACTGCTGCTGCCCGGGGAGAGCCGCCCCGCCAAGGTCATCATTGACCCCGCCCAGGCCGACGGCGACGTGCCCGAGGGCACCCAGGTGGAGTTCGCCCTCACGGGCTACATCAACGGCCACCCCATTGGCGGAGCCAACTTCGCCATCAACAAGGGGCCCTGCCCTGATGGTGGCTGCCTCGCCGGCTGTGTCCCCGACTGCGTCCTGAAGGCCTGTGGCTGGGATGGCTGCGACCGTGACTGCGGCCAGTGCAACCAGGGTCAGTGGTGCAATGCCGGCGTCTGCGAGGTGCCCCCTCCGGTGGAACTGTGCCCCCAAAACCAACATGACGGTGGCCTGGGCGACTGCCTGTCCCTCAGCCAATGCACGGCAGGCTTCAAGCTGGCCCTCGACGGCACCTGCAAGCTGGAGCCCTTCCACCTGCCCTTCCTGGGCACCACCGCCACCAAGGAAGGCGTCGCCGCCTGGTGGGCCGACGGGACCGGCGTGGAACCCGCGGGCGACGGCCACCCCATCCCGCCCCCCTACGACACCTGCATCGCGCCCACGGGCACCTACGAACTGGCCGACGCTTACCACTATATCGCGTCCCCCAGTTACCCCGCCGGCGCGCCCATCCTGGCTGCCTCCCCCGGCTCCGCCCACATGGTCAGCGGCATCACCGGCTTCCCCAACTTCTACCGCGCCATGAGCACCTGGGGCATCACCAAGGGCGAGGTGCGCTTCTCTTTCAGCTACATGACCCTGGGGGACGACGTGGAGGGTGAGGACTGGACCTTCGTGGGCAGCGTGGAGACCCGCATCTACACCGGCGGCACCTTCACCCTTGGCATCCAGGGCAAGCCCGCCGTGTCCTGCACCATGCCGCCCCTGACCATGGTGATCGACTACCGGACCCCAGCCAGTTGCTTCGATGACACCATCGCCATCCAGACCGCCAAAGCCCTGCCCGCTGACTGCCAGGACGTCTCCGCCGGAGCCCCCGCAGCCACCCAGGGGGCCGCCAAGGCCTTCCTTGCGGACGTGGCCCTGGTGGGCTCCATCCATGCCGTCATGTCCAGCGTCCAGCCCGCCTACAACGAGTCCTTCCAAGCGGCCGGCCGCAAGGGCGGCTACTTCAACATCGCCAACATGGCTATCGAGTGACCAGCGTGCGGTGAACCTTGGCGGCCAGTTCGCTGGAAGTGAAGGGCTTCTGAATGAAGCTGACGCCCGCCTCCAGGATGCCCCGGGTCGCGATGACCTCTGCGGTGTAGCCTGACACATACAGGACCCTCAGCCCCGGGCGCGTGGCCTGGATCCGGTTCGCCAACTCCCGCCCGTTCATGCCGGGCATGACCACGTCGGTCAATAGCAGCTGGATCGGACCCTCGTGTTCCTGTGCAAGAAGCAAGGCCTCCGTCGGCAGGTTGGCGGCCAGCACCTGGTAGCCCAGCCTCTCCAGGAGGGTCTGGGCCAGCCGCAGGATCGCCGGCTCGTCCTCCACCAGCAGCACGGTCTCGCCGTGGCCCGCCGGCGTGGCGGTTCCAACGTCCCCGGCCTGCGAGGCAGTCCCCTGCGTCCCCACATACCGCGGCAGGTAGACGTCGAACGTTGAACCCGCCCTCTCCCCGCTGCTTACCTCAATGAAGCCACCATTCTGCTTGACGATACCGTAGACGGTGGCCAGGCCAAGCCCCGTGCCTCGGCCCACATCCTTGGTGGTGAAGAAGGGCTCGAAGATGCGTTCCAACGTCTCCTGACTCATGCCGCAGCCATCATCCGTCACGGTCAGCTTCACGAAGGCGCCCTCATGGCTGCCAGCGTGTCCGGCACACCAGGCCTGGTCCAGCACGGCGTTCTGGGATCGAATGGTCACCCGCCCCACGCCACCGATGGCATCGCGGGCGTTGACACACAGGTTGGCCAACAACTGGTCGATCTGGGCCGGGTCGACCTTCACGGGCCACAACTCGGGGCCGGGCATCCAGGCCAACTCAATGTCCTCGCCGATCAGGCGCCGCAGCATCTTCAGGGTGCCTTCCACCACCTCGTTCAGGGACAGCGCCCGGGGGTTGATGGTCTGCTTGCGGGCGAAGGCCAGCAGTTGCCTGGTGATCTGGGTGGAGCGCCTGGCGGCGTCCAGGATCTCCCGCAGATCCTCCGAGGCCGGGTGCTGGGGGCCCAGCCGCTCGAGGGCAAGCTCGGCATTCCCGGAGATGACGCTTAGCATGTTGTTGAAGTCGTGGGCCACGCCGCCGGCCAGCCGCCCCACGGACTCTATCTTCTGGGACTGACGAAGCTGAGCCTGCAGGGATTCGCGCTCCCGCTCGGCCTGCCTTCTTGGCGAGATATCGTGGAAGAACACCAGGGCGCCGTTCTTGCCGTCGTAGGAGATGGGTACCGCCGAGACCTCCACGTGAAGCTCGGTGCCGTCCAGCTTTAGCAGGATTTCATCCGCACTGGGCATGCGCTCCCGGTGGTCGTTCAAGCGGTCGATCCGGTGGGCCACCATGGCCCGCTGGTCGGGGTGGAAGCGGTCCACCACCGGGGTGCCCAGCAGTTGCTCCGGCGAGGTCGCCCCGAACAACTGACAGGCATTGGCGTTCAGGTAGGCGAAACGCCGCTCGGTCTGCACGAAGATGGCCGAGGGCGCCCCTTCCACCAGGGACCGGAAGCGCGCCTCCGTGCGCACCAGTTCGTCCGTCCTGCGAGCCACCTGCCGACGCAGGGACCACAGCCACAGCACGAAGCCCGCCAGCAGCAGCAGCAGGGGGCCGGCCACCCAGCCCACGTAACGCAGAATGGTCGCCGTGTCTGCGGAGGAGTCGTCGTAGACCCCCATCCATTTTTCGTAGATGCGCCGGTACTCGCCCGTCTCCGACACGATTCGAAGGCCCTCACCAAACTGGGCGACCAGGGCCTTCTGCCCCTGAAGCACCGCATAGCAGTAGCCTGGCGCCAGCAGGGGCCGCTGGCCCACCTCCAAGCCCGTCCAGCCCCGCACGTGAATCCAGTAGGCGGCGGTAAGGCGCGACACCACAGCGCAGTCGTGCCTGCCCGCGGCCACTCCGGCCAGGGCAGCCTCCTGATCATCCACCACCTCCACGTTGGCGCCAAGCCCGTGCTCCAGCAGATGATCGTGGGCAATGTCCCCGCGCTGAACCACCAGCCGCCTGCCCGCCAGGTCCGCCAGGGACTCAGGCGCCGGCGTCCCACCCTGGCGCACCACCGCCACGTAGCTGTTCACCAGATGAGCCGGGGCAAAGTCGAACTCCCGGTCCCTCTCGGGCGAGTAAAACATGCCCTGCAGGACATCTATCTCGCCCCTGGCCAACTGCCGCCGTATCTCGGCCCAGGGCCTCAGACGAATCTCCACATCCAGCCCCAACTCCTGGGCGATGGCACGGGTCAACTCGACGTTGAAGCCCGCGGGGCGGCCGCTGGAATCCAGGTACTCGAACGGTGGGTAGTTGCTGTCTCCCCCGACCACCAGGCGCCGCTGGCTGGGAAGCTCCAGCGCCGCGAACCACTTGGCGTGCAGGTGCGCGAAGGTCCCGTCGGCCATTACCACGGACAGCCCCTCGTTCAGCAGCGCCAGGGTATCCCGGTCGCCCTCCTGGACGGCGAAGCTGAAGTCCTGACGGAAGCCATCCACGGGCCTCTCCACGATCTGCAGGTTCTCCAGCCCCGTCTCCTGAATCAGCCGCAGGGCCACCAGCCGCTGGATCACCACCGCGTCGTGCTGTCCCGCTGACAGCTCCCGCAGGGCCTCCTGGAAGGAAACGGTGGTCTTAATGGTGAGGCCCTGGCCTTGCCGGCGCAGGAACTCCTCCGCGTTGTCCCCGGCCATCACGGCGACCTGGTGCCCCGCCAGATCCCGTAGGGACTCCAGCCCCTTGGTCCCGGCTCGTACGACGATGGCGCCGTGAAGCGATACGTAAGGGAAGGTGAAGTCGAACACCGGCTCCCTCTCGGGGGTCCGCCCCACCAGTGGCAGGGCCTGCACCTCTCCACGTTCCAGCCAACCCCGGACATCGGCCCAAGCCCCTACCTTGAACGTGACATCCCGGCCCGCAGCCCGCAGGGCCGCGCGCAGCAGCTCCACTGAGAAGCCCGAGATCCGCCCCTGGTCGTCGACAAAACAGAAGGGTGGGTAATCAATCTCCGAGGCCGACGTCACCACCGGCCTGTCCCCTACGCCGTCGACCCCGCGCTCGGCGGCCCCCGGCGGGCCCTCGCCAAGGCCCCCGGACACCAGCAAGGTCAGCAGCACGCCAAGCAACCCACCGGCCATCTTCCGCACCTCCGCAAAGGGGCGACTCCCTGACCGGGCTGCAAGCCCTCGGACAGGACGCCTTGACCATGACAATGGGGGAACACGACCGACCCTGCCACAGGAGGATCGTTCCTGGCAAGCACTTCAACCACACAGGTGGCAGGAGCAAGGGCGCCGGTTCAGGCCAGCCAGAGGTGGCCGCAGCGGAGATTGCCGATGTGAAGGAACACATGGTAGGCCAGAGGTATCTTCCACTTCTTGTCGTCGGTGTAGTCCAGGATCTGCAGGCCGCACCCGGTGAAGACCTCTTCCCACTGCCGCCTGGAACGGAAGCACACTCCCGCCCCCGCCGTGTTGGCCCCACCCCTCCGGACCAGCCCGGCGATGGCCTTGGCCGAGGTCAACTGGTACACCAGCCAACCCGGCAGCCCATCCAGCACCAGGCCGTTGTACATGTTCTCGAAGATCGAGATGCGCCCCCCACTGGCCAGCAGCCCCTTGGCTCCGTGAAGCGCCTGGTCCACGTAGCGCCTGGTATTGCTGAAGGAGCTCCCATCCACCAGGTGGTGCAGCACCCAGTTGAAGAAGATCAGGTCGAAGTGCTCTCCGGGACAGCAGGTCGCCAGGTCCTCGGCGCTGCCCAGCACCACCCGCTTGCGCTCCTGGGGCTTGTTCCGATCCAGCAGCATCTGGGCGTTGTCCAGGACCACGCCACGGGCATTCGGGTAGTGCGCCAGGACCCGGTCCGCGAAGATGCCGTTGCCGCCGCCTATGTCCAGGAAGGTGAAGGGGCGGTCCGCAAAATCCCGGTCAATGCACCTGGCGATGGGGGCCCACCGCTGGTCGTGCACGTACTCCGTGTCAAAGGCCTCCAACTGGTCGTCCTTCAGCTTCTCCATTGGCTCTCCCGCGACGCTGTGAGGGAACGGCGCGAAGGTACTTCCCGCCTCCGGGGCTGTCAAGCTGCGAGGCCTGCGCGCGTGGTGCTTGACACCCGCGGGCGCGCGAATAGTCTCTTGCCCAAGCGCCGCATTGGTTCGGAGGTTCCTCGATGAACAAAGCTCAGTTGCAGTTCCGTTGCAGACAGGGTTTGGATCTGCCCCTGGGGCAGGCACCGACCCGGGTGTTGGAGGGGCCCCCGGCCACAAGGCTGGCGGTGGTCACCCACGACTACCTTGGCCTGCGTCTGCGGGTCCTGGTGGAGGAGGGCGCCAAGGTCCAACGGGGCCAGGTGCTTGCCACCGTCCGGGACGACGAACGCCTGCGCGTCTGCAGCCCCGCCTCGGGCACCGTCGTTGAATTGAACCGCGGCGAGCGCCGGGCCCTGCTGTCCATCGTCCTCGACGTTGCCGAACCGGGCAATGCCCCGGAGGTCGAGTACCAGACCTTCCCCGCAGCGGCCAAGTTGGCCTCGGGCGCGGCGGTGCGGGACTTCCTGCTGGAGACCGGCCTGTGGCTGACGCTTCGCAGCAGACCCTATTCGCGCATCCCCAAGCCCGAACAGCGCCCTGCCGCCATCTTCG
This sequence comes from uncultured Myxococcales bacterium, assembly GCA_903923815.1. Classification (GTDB taxonomy): domain Bacteria; phylum Myxococcota_A; class UBA9042; order CAIXZC01; family CAIXZC01; genus CAIXZC01. Next base: position 9,545 of record CAIXZC010000137.1, read on the forward strand.
TCACCGCCACCGACACCCAGCCCCTGGGCCTGGACCCGGCGCCCCACCTGGCCGCCCGTGCGGCCGACCTGGACAAGGCCCTGCGCGCGCTGGTGCTGCTGGGAGACGGTGCGCCCGTGTATCTGTGCGTGGGGGCTGCGGGGGCCCAGGCCCTGGCTGGCCTGGACGTCCCCGGGGTCCAGGTCGCGACTTTCTTCGGCCCCCACCCTTCGGGCACCGTGGGCTATCACATCCACTGCCTCAAACCCGTGAATGACAAGCGGGTCGTCTGGCACCTGGGCTGGCAGGACGCGGTGGCCGTCGGTCAGGCCCTCCAGACCGGTCGCGTGCCCCAGGATCGGCTGGTCAGCGTGGCCGGCCCGGGCATCTTCGAGCCCGCCATCCTGCGCGCCCGCCGGGGTTCCAGCGTGGCTGCCCTGCTGGACGGTCGCCTGGCCCGCGGCGAGCAGCGAATCCTCAGCGGATCAGTCCTGGAGGGCCGCAACGCCGCCGGTCCCCTGGCCTACCTGGGCCCCTTCCACCAGGCCCTGGGCGCCCTCCCCGAGGATCACCGCCGGGTGGGCCTGGGCTGGTTGCTGCCTGGCCTGCGCAGTTGGTCCGCCCTGCGGCTTTTCGCCGGCGGCTTCCTGCCCGTCCGCAGCTTCGACTTCACGACCTCCACCCACGGCGGCGGCCGCAGCATGATCCCCTTCGCGTCCTTCGATGGTCTCTGGCCCTTTGACCTGCCCCTGCCCTTCCTGCTGCGGGCCCTCCTCATGGAGAACCTGGAGGAGTCCGTGAAGCTGGGCTGCCTGGAACTGGACGAAGAGGATCTGGCCCTGTGCACCCTGGTGGACCCCGGCAAGAACGACTTCGGCGCAGCCCTGCGGCGGGTCCTGGACAAGCTGCAGAAAGAGGAGGCCCACGAATGAGACGCCTCTTTGACCAGATCGGTAAGAACTTCGAGAAGGGCGGCCGCTGGCACAAGCTGGAGCCCCTCTGGGAGGCCATCGACACCTTCGCCTTCACCCCCGGCAAGGTGACCACCGGCCGGGTGGCCGTCCGCGACAGCACGGACCTGAAGCGCGCCATGATCACCGTGGTCATCGCCCTCGTCCCCGCCATCCTGTTCGGCCTGTTCAACGCCGGGTATCAGTCCCACCTTGCCGTGTCCCGGGGGGCCGCCCTGCTGCCCGACTGGCAAAGCGCCCTCTACACGGCCCTGGGCTTTGCGGGCAACGACCTGTCCGTGCTGGCCTGCGTGGTCCACGGCCTGCTGTACTACCTGCCCGTGCTGGTGGTGACCTTCGCCGTGGGCGGCTTCTGGGAGGTGCTCTTCGCGGTGGTCCGCCGCCACGAGGTCAACGAAGGCTTCTTCGTCACCGCCATGCTGTTCCCCATGGTCCTGCCCGCCACCATCCCCCTGTGGCAGGTGGCCATGGGCATCAGCTTCGGAGTGGTCATCGGCAAGGAGGTCTTCGGCGGCGTGGGCATGAACGTGTTCAACCCCGCCCTGGTGGGTCGCGTCTTCCTCTTCTTCGCCTACCCCGGGGACATCTCCGGGGACGCCGTCTGGGTGCCCGCCCTCACCACCGGCATTGACGGGGTCTCGGGCGCCACCTATCTGGCCGAGATGAAGGCCCAGGGCCTGCCCTTCCTGGCGCAGCAGTCCTGGACCGACGCCTTCCTGGGCCTGCGCGCCGGTTCCTTTGGTGAAACCTCCGCGCTGGCCATCCTCCTGGGTGCCGCCCTGCTGGTGGTGACCCGGGTGGCCTCCTGGCGCATCATGCTGGGCACGGTGCTGGGCCTGGCCTTCATGGTGACCCTGTGCAACCTGACGGGCTCCACCACCAACCCGGCCTTCGCCGTCCCCCTGCACTGGCACCTGATCCTGGGCGGCTTCGCCTTCGGCGCCGTCTTCATGGCCACGGACCCCGTCAGTGCCCCCTTCACGCCCTGGGGCCGGCTCATCTACGGCTTCGCCATCGGCGCCCTGGCGGGGCTGGTCCGCATCATCAACCCGGCCTACCCCGAGGGCATGATGCTGGCCATCCTGCTGATGAATGCCTTCTCCAACTTCATCGACTTCTTCTTCGTTCGGGCGAACATCCAGCGGAGGGCAAAACGCTATGAAGCGTAGCAATCTCTACACCGTCCTGTTCACCGTCGTGGTCTGCGGCGTCTGCTCCATCGGGGTGACCCTGGCAGCGGTCATGCTGCGCCCCGCCCAGGAGATCAACAAACGCCTGGACCGCCAGATGATCATCCTGCGGCTGGCGGGGCTGGTGGCCCCCGACGCCCCCTCCGACGCGGCCCTGGCGGATGACCTCTTCAAGAAGCACATCCGGACCATCTTCGTGAAGCTTGAGGATGGCAGCCTCCAGGCCACCGTGCCCCCCAAGGCCCAAAACCCCCGCAGCGCAGCCAAGGACCCAGAACTGGGCCGGGACGTCGCGGAGAACCCCGCCAAGGTCCGCCGGGTGCCCGTCTTCGGACAGGTCTTCCTGGTGCAGGTGGAGGGCAAGCTGGACGAGGTCATCCTGCCCATCTCGGGCATGGGTCTGTGGTCCACCCTGTACGGCTACCTGGCCCTGGCCCCCGACGGCGACACCATCAAGGGCATCAGCTACTACGAACACGCCGAGACCCCTGGCCTGGGCGGCGAGGTGGACAACCCCCGCTGGAGGGCCCTGTGGCCCGGTCGCAAGGTGCTGGACTCCCAGGGCAAGCTGGCCCTCACGGTCATCAAGGGGCAGGCCGGCCCCGCCGCCGCCGACCCCAACCGGGTGGACGGCCTCTCGGGCGCCACCATCACCTCCCGCGGCGTCGAACACATGGTGCGTTTCTGGCTGTCCGACCAGGGCTACCAGCCCTTCCTGGCGCGCCTGAAGAAAGGGGAGATCCAATGAACCCCAAGGACAAGAAGGCTCTGCTGCACTCCGTCTATCTGGCCAACCCCATCACCGTCCAGGTGCTGGGAATCTGTTCCGCCCTGGCCGTCACCAGCAAGCTCCAGACGGCCCTCGTCATGGCCCTCGCGGTGACCGCCGTGACGGCCTTCTCCAACCTGTTCGTCAGCCTCATCCGCAACCTCATCCCCTCCAGCGTGCGCATCATCATCCAGTTGGTCATCATCGCGTCCCTGGTCATCATCACGGACCAGATCCTCAAGGCCTTCGTGTTTGACATCAGCAAGCAGCTCTCGGTCTTCGTGGGCCTCATCATCACCAACTGCATCGTCATGGGTCGCGCCGAGGCCTTCGCCATGCAAGAGCCCCCCCTGCGCAGCTTCCTGGACGGCCTGGGCAACGGCGGCGGCTACGGCCTCATCCTGTTGCTGGTGGGCACCTTCCGCGAGGTCCTGGGCTCGGGCACCTTCTTCGGCCACACCGTCCTGCCCCTGGTCACCGACGGCGGCTGGTACAAGCCCAACGGCCTGATGGTCCTGTCCCCCGCGGCCTTCTTCATCATCGGCCTGCTAATCTGGGCCCAGCGCACCCGCAACCCCGCCCTGCAGGAAAGGGACTAGGCCATGGAACACTACCTCAGCCTGCTGCTCAAATCTGTCTTCATCGAGAACATGGCCCTGGCCTTCTTCCTGGGCATGTGCTCCTTCGTGGCCGTCTCCCGGCGCATCGAAACCGCCATCGGCCTGGGCGTGGCCGTGACCTTCGTGCTGGGCGTCACCACCCCCCTGAACCAGGTCCTGCTGGAGTACCTGTTCAAGCCCGGCTGCCTGACCTGGATCTCCCCGTCCCTGGCTTCTGTGGACATCTCCTTCCTGAGCTTCATCTCCTTCATCGCCACCATCGCCGCCGCCACCCAGGTCGTCGAGATGTTCATCGACCGCTTCTCCCCCAAGCTCTACGGCGTGCTGGGCGTGTTCCTGCCCCTCATCGCGGTGAACTGCGCCATCCTGGGTGCGGCCCTCTTCATGCAGGAGCGGGACTACAACCTGGGCGAGGCAACGGTCTTCGGCTTCGGGTCCGGCATAGGCTGGACGCTGGCCATCATCGCCCTGGCCTCCATCCGCGAGAAGATGATGTACAGCAACGTCCCCGCGGGCCTCAAGGGCCTGGGCATCACGTTCCTCATCACGGGCCTCATGGCCATGGGCTTCATGATCTTTTCGGGCATCCAGCTCTGATTTCGCAAGAGGGGTTCAAATGCAACTCGTCCTCATAGCTGTCGCGGCCTTCATCGGGATCATCGTCCTGCTGGTGCTGCTCCTCCTGTGGGCCCAGGCCTACCTGATCCGCCGGGGCAACGCCCGCATCACCATCAACGGCGACGCCGACCGCGCCCTCTCCGTGGCCACCGGCTCCACCCTGCTGGCGACCCTCAAGGACAACGGCGTGCTGCTGCCCTCGGGCTGCGGCGGCAAGGGCACCTGCGGCACCTGCTCCTGCAAGGTCACCGCGGGTGGTGGCGGCATCCTGCCCACGGAGGCCGGCGTCATCCCCCCCGCCAAGATCAAGCGCGGCTACCGTCTGGCCTGCCAGGTGAAGGTCAAGGAGGACCTCTCCCTTGAGGTGCCCCCCGAGATCTTCTCCGTGAAGGCCTGGGATTGCACCGTACGCAGCAACCGCAACGTGGCCACCTTCATCAAGGAGCTGGTCCTCCAGCTGCCCCCCGGCGAAGAGGTCCCCTTCCGCGCCGGCGGCTACATCCAGATCGAGTGCCCCACCCACCGCGTCGCCTACCGGGACTTCCAGATTGACCCCGAGTACCGCGGCGACTGGGACCACTTCAAGCTGTGGGACCTCGTCTCCACCTGCACCGAGCCCGTCACCCGCGCCTACTCCATGGCCAACTACCCGGGCGAAAAGGGCCTCATCATGCTGAACGTCCGCATCGCCACGCCCCCCGCGGACAAGCCCAATGTGCCCCCCGGCTTCATGTCCTCCTACATTTTTGGCCTCAAGGCCGGCGACAAGGTCAGCATCAGCGGCCCCTACGGCGAGTTCTTCGCCAAGGACACCCAGCGCGAGATGCTGTTCATCGGTGGCGGCGCCGGCATGGCCCCCATGCGCAGCCACATCTTTGACCTGTTCAAGCGCGTCCACACCAAGCGCAAGGTCACCTTCTGGTACGGCGCCCGCAGCCTGCGCGAGTCCTTCTACAACGAGGAATTCGACGCCATCGCCGCCGCCAACCCCAACTTCCAGTGGCACCTGGCCCTCTCCGCCCCCCAGTCCGAGGACAACTGGACCGGCTACAAGGGCTTCATCCATCAGGTGGTCCTCGAACAGTACCTGAAGAACCATCCCGATCCCGAGGGCATCGAGTACTACCTCTGCGGCCCACCCGCCATGCTCAAGGCCGTCCAGAAGATGCTGGATGATCTGGGCGTGGCCCCCGAGATGATCGCCTTCGATGACTTCGGTAACTGAGATGAATCTCCTAGCCGCTGTGTCTTTCCTAGCCGCGCACGAAGTAAGCGGATCCTTGTCTGGATCCTTGACCCGGATCCGCTCACTACGTTCGCGGCTTGGATACGTTTTGCTCCTCCCCCTCCTCCTCCTCCCCCTCCCACTGCGGGCTGCCGACCCCGTCCAGCCCCTGGAGCTGCGGGGCGAGGTCTTCACGACCCTCTACACCATCAAGGTGCTGCCGGGGGCCGCGGGGGTCACGACGGACGCTGTGGCCGGGGTGGTGGACGCCATGACCCAGCGGGTCAACGCCCACCTTTCCCGCTACGTTCCCGGCTCGGAGCTGGACCGCTTCAACAAGCACGGGGCGGGCCAGCCCTTCCCCCTGTCGGTCGACCTTCGCGCCATGCTGGACATGAGCCGCGAGGTGCACGCCCTGTCCGGCGGCGCCTTCGACCCCACCGTGGCCCCCCTGGTGCGCCTCTGGGGCTTCAACGATGGCGAGCCTCTGGACCACGAACCCGCCCCCGACCTGCTGGCCTCCACCCGCGCCCTGGTGGGCCTGGACAAGGTGACCAGCCCCCAGCCGGACGTGGCCGTCAAGGCCGTGGAAGGGCTGGAGCTGGACCTGTCGGGCATCGCCAAGGGCTACGCCGTGGACCTGGTGGCGGAGGGTCTGGACGCCCTGGGCGCCACCTCCTACATGGTCGAGATCGGCGGCGAGGTGCGCTGTCGTGGGGAGGGGCCGGGGGGAGGCCCCTGGCGCATAGGCGTCCAAAGCCCCACCGACGAGGGCGGCATCCAGCGCGTGCTGGGCATCAACAACCTGTCCGTGGCCACCTCCGGGGACTACCGCAACGGCTACGTGGTGGACGGCAAGTACATCTCCCACACCATCGACCCCGCCACGGGGCGCCCCGTGGCCCACGGGTTGGCCTCCACCACGGTGCTGGACCCAAGCTGCGCCCGGGCCGACGCCCTGGCCACTGCCCTGACCGTCCTTGGCCCGGAGAAGGCCCTGGCCCTCTGCGACCGCCTGGGCATCGGCGCCTACTTCATCGTCCACGACGGCACCCGCCTGCGCTACTCCGAGAGCCAGGCCTTTGCGCGCCTCACCGCGACCCCCGCAGCCCCCACCAGCACCCAGCCCACCCCGGCGGCGCCCTTCTGGGTGTTCCTCATCGGCGGCGCGGTGTTCCTGCTGGCCGTGGTGCTGCTGTCAATTGGCGGGATTCTGGGCAAGCGCACGCCCCTCAAGCGTCACTGCTCGGAGGTCATGTGCGAGGTCTCGCCGGAGGGCGAGCGCCGGCAGTGCTCGTGCTGTTCGCAGCACTCCGCCAAGGGCGGTTCCAAAGAAGGCTGAGGCAGGGGATGGCGGCGCAGGGGTTGCACGGGGGGGCGTGGGGGGCGACCCCGGGCCAGCAGCGCCACCAGGGCGTAGGCCGCTGAAAGCACCAGGATGATGACCGCCCCGCTGGGCAGATTCCACCAGAAGCTCAGGACGATGCCCACGCTGGAAGCCACCGCCGCGAACAGCGTGCCCAGCAGCATGGAGGCCCAGAGGCGGCGGGTGAAGCGCAGGGCCATGGCGGCGGGCAGGGCCAGCAGGGCGATGACCAGGATGATGCCCACCACCCGGGACAGCAGCACCACCGTGACCGCCACCGCCACCAGATAGGCGTTGTAGTAGAGGCCCACGCGGACGCCCTGGATGCGGGCGAACTCCTCGTCGAAGGAGGTCAGCACCACGCGGCGGTAGAACAGCACGGAAGCGGCCACCAGCACCAGGTCCAGGGCGCCAAGGGCGATGAACTCGCTGCGGCCCACCAGCAGGATGTTGCCGAACAGGTAGGTCATCAGGTCCTCGGAGTAGCCCGGTGTGAGGGCCAGGAAGACCACGCCCACGGCCATGCCAAAGGCCCACAGGCCCGCGCTGATGGTGTCCTCTTTTTCGGGGCTGCGGCGGAAGACCTGACCCATCAGCAGGGCCACGAAGAGGGCTGACACGTAGGCGCCCCACAGGGGGTCGATGCCCAGGCCCGTGGTGGCGGACAGCCAGGAGACGAAGCCCACGCCGCCCAGGACGAAGTGGCTGACGGCGCCCGCCAGATAGCCCATGCGGCGGCTGACCATGACGGCGCCCACCATGCCCGCCGCGGGGGCCGCCAGCAGCCCGCCCAGGAGGGCCAACTGCAGCAGGCCTGAGGAGAGGTAGCTGTCAAA
>CAIXZC010000138.1 GCA_903923815.1 uncultured Myxococcales bacterium
ATCTCCTTGGCGTTCATGAATCCCAAGGCGTGGGTTTGCCCCGCTTCAAAGCACCTTGGTGTCGGGAAGCTAGCACCATCGCAGGGGCCGTGCAAGCGAAAATCAAGGGCCGAAAAGCCCAAAGCTTGGCTTGCCTTCACACGCCCGACACATATAATCGACCGCAGTTTTCCGTCCCGGAAGGCGTGGGCCTTCCGTCACCTCGAGGAGGCTCCCCTTCATGCAGTTTCTCCGCACCCTCCAGGCTGGCTCCGTGGCCCTGGCCTGCCTGTTCAGCGTTTCCTGCTCCTCTACTGACATCCGTCGTGACTACACCATGCTTCCTGCCCCCAGCAGCCTGGATGCGCCTGGCACCGAGCGCTTCGAGCGTGCCCGCGACTACCTGCGCCAGGGAGATCTGGACGGAGCCATGGTGCTGCTGGAGGAGCTGGAGGAACAGCACCCCGGGCAGGCACGGATCGAGGCCCTGCGGGCCATGGCGCTGTGGAAGCTGCACCGCTGCGAGAAGGCGGCCAAGGCCCTGGGCACCGCCCGGGAGGCTGCCAAGAAGCCCGATGCCCAACTGAACCTGGCCCTCCAGCAGGCCGCCGCCGACTGGATTGGCCAGATCCTGGATGACCAATCGGGCTGTCAGGGTGGGACCGCCCGCCCCCTGGAGTTGATGCTTGCAGGACCCCACGGCGCACTGGCCCCGCGGCACCTGGAGCTGCTGAAGCGCCAGTTGGCCGCCCTGGCCACCGCCGGACGTTGCGACGGCGCCCTGAACCTCTACAAGGTGCTGGACCCCAAGGCCCTGGTGCAGGACTCCACGACCCTGGAGGCCCTGGCCCGTTGCCTGACCATGCTGGGGCGGGATCAGCAGCTGCTGGAACTGGCCCAGGCCTTTGCCGCCCAGGACGGGCCGGACGCCGACGCCCGCATCCTGCAGTTGGCCAATATCGCCGAGCAGCGCTTCCGCTTCGCCACCGCCATCTCCCTGCTGTCCATGAGCTCCCGGCCCCTGGGCAGCCCCGACGTGCCGCTGCACCTGGCGCGCCTGCTGCTGATGGACGGCCGCCGCCAGGAGGCGGTCATTCAGCTTGAGGCCTTCTGTGGCCAGGGGGGCGACATCCAACTGCAAAGTGCGCGGCTCAAGCAGGCGGCCTGGCTGCTGGGGCGCTTCGGCATGGTCGTGGAGGCTACGGAGTTCTTCAGCCGCCTTGAGGGTCTTCACGGCGCCCGCTGGGAGTTGCTGGCTGACCGCGTTGCCATGCTGTGGACCGCGGGGCAGCCGGCCAAGGCCCACACGTTGCTGCTGGACCACGCCACCGCCGAGTCCTTCTCGGCCCGGGCGCTGGAACTGGAGTTGACCTTCCTGGCCAACGTCAAGGGCTGGGCGGAGGGCGACGCGCTGCTGGCCAAGGCCCCCGCGACTCCCCTGACCAAGGTGCTGACCGCCGCCTTCAAGGCCAAGGTCGCCAAGAACGAGAAGGCGACGCTGGAGCTCTCCGGGCTGGAGGGCGCCCAGGCCGACGTGGCCGCCAACCTGCTGTGCCGCTTGGGCTTCCGGGCCCAGGCCGAGACCCTGCTGCTGGCCCAGCTTCAAGCCCAGGCCCTGGGCACCGAAGGCTTCCTGACGGCGGCCCGCTGCCTGTCCCCCGAGACCCTGGCCGGCCCCCGTGGCGCCGAGATCTTCCTTCTGGCCCTGCCCCAGCGCGAGGGCCGTATGAGGGTGGCTGGATCGTTCCTCTCCGCCCTGCGCAAGCGCGGCCTGCTGCCCCTGGCCCAGAAGCACCTGCAAGGCCTGCCCGGACCTGCCACCTACCTGGAGGCGGACCTGGCCCTCCAGACGCTGCTGGCGGCCCTCCCCGAGGTGCCCAAGGACGGCGTCCTAGCCGCTGCGGTGCGCAAGGGGCTGGCGGACTTCAGTCCCTGGAAGAAGCGTGAGTTGTGGGCCGCCCTGGTGTCTCCCAATCAAAGCTCGGGCCCCCTCCCCTGCCTGGCCCTGGACATTCTGGAAAGTCCCGGCGTCTTCTCCTCCGGCAACGACTGGTACGCCGGCTGCCCGGACTGCGTCCCCGAACACCTGACCACCCTGGAGGATGACCGGCGCTCCGCTCTGCTGCTGGCCTGTCGCGACGACCAGCGCGTGGCCCGGCTGGCTGCCTGGGTGCGGGCCGCGGGGTCCGACTACGCCGCCAGGAATCGCCTGACGCCCCTGCTGCTGACCCTCCTTGGGCAGGACACCGCGGATGACGCGGCGGGCCTGCTGCTGGCCTCCGGGCTGCACGTCAACTCCCTGCCCCAGACGGAAGAGGCGGCCCTGCTGCCCGCCCTGGCGCGGCGCTCCCAGGAGGCCGCCCTGGAGAGGGCCCGCGCCATCGCCAAGGCCCAGACCATGCCCCGGGAAGCCAGGATCGCGCTGGCCGAGGGACTGACCCGGGCGGGGGCCTCGCTGGTGGCGTCCCAGTTGGTCACCGAAGCGGACCTGGACTCGGCGGACCCGTCTGTGGAATGCAGCGCCCTGACCATCCGCGCCCTGGCCGCGGTGGCGGACCAGGGCGACCTGGAGGAGGCCCTGGTCAAGCGCCTCGTGACCGCCTGCCCAGAGCACCGCACGGACGCCCTGGTGGAGGATCTGGTGCAGCAGGGCAAGCCCCAGCTTGGCGCCCGGCTGGCGGCCGACTATCTGCTGTCCCACAACGGCCTGGATGGCAGGTCGCTGTTTGTCACCGGCTTTGAGGCGGCTCACCAGAGCGGGGCCCGGGAGGCGGACCAGTGGTTGGATTCGCTGGCGGCCTCGTCCTCCCCCGAGCTTCTGGCCATGGCAGGCTGGAGCGGTGCCCTGCTGGGGCGCCTGGAGCGTGGCACCGAGTTGTTGGGGCGCTCCCTGAACCTGCGTCCGGGTGACGAGCGCACCCTCCGGCGTTACCTGGGCGTGCTGTCGGCGCGCCGCATCCTGGACGGCGCTCCCCAGGACCCCAAGGTGCCGGGCATGGTCCAGCGCTACCTGGAGTCCAAGCTTGAGGACCAGCCCGCGGAGGCCCTGGATCTCATCCTGGCCCAGACCCTGAAGGCAGGCCTGCGGCTTGAGGCGGGCGCCATCTTCCGGCTTTGTTCGTCTCGCTTCCCGGACCTCAACGTGAGTCCCCTGGTGCGCGGCACCCTGGCCCTCGAGGAGGGGCGCAAGGACGAGGCCATGGAGGACTTCCTGGCGGCGGTTTCGGGAGGTCCGGAACCCCAGAAGGCGGCCGCGGAGGCCTGCTCGGCCCTGCGGGTCGGCGGTCAGCCCCAGGCCTGCGTAGCGGTGTTTGACCGGGCCCTGGAGCGCGTGCCAGAAGATGGCCCCACGGCCCTGGCGGCCGCGGCCGTCTTCCTGGAACTGGGCGACCGCCAGCGGGGCGCGGCCCTGCTGGGGCAGGCCCTCAAGTCCTCCCCTGAGCTGATGAGCCTGGCCCTGCCGCTGGTGCGAAGCCTCCAGATGGATGGCCTCAGCGACGGCCTCCAGGACCTGCTGGATGAGGCAGCCCTGGGCACCGATGGTGCCGCCTCGGACGTGTTCAGCTTCCTGCTGCGCCACTACGCCATCACGGGCCAGGAGCAGCGGCTCTCGGCCGTGCTTGCCAGGCTGTCCCGCGTCACCCTGCCCTACTTCGTGGAGGAGCGGGCGGAGCAGCTTTACAACCTGGGCTTTGACGCCGAGGCCACGGCACTGCTTGAGGGGCGCCCTGGCACCGGGGCGCTGTCCCTGGGCCTGCACCTGCTGGCGGCGGGAGATTCCCAGCACGGGCGCGCCCTCATCATGGATTTCCTGGAGAAGACCTTTGCCGAGATGCCCCGCTTCGGCGATGACCAGGCCGAGGTCTCGGGCCCCGTGCTGGCACTGTTCGGAGGCGTGTCGGCCCTGCTGTGGGAGTCGGGCCTGAAGGAACAGTCCCTGTGGGTGCTGGACCGCCTGGCCCGTCAGTTCCCCGGTTCCCCCACCCTGCGCGTCCAGATCCTGGCCAGAGGCCTTGGAGACAAGCCCAACTGTGCGGGCGCAGCCCGAGACCTGAAGGACCTGCTGTCCCTTTCCCGGGGCCCCGCCAGTTCCACCGATCTCTCCTCCCTGGTGCTGCGTCTGCACGACGCCGGCTGCGGGGATGCCGTGCTGAACCTGATGGCCAGCGAGCTGCCCGTCTCCCGCTCGCCCTGGTGGATGCCCGTCTACGTGGAGCAGGCCCTGCGCCAGGGTCAGACCCAGGTCAAGCTGCCCTCCCCCGAGGGGCTGGCCTCCCTTTCCCCCGCCGCCGCCGCCGCCGTGACCGCTTCGTTGAATCGGGCGGGACAGCGCGCCCAGGCCCTGGCCTTCCTGGAGCAGCAGTTGCTGGCGGGAAGTGCGGAGGGCCCCGGCGCCACCCCCGAGGACGAGGACGGCGCCATGCAGCACGCTCGGACCCGGCGGGCCGAGGAGAACGAGTTGATGTTCCAGACCATCCTGGCCTCCACTTCGCGGGCCCAGGCCTTCCAGGACCTCTCCCGCAAGCTGCTGGCTGCGTCCGGCTCTGGAGCGACGCGCCACGGTGCCCGCGTTCGATTGGCAGGGTTGGCCTCCCGCTTGGATCTGGGCGAGGAGGTGGGCCTGTCCCTGCGGACCGCCATTCCGCTGGCCGACAACCCGACCCCGGAGGCCCTGGCCCTGATGCGGAACCGCCTGATGGCGGCGGACCTGCCGGGGGCCCGTGGGGCCCTCGCGTCGGGGCTGGTGTCGGGCGGTGGCCTGGAGACCCTGCAGGAGTTCTATGACGGGGCCATCTCCAAGCTGGATCTGGGCTTCGCCAAGGAGATCCTGGCGCTTGGCCGCCGCAGCTTCCCCGCCGCCCAGAGCCTGGCCATAGAGCAGCTCAAGGTGGTGGCGCTGGAGGGCGACCCGACTCAGATTGCCAAGGCGACCAGGGCCCTGCTGGCGGACCTGCCCGAGCCCCAGCGGGCCGAACTGGCCATGCAGTTTGGGCTCATCCTTGGAGCCCTGGGGCAGGACGACGTGGCGGCCGAGCTGCTGGCCACGGTCCAGCACCCCCGGGGGCTGGCGGTCCGTGCCATGGAGGCCGGGGAGGCGGGCAAAGCGGCGGAGGCCACCAGCCTGGCGGATCAAGCCCTGGCCCAGTCCCCCGCGCGGCAGTTCCTGCTGGCCGCCTTCTTCGAGCAACTGCCCCCCCGGGCCGAGGGCCTGCCCCTGGCCACCCACCTGCTGAAGGCCATGCCTCCCAATGCCCGGGCCTATACCCCCGGCGCCAGCTATTGGGCCGCCCTGGAGGCCGCCCGTCTGGGCAACTTCGAGCGCGCCCTGGAGCTGGCCCGTCGCTCTGCCCGGGGTTTGGAGGCCCGTCAGGAACGCTGCACCTTCCTGGCCATCCGCTTGTTGGACGCTGGCATGCCCATGCCCATGGTGCAGCAGGTCCTTCGCGTCTATTTCCACGGGTTGGACCGGCGGCAGGCCCTGGCCTTCCTGGCCGAGACCGTGCTGGACCTGGATGCTGCAGCCCGCAAGAGCCCCGGTGGCATCGCCATGCTGGAGTACACCTTGACCGCCGCCCGGGCCCTGCTGAAGGACGCCCCGGGGGACGAGTGGCTGCTGGCCCAGGAGGCCGAGACCCTGCGAACGCTGGGGCGCTCGGCGGAGGCCGAGGAGGTCTATCGGCGGGCCCTGCTGCGTAGCCCCGGCAACCCTGGCCTGCTGAACAATCTGGCCTACCTGCTGGCCCTGGATGGGCGCAAGCTGGACGAGGCCCAGGCCCTGGTCACGAGCGCCCTGGACCTGGACCCCTCCCAGACCCCCTTCTACCTGGACACGCTGGGCTGGCTGGCCTTCCTGAAGGGCGACCTCACCAACGCCGAGCGCCAGGTGCTGGCTGCCCTCAAGGCCGCTGACTTCTCGGCCCCCTCTGGCCTGGGCGAGTGTCTGTACCACCTGGGCCGCATCAAGGCTGCCCAGGGCAGCCGCGCGGAGGCCCAGCGCTGGTTCCGGCTGGCCCTCTTCAAAAGCGCCCCTGCGTATCTGAGGCCCGAGCTTCGCGCCTACCTTGATGGGGCCGCTGGTGCCACCGAGGAGGTCCGCTGATGGGCTGGAGTTTCCTGGCCGTCTGGGCCCTCTTCACGTCCGCTTTGTTGGCCCTGGGCCAGACCCTGGCGGACCTGGGGCTACACCTGGAGGGGTTGCCTTCCGCCCTGTGGCTGCCCGTCCTGCCTCTGTTCAACTTCGGCCTGGCGGCCCTGCCGGTGCTGCTGGCGCTGGGTCTGTTGCGGCTGCTGTCCCTGCCCTTCCCTTGGGCCGATCCCCGGCGTGCCGGCGCCCTCTTTGCCCATCTCTCCCAGCCCGCCCGGGCCTTTGAGCTGCTGGCCCTGCTGACCTCCCGGGGACTGGCCCTGCTGGTCTTCGTGGGGGGCGGTTTGGGGCTCCAACTTGTGGCCGCCAAGGCCTTCAATCACGAACTGCTGCGCGCCGCCCTCGTGGCGGTGCTGCTGGCAGCCCTGGGGCTGCTGCTGCTGGGACTGGCGCGGGTGTTGGGGGCGGGCCTGACGGCCCGTTTGTGGCCCAAGGTCCGGCACCTGCCCGGGACTCTGTGGCTGTCCCTGCCCCCCTTGGGCCTGCTGCTGGTGCTGCTGCCGACCCTGTGGTTGTTCCGGGACACTCTGGCGCTGCTTGGCTGGGAAAAGGTTCTCTGGGTGCTGGTTGCACCCCTGGCCCTGGCCCTCTCCTTCGCCGCTGCCCTGCGTTGGCGTCCCCCCGCGCTCCCCCTGTTCATCATCTTGGTGCTGGCCCCCGGCGCCGCCATCCTGCCCGGTTTTTCGCGGGACTTCATGGCCACCAACCCCGCCTCGGAGGGCCCCCTCTCTGCGGTGCTGGAGTTGTACAAAGGCCTGGGCGACTTCGACGGCGACGGCGCCTCCGCCCTGTTCTCCGACGGGGACTGCGCGCCCTTCGACGCCGGCATTGGCCCCTTCGCCATGGAGATCCCCGGCAACGGCATCGACGACAACTGCGTGGGCGGCGACGCCAGCCCCGTGCGCCAGCGCGCCGAGAACACCTGGGGCCTCCTCCCCGCGGGCTTCCCCCAGACCCCCGATCTGGTGCTCATCACGGTGGACGCCCTACGCGCCGACCACACGGGCTTCCTGGGCTACGGCCGGCCCACCACCCCCGCCCTGGACCAGTGGGTCAAAAGCGGCGTGGTCTTTGAGCGCGCCTACAGCCAGGGCACGGGTACCATCTCCTCCATGCCCTCCGTGCTGTCCGGGCGCTACCCCTACCAACTGCTCTACGAGGACCACGGCAACCCGCCCCGCATCTCGGACAGCAACCGCATGTTGGCCGAGATCCTCAATGAAGACGGCGGCTACGCGACCTCCGCGGTCAGCACCATCATCTACACGCGGCAGAACCTTTGGAACCTGCTGCAGGGCTTCCGCAGCGTGGACTCGGACCTGGCCACGCCGGACCCCGCCTACCGCATCACGTCTCCCCAGGTGCTGGAGAAGGCCACCGAGGCCCTGGCCAACCTGGACGCCGGTCCGGGCTTCCTGTGGGTTCACTTCTACGACGTCCACTCGTCCTACATGAAGCACCCGGACGTGGAGGGCTTCGGCGACGACCTGGAGGGGCTGTATGACGCCGAGCTGGCCTACACCGACCGCTACATCGGCCAGTTTCTGGACCAGGTATTCGAGCGCGCCAAGACCCGCCCCACGGTGGTCATCCTGACCGCCGACCACGGCGAGGGCTTCCCCTCCGACCGGGGCCGCAAAACCCATGCCTACGGCCTCTTCGGCGAGCTTCTGCACGTCCCCCTGGTGCTGTGGGCCCCGGGCCTCACCCCCGGCAGCGTGGACTCCCCCGTGGGCAACATCGACATCGCCGCCACCCTGCTGCACGCCGCGGGTCTGGCCGAACCGGGCCTCCCGGGCCGCAGCCTCCTGGACTACGCCGGGGGCCTGCGGGACGACCAGCGCTACATCTTCTCCGAGAAGACCTTTGGCGGCAGCAAGGGCCTGGGCGGCCGCATCCACAAGTCCGCCACGGGCAAGCGCTGGAAGTACATCTACCAATTCACCGAGGGCCGGGAGCAGTTGTTCGACCTGGACAAGGACCCCCGCGAAAAGAGCGACGTGGCCACCCAGCACCGGCAGATGGCCACCAAGCTGCGGGCTCTCCTGCTGGACTTCATGGAACAGACCAGCATGGCCCTCTACGAGGAGCGGGTCTCCCCCTTCGTGCTGGACAAACTGCCCGCCGAGGTGCCCGCCTGCAAGGCCACCTTCGGGGGTGGCAGCCTCAAGTGCGTGGGGGTCCGCCATGCCCTCAAGCGGGATGGTCGCCGGGGCCAGGTGCTGCAGGTCGAATTGTTCCTCAAGGTCGTCAAGAAGCTGCCCAAGGACTACCGGCTGCAACTGGTCCTGCGTGACCCCAAGGGCCGCGTGATCACCAAGAAGGTGGCCTGGCCCCTGGGCGGCCTGCTGCCCTCCTCGCGCTGGACCCCGGGCAAGGTCTACCTGGAGCGCTTCGAGCTGCCCTTGAAGGCCGGCGCCAAGGGCCCTGTTGGCTCGCTTTGGCTGTCCTTCAAGGCCGCTGATGGCAAGCTGCTGCCCGCCGTCGGCAAACCCCCCAAGACCTGGAAGAGCCACGGGCAGGTGCTGAACCTGGCGCCGGTGCAGCCATGAGCCTGCGCCCCTTCCTGACCGCCGCCCTGCTGGGACTGGGACTGCTGGCCTGCCCCCACGACGGCTTCGCATTCGAGGGCGACCGCTCCTGGCTGTTGGGCGTGGAGGAGGTCCAAAGCGTCCCCACGGGCACCCCCGCCTGCGGCCACCTTGCCGCCCGCCTGGAGCCCCGTTGGGCCCTGGGCGACTTCTGGACCCTGGGCCTGCCGCTTGTTGCTGGTGGGGGGCTGCGGGGGGATGGCGTGGCGCCCTTCGAGGGAGGCTACGCGGCCGCCGGCCTCAGCACCCAGTTCGCCCTGGACGCCACCTCCGTGGTGCCCTACCTGCAAGCCCAGGCGCGGGCGGCAAGCCTGCTGGCTGGGGACGACCAGAGCCGGGCCTTCGGAGAGCTGCACCTGGGCCTGGGCGTGGACTACCGGCCCCGACGGGACCGGGGCCTGGGCCTGGAGTTCGGCGCCGTGGCTCTCTTTGGAGACACCAATCCCCAATGGACCCTGGGCCTGTCCGTGCACTGCCGCTATTGGCCGGATGATTTCCTGGAATGACTACTGGGGGGCGCGGGTCCGGTGGACCACCGCCGCCAGGGCCGTGATGGCCTTCAACTCGCCGGGGCCCAGTTCGCGCCACTGGCCGGGATCAAGCTGCCCCGTCTCAAGACCCGCATACTGGACGCGCACCAGGCGCGCCACGGTGTAGCCCAGGGCCTCGAACATGCGGCGCAGGTGGCGGTTCTTGCCTTCGCGCAGCACCACGGTGACCCAGGAGTGGCTCTTGGTCTGCCCATCCACCCAGGCCTCCTCGGCTACCAGCATCTCCCCCTCGCTCTCCACCCCCTCCAGCAGGCGGCGCCCCAACTGGGGATCCACCAGGCCGCGGATGCGGATGCGATACAGGCGCTTCACGGAGGCCGACGGGTGCATGAGGGACTGGGCCAGATTGCCGTCATTGGTGAACAGCAGGACGCCCTCGCTGTTGTAGTCCAGGCGGCCGATGGAGAAGAGCCCCTGGCCGGCGGCGCCAAGCAGGTCGTAGACGCTTTCGCGGCCTTCGGGATCCTTGCGGCTGCAGATGCAGCCCTTGGGCTTGTTCAGGAGGATGACCTTCAGTGGGCCCTGGGCGTTGACGGGCTGGCCGTCGGCCTCCACGCGGTCGCTGTTGGGGTTGACCTTGGTGCCAACGACCCTGACGACGTAGCCGTTGACCTTCACCTTGCCGTCCAGGATGAGCTGTTCGGCGGCGCGGCGCGAGGCGACCCCGGCCATGGAGAGGTAGCGGGAGAGGCGCAGCTCCTGGGGGACATCCAGTTGGATTTCCTCGGGGGGACGGGAGGGGCCCCGGCCGCGACTGGGCTTCTGGGGGCGGCGGGCCTTCTCGTCGGTGCCCCGGACGGGGGGGCGGGGAGGACGGGCGGAGGGCTTGGCGTCGTCGCGGGCGGGACGGCTGGGGCGCGCAGGGCGGCCGGCGGGCTTGGCGTCATCCCGGGCGGGACGGCTGGGGCGCGCGGGGCGGCCTGCGGGCTTGGCGTCTTCCCGGGGGGGACGGCTGGGGCGCGCGGGGCGGCCACCGGGCTTGGCGTCGTCCCGGGGGGGACGGCTGGGGCGCGCAGGCCGGCCACCGGGCTTGGCGTCATCCCGGGGGGGACGGCTGGGGCGCGCGGGTTTGTCCTCCCGGCTGCCCTCCGGGGGCTTGGGCCTGGAGGGCCTTGGGCCACTGTTGTTTCGGCGCCCCGCGGGCTTGGGGGCGGGGCCCCGCTTGGCGGCCGGCTTCTTCTTGGGTTTGCTATCTGATTGCTCGCGCATGGGGCTCCTTAGACGAGGCCAAAAAGGGAAAAGGACAGCCAGTACATCAACTGGACCGGGGGCCCGATGACGTAGCCAAGTACGCCGCTGCCCATTATCAGCAGGAAGAATCCCAGCCCGTACAGCGGGTTGGCTTCCAGGGTATCCAGCACCTTGAGCACGGGGCGGGGCGCAAAGCCCGCCAGGACCTTGCCGCCGTCCAGGGGAGGCACGGGCAGCAGGTTGAAGAAGGCCAGCACGAAGTTGATGCCCACCAGCTTCTGCAGCAGCAGGAGGACACCTTCGTTCTGGAAGCCCGTCACCACCACCACCTTGAGCAGGGCCACGCAGGCGAACCCGAAGATGAGATTGGAGATGGGACCGGCGGCGGCGGTCAGCATCATGCCCGTGCGCATGGTGACTTTGCGCGTGAACAGCAGCGGATTGACCGGCACGGGCTTGGCCCAGCCAAAGAACAAGGAGGAGTGGGACAGCAGGGACAGCAGCGGCAGCAGCAGGGTGCCGAAGAGGTCCATGTGGACAATGGGGTTGAGGGACATGCGCCCCTGGTGCCGCGCCGTGGGATCCCCCAGCCGGTTGGCGCTCCAGGCGTGGGCGAACTCGTGGACGCACAGCGCCATGATCATGGGCACCAGCACCAGCACAGCTTCAAACAGGAGATTGCCTTCCATACGAACCCTTCCCCCAGGCCCTCGCGCCGGGAAGCGGGAAGAGTATTACGAGTCGGGGTTTCCGGCAAGGTTGTTCGTCCAAGCCGCAGCGGTTGCCCGTCCAAGCCGCAGCGGTTGCCCGTCCAAGCCGCAGCGGTTGCCCGTCCAAGCCGCAGCGGTTGCCCGTCCAAGCCGCGACCAAAGGGAGCGGATCCAGCCGTTTCAAGATCCGCTTACTGCGTGCGCGGCCAGGTTGGACAATTGTTCGTCGTGCGCGGCCAGGTTGGACAATTGTTCGTCGTGCGCGGCCAGGTTGGACAATTGTTCGTCCAAGCCGCGACCAGAGGGAGCGGATCCGGCCGTCTCAGTTGCCGTTGCCGTTGGTGTCTTTCTTCTCCTGGGGGCCCAGGAAGCGGTAGGCGGCGCGGGTCACGGTGGAGCAGATGCGCAGGTAGGACTCGACCACGTCGATGTGCAGCGAGGTGGTCTCGATGGTCTCGGGCTTGGCCTGGTGCAGGCGGCGGATGTGGTTGGTCTTCAGCTCCTGGGCAAGGTTGCGTACCCCATGCTTGCAGTCCACCGCGCGGCGGGCCAGCTCGGGGTCCTTGGAGTTGAACACCACCACGGACAGGCGGAACTGCTCCAGCGTGGCGTCGTGGAGGCGCTTGATCTCCTCCAGGCCCTCCTTGGAGAACTGGTAGCCCTTCTGGATGCGCTTCTTGGCCAGGTACATGAGGTTCTTGGTGACCACGTCCCCGGCGTTCTCAAGCTCGGCGGCGAACTCCACGATGGAGTACTCTCGCTCAAGCTGGGCCGAGGACAGGTTGTTGGCGTTGATGCGGGCCAGATAAAGCTTGATGTCCTTGTTCAGCAGGTCGATGTCCGAGTCGGCTTCCTCAATCTGCTGGATGTAGTTCAGGTCGTCCGCGGTGAAGGCCTTGAGGGACTTCCCGATCTGCTTCTCCACCAACTCGCCCATGCGGGCCAGCTCGCGCTCGGCGTCGCCCAGGGCCAGGGCCGGGGTCTCCAGGTGGCGGTTGTCCAAGAACAGGGGCCCGAAGCGGTTCTCCGCGGGCTTGTCCTTGATGAGCTTGACGACCAGGTTGGCGATGGGCGCGGAGAAGGGCAGGAAGGCGCCGGCCAGCAGGAAGTTGAACATGGTATGGGCGTTGGCTATCTGCCGGGACGGGTCGGAACCCGAGACGTACACAACCAGCTCGCCAAAGGGCTCGATGAAGGGCGTGCAGATGATGACGCCAAAGATCTTGATGAGGATGTGGGCATAGGCCACCTGCTTGCCCTGGGTCGTGGCCCCGAAGGTGGCCAGGAAGGCCGTGGCGCAGGTGCCGATGTTGGCGCCCAGGATGAGGGCGATGGCGGCGGTGATGTCCATGCCGCCGTTGGCCGCCAGGGCCAGGACAATACCGATGGTGGCGGCGCTGCTCTGGATGACGGCGGTGAAGGCCGTGGACACCAGGATGCCCAGGATGGGGTTGTCGCCCATGCTGACCATCAGGTCCATGAACCAGGGGCTTCCCTTCAAGGGCGCGGTGGCGCCGGACATGACGGCCATGCCGTAGAAGATCATGCCGAAGCCGGCGATGACGTTGCCGTACCAGCGCATGGTGAAGCGCCTGGCCACCTGGGAAATGATGAAGCCGCCGAACACCAGGGCCAGCGCGTAATCCGCCACCTTGAAGGAGATGAGCTGGACGGTGAAGGTGGTGCCGATGTCCGCGCCCAGGATGACAGGCACCGTACGGGCGAAGGACATCATGCCCGCCGAGGTCAGCCCCACCAGGATGACCGTGGTGGCGCTGGAGCTCTGCAGCAGGAAGGTGACCACAGCGCCCAGGCCCAGCCCCGAGAACCGGTTCTTGGTCATGTTGCCCAGGGCATGGCGAAGCTTGTTCCCCGCCGCCTGCTGCAGCCCATCCCGGGCCAGAAT
>CAIXZC010000139.1 GCA_903923815.1 uncultured Myxococcales bacterium
AGGACCCCGCCGGTGCCGCCGCCGCCCTCGCCGCCGCCCAGGCCGCCCTCCCCGCCTCCTGGCCCCCCTGGCGCCAGCAGCGTTGGCACGATGGGGTCAGGACCTTACACATTACACTTCCCACCCCCTGACCCCTCTGCCGCCTTTTTTGCCTTGGCGCGCACCCGTTCTACTATACGGGACGGAGGTCTGCGCCCATGAGTCAAAGCCGAACCAGTCAGAGTCTGTCCCGGGAATCCTTCATGCTGCGCCTGGAGAACAGCATCTGGGGTCTGGTCACCTGCGCCCTCTCGGGCCTGGTGCTCCTGTCCCTGTTCTCCTACTCGCCAGCGGACGAAAAGGCCCTGGAGGTGGGAAACCTCATCGGTCCCTTTGGGGCCGCCATCTCCCACCTGCTCCTTGAGGCCATAGGCCTGGGGTCCTTCCTGCTGATCGCCGGCGCCTTCTGGGTGGGCATCGCCATCATGCGCCACGGCACCTGGCACCTGAAGCGGCGCCAGGCCATCGGCGGCGGCCTCTTCGTGGTGGGCTTCCTGTACCTGGCCCACATGGCCGTCGGCTACTCCCTGGACTGGCCCGACGGCGCCGGTGGCTTCATCGGCTCCCTCCTGTGCGAGCTGACCAGCGCAGTCATGGGCGACGCGGGCACCGCCGTCCTGGCCACCCTCTTCACGGTGGCCGGCATCAGCCTGTTCAGCGCCCGCACCCCCCAAAGCCTCGCCGCCTCCGCCGGCCGCTCCTTCGCCAACGCCGCCGCGGACCTCTGGGACTTCTACCTGGACGCCCGCGATCGCTTCGCCAGCGGCCCCCAGGACGAGGCCGCCCCCGTGGAGAAGACCCGGGACAGCCGCCCCGTCTACGAGACCTCGGGCCTGGCTATCCCCCGCGACGTCCCCCAAAACATTCCCCGCGAGCCCACCAAGGCCGTGCGGGCCCCGACCCTCTACGAGCACTCCTCCCCCGAGGCCCTCACCCTCCCCCGCCGCGACCCCTCCCGCGCCGACTCCGACTGGCGCCAGGACCTTGAAGTCGAGGTCGAACTGGAGGACGCCTCCGCCGAAGGCACCACCACCGCCGCCGCCCGGGCCATGCTGTCCGTGCCCATCCTGGCCGAGCCCCCGGACTACCTGAAGGACGACTCCGACCTTGCCACCGGCGGCGAAGAGCCCCCCCCCGTCCCCCGCCCCAAGCTGCACGTCCTTGAGAAAAAAGACTTCCAGCTCCCCTCCCTGGAGTTGCTGGACTACCACCCCCCCATGCAGGCCACCCTGGACAAGGACGCCCTCATGGGCGCCGCCCAGAAGCTGACCCAGAAGCTGGCCGACCTCAAGGTCTCCGGCGAGGTCGAGGGCATCCACCCCGGCCCCGTCGTCAGCCTCTTCGAGTTCAAGCCCGGCCGCGCCGTCAAGGTCTCCCAGATCGCCAACCTCTCCAAGGATCTGGCCCTGGCCCTGGCCGCCGAGCAGGTCCGCGTCATCGCCCCCATCCCCGGCCGCGACGTGGTGGGCATCGAGGTGCCCAACCGCGACCGCGAGCCCGTCTACCTGCGCGAGCTGCTGTCCAACAAGACCTTCGCCGAGGGCCGCAACGCCCTGCCCGTGGTCCTGGGCAAGGACATCTCCGGCAAGCCCCGCATCGCCGACCTCACCAAGATGCCCCACCTGCTGATCGCCGGCACCACCGGCTCGGGCAAGAGCGTGGCCATGCACTCCTACCTGCTGTCCATCCTCTACAAGCTGACCCCCGAGCAGGTCCGCTTCATCCTGGTGGACCCCAAGATGCTGGAACTGACCGCCTACAACGACATCCCCCACCTGCTGCACCCCGTGGTCACCAGCGCCAAGGACGCCGCCGTGGCCCTGCGTTGGCTGGTGGGCGAGATGGAGCGCCGCAACCGCCTCATGTCCTCCATGGGCGTCCCCAACATCGCCGAGTACAACCAGATCCTCGAGGCGGGCCCCGGCGCCGTCCTCAAGGCCAAGGCCAGCCGCATGCGCCTGGGTGCCGACGGCATTCGCCGCGACGAGTCCCTGGACCTGGACGAGCCCAAGCCCCTGCCCTACATCGTCCTGGTCATCGACGAATTGGCCGACCTCATGATGGTCTCCGGCAAGCAGGTCGAAACCTACATCGCCCGCCTCGCCCAGATGGCCCGCGCCGGCGGCATCCACATGATCATCGCCACCCAGAACCCCACCACCAAGGTGGTCACGGGCATCATCAAGGCCAACATGCCCTCCCGCATCGCCTTCAAGGTGCGCTCCATGCAGGACTCCCGCGTGGTGCTGGACCAGAACGGCGCCGACGACCTGCTGGGCTACGGCGACATGCTGTTCCTGCCCCCCGGCTCCTCCAAGCTGAACCGCATCCACGGCGCCATGGTCTCCACCGAGGAGCGCATGCGCGTGGTGGAGTTCCTGCGCAGCCAGGGCGAGCCCGAGTACAACCACGAGATCATGGCCGCCGCCGAGGCCGCCGAGGCCGAGTACGGCTCGGACGACTACGACCCCAACCGCCACGGCAGCGAGGACCTCTACACCGACGCCGTCTGCCTCGCCCGCACCTGGGGCCGGGTCAGCACGTCCAAGCTGCAGCAGGAACTGGGCATCGGCTACAACAAAGCCGCCCGCATCATGACTCAGATGGAAAAAGAAGGTCTGGTGGGCCCCCAGGAGGGCGCCGGCAAGCCCCGCGTGTTCCTAGGCTGACGCCGTCAGCGCTTCCCCCGCCCCGGCACCTTCCAGGTCCGCAGCGTCCGCCCCTCCACGAAGCCCTCAAACTCTTTCAGATAGTCGTCCAGCGTGGGCTCCACCCCCGCCCGCTGCCGCCACTCCTCCACGAAGCGCCGCACCACCACCTGAGGGTCCGCCTTCACGCCCCCCCGCTCGTGGCCGCGCTCCAGCACCCGCCCCGCCTTGGCATCCACCAGATACACGAACGCAAAGTCCCCCGCCGGCGCCCGCTGGGTCACGGTCACCAGCCCTGCGTCCCCGACCTTGGCCTCAAAGGCCCCGCGCCCACCGGCGAAGAACTTCTTCCTTAAGGTAATGGACTTGAGGACCAGCCGCCCCAGCAGCTCCCGAAAGGCCGCCTGGGGCCCCGGTCTGGCCCCCCGGTACACCGCCCCCAGCAGCCCCTCCGCCTTCCGGTCCAGGTCCAGCACGGCCACCACGCAGGCCTGGTCGCCCCGCTCCTCGCAGGCCACCAGCCGCTGCACCGTCGCCACCGCGCGCCCCTCGGCGCCCTCGCACCCCGGCAGCAACCCCAGCCCCGCCAGCGCCAGCCCCAGCATCACCCAGCCCCGAACCGCCATGGCACCCTCCCCGTTCCCGGCCGTCCCACCACAAAGCCCCTTGGGCCCCCGGCCGTTTCCGTACTATACTGCCTCGTCGCGGGAGGCCCAGTCCAGCATGTACACGCATCTCATCTGGATCGCAGCATTGCTTGTCCTTGGCGGCCACCTCCTGGCCTGCGTCTGGACGGTGGTCATGGAGCGCCGCGAGCCCGCCTCAGGCCTCGCCTGGATCATGTTCCTCCTGCTGGTCCCCGGCTTTGGCCTGCTGTTCTACCACCTGATTGGCCGCCGCTGGACCCGCCGCGTCCGCCGCCGCATGGTCCAGATGGCCCCCCTCCTCCTCTCCGACGAACACCTGGTCCACCAGCGCGATCTGCTGACCCGCCTCCCCGACGGCGTGGCCCGCCAGCTCTTCATGCTCAACTACCCCCGCCGCCCCACCACCCGCGGCAACCGCCTCAAGCTCCTCGAGGACGGCGCCGGCTTCTACCCCGAACTGACCGCCACCATCGAGTCCGCCACCGCCTCCGTGTTCCTGGAGTTCTACATCTTCCGCCCCGACGGCACGGGCAAGGCCTTCCTGGAGCTGCTGACCCGCAAGGCCTCCCAGGGCCTGGATGTGCGCCTCCTCCTGGACGGCCTGGGCTCCTTCTCCATGGATCGCAAATCCCTGGCCCCGCTGGTCGCCGCCGGAGGCAAGGTCCTGTTCTTCCTGCCCCCCCACCTGCGCTACGCCCACCCCGACCGCATCAACTTCCGCAACCACCGCAAGATCTGCTGCGTGGACCACGCCACCGCCTTCACCGGCGGCATCAACATCGGCGACGAGTATATCCTCCAGGACCAGGCCCTGGGCCCCTGGCGCGACGCCCAACTGCGCCTGGACGGCCCCGCCGCCGCCTTCCTCGAGAAGGTCTTCCTGGATGACTGGGTCATGGCCGGCGGCCACCCCTTCGCCCTGCCCATGCCCGAGCCCACCGTCACCGGCGCCGACGGCTGGGTCCAGGTCCTGCCCTCGGGCCCCGACTCCACCGCCGCGGGCATCCACGAGTCCATGTTCCTGGCCATCGCCAGCGCCCGCCAGCGCGTCTTCCTCACCAGCCCCTACTTCGTCCCCGATCCCTCCATCAGCATGGCCCTGCGCACCGCCGCCGGCCGCGGCGTGGACGTGCGCCTCCTGCTGCCCTCCCGCTCCGACATGCCCCTGGTCCAGGCCGCCGGCCGCTCCTACTACCCCGAGCTCCTCCAGGCCGGCGTCTCCATCTTCGAGTACGCCTCCGGCTTCGTCCACGCCAAGACCCTCGTGGTAGACGGCCAGGTCTCCTCCATCGGCAGCGCCAACCTGGACATCCGCTCCTTCCGCCTGAACTTTGAACTGAACGTCATCTGCTGCGACCAGGCGCTCGCCGCCAACCTGGAGCAGTCCTTCCTTCGGGACCAGTCCAGGGCCCTCCAGATCAACCTGCGCGCCTTCCAGCGCCGCCCCTTGACGCAGGCCTTCAAGGAGAACGCCGCCCGCCTGCTTAGCCCGTTGCTATAAGCCTTCTTGTGGGCTACATTTGCTGCTCCGTGGAGGTAAATATGGCTACAAGAACCACCCTGTTTGTCGTTCCCCTGGCCCTTGGCCTTGCCCTGGCGTGCTCTGACCAGACGCCCGCCCCAGCCCCTGCGCCCGCCGTCGCGCCCCAGGCCCAGGCACCCCAGGCCAGCCCTCCCAGCCGCGTCGAGCGCTACTCCGACATGCAAAAGGCCCAGGGCACCACCTCCGCCTCTGCCCAGAAATGGAAGAAGAACCAGCAAGCCGGCGAGGCCGCCGCCGATCCCAACGCCGCCCAGGCCCCTGGCACCGCCCCTGAGGCCGCCCCCCAGGCCGCCCCCGGCCCCGGCGCCGCCCCCGACGGCCCCCCGCCAGCCAGCGCCATCCCTGCCGAGTTCAAAATGAAGGACGAGCAGCGCGTCGGCGCCTGGACCTTCCGCTTCGAGGCCGTGGGCGTGGGCGGCTACTTCCCCTCCAAGCTGCCCGCTCCCTTCGACAGCCCCTGCACTGAACTGCCCACCTCCGATCCCCAGAAGCGTCTGGTCGTCTACGCTGCCACCAACTGCGGGGACAAGGTCTTCCCCGAGGAGACCACCCTGGCCCTCCTGGTCGGCCAGGACCCCGCCAGCGCCCCCAAGGAGGGCGACAAGGTGGCCCACTTCGTCCAGGCCGTCGGCATCTTCTACGGCGCCTACTTCGCCGGCCGCAGCAACTTCCCCCTGGCCCCCGGCGTGGCCACCTCCTCCTTCACCAGCGTGTTCGGCGCCGAACAGGATCGGTTCCTTCTTGGCGAGGGCCCCGACGCCCTGGTGGTCCAGCGTTTCGAGGGCGACATCTTCGCGCTGTCCCAGAACGACGAGGTCGAGGGCGTGATCCTTGGTCCCCTCCCCTCCGACCCCATCGACGAGCGCTGGCAGCTCTTCCACAGCACCTGGCTCCAGTACAGCCTCAAGGGCCGCGACCTGGACCGCGAAATCCGCTGATTCCGTCCCCAGCCTGTCCTAACCCCGACCGCAAGCGATGGGGTTGCCCGGTGTCCGTCCAAGCCGCGCACGAAGTAAGCGGATCTGCCCGGTGTCCGTCCAAGCCGCGCACGAAGTAAGCGGATCTTCCCGTCGCAGCCGCCTCTGGTCGCTCGCTCTCCGGACGACCCCTTTGCCGACCAGCGTCAAAGGCGCCTCCTCCGCGCTCCCGCCGGCGACTGCTTGTCGTTGGTGTTCACTACATCAACGAATCCGAACCCCGACCGCAAGGGAGGGGGTTGCCCGGTGTCCGTCCAAGCCGCGCACGAAGTAAGCGGATCCGCCCG
>CAIXZC010000140.1 GCA_903923815.1 uncultured Myxococcales bacterium
CCAGCAGCCGCAACTCCTGGCTGGCCACGCCGTCCAGCCCAGGCGCCAGCGCCGAGGCCTTCCGCACCGCCGTCAACGCCGCCTCCAGCCGCCCCCCCGCCTCCTCCACCAGGGACAGCAGCAGGTAGGCCTCCGCGTCCCCCTTGGTCTTGGCCAGGAAGGCGTTCAGGTTCCGCGACGCCTCGCCGTAGTTGCCCACCTCGTACTGGGCCTCCGCCAACCGCCGCCGCGCGTCATCCAGCCCCGGCGACAGCGCCAGCGCCTTCTCCAGCGGCCCCACGGCCTCCGCCCCTCGCCCATCCGCCAGCAGCGCCCGCCCCAGGAAGTACCAGGCTTCGGGCATGCCCGGCGCCTGCACCACCAGCTCGTGCAGCAGGTCCGCGGCCTCCGCGTTGCGCCGCGCCTCCAGCAGCTTGAGGGCCTGCTCCAACTGATTCATTTGTTCCGCCGGAAGGTCCGCCCCGAAGGCCGGCTCAAACCCCGCCATACCAAGCAGCAGCAGCGCTGCCAGCAGCATCCTTTTCACTGAACCTCCCACGGGGCGGCCTTGTCAGAAGGGAATGTCTGAGCTCCGCACCGGCCCCAGAAAGTCTTCATACACCCGACCGGCGGAATCGAGAATCACATTGTAGGGGATGCGGGTCACTTGAAAGAAGCTGTGGGTGCCGCCTTCGTCGAAGGCAACGGGCAGGGTCAAGCCCTCGGCGCGCCAATACTCCACCAGGGCCTCCGGGGGATCCTGGCTTACCACCAGGAACACGACCCGCCCGGACAGCTCCTGGGCCAGCTCGTCCAGATCGGGAAGCTCCCTGCGACAGGCCGGGCAGGAGGTCGAAAAGAAGGTCAGCACCACGGGCTTGCCCAGGAAGCCCTGCAGCGCCACCGGCGCCCCTTCCGGCACCGAGCGCACGATCAGCGGCGGCACCTCCAGCCCCCGCTCCAGGTGGCCCCCCGTGCGGATGACCCCCAGGGCCACCCCCAGGGCCCAGGCCGCCAGCAGCAGCAGCAGGGCATCAAAGATCCGCCTGGGCACAAGCCAGCGGCGAAGGCTCGCGCGCAGCTCTGTTTTGTTGAAGTGCATGGGGTTCACCCGTTCCAGAATCGTCCAGCCCAGCCGGAGCCGCGCCGGGGCGTCAGGGTTACATGGTGAAGAAGCGAGACTCGGAGTTCAGCTTGTCCAGATAGGTCTTCAGGGCCTCGGGATTGGCCGAGGAGGCCTTCTCCTGGATGCGGTCCAGGTTCTCCAGGATTTCGTTGAAGATGATGGCCTTGTTCACCATCTCGGCGCGGAACTGAAGCTGCACGGAGGTGGCCAGGGGCAGCAGGAAGCTGCGGGCATCCACCTGGATGATGTCAGCCCCGGAGGCCGTCGCGGAGGCATCCTCGGCGCCCAGCTTCTTGACCTTCATCTCGTGCAGGGTCACCACCCGCTGGGCGACCTTCTTCTCAAAGACGTCCAGCTCGTGGACTTCAAAGGGCTCCTCGCCCTCCTTGACCTGGCACTTGGGCACCTGCACCGGCAGCTTGACGGCCTCGCAGGTCACGTCCTCAACAACCTCTTTCTTCTCGTCGGGCTTGCCCTGGATGGCCACCAGAGAGCCGCGCACGCCCTCCTGGTACTCCTTGCGGGGCGCCCACACCAGAAGCTCGCCGGGGACCTTCTCGGGGGGGGCGGGGCTCCAGTTGAGGCCCTCCACCAGCAGAATGGCGTCGCTCAGATCCATGGCCGCGCTGTACAGCTTGTTGGCGGCGTCGGTGTAGCGCGTCACTTCGTAGACCAGCTCGGGGTTGAAGGCCCGCTCGTTGAACATGTCCCGGGGCTCGTAGTACTCCACCTGCCCGGTGTACTTGTCCAGGATGCGGCTCAGCTCCTTGAGCAGTTCCAACTGCTTCTCGTGCTTGGCCAGATCCCCCAGCTTGGCCAGCTCCGCGGGGTCCCCCGTGGCCAGCACCGCCGCAAGCTGCCGCAGCACCTGGGCGCTGCCCGAGTAGTACGCGCCGATGGCCTCGTTGAACTGGCGCAGGCCCTCGGTCTTGGAGCCGATGGGGCTGCCGTTGGGGTCCGCCTGGGCCCCGAAGAAGTAATCCTTCAAGGACTGCGCCTGGTCCAGGCCGCTGTTGTACAGCGTGCGCAGGCCCATGTTCTTGCCGAACTGCAGCCCCAGGAAGCCAGACATCGCCGCCACCACCAGGACCACCAGGACGGTGACCCAACCTTTGCCCTTGGGCTGGACGGCGTGCTCGTCAATCGTCAAGTCAATGGGCTTGTCCTTCGCGGAGGCCGCCTTGCCCTGACCCGCGCCGAAGTTCAGGTCAAAGCCCTCGGGGTTCACAGTGGGGGCCGCGGGGGTCGCCGCCGTGGGGGCCGCCGCCTCGCCAGGCAGCTTGGGCTTGGGGCCATCCTTCAGACCCAGCTTGGCGCGCAGGGCATCCAGGTCCTTGCTCTTGTTCTGATTGGGGTTGTTCGTATCCACGGAGTTACCTCCATCACGGGGTGCAAATATTCAAGGTTGGCAGACTAGAACAGCCCCGCAGCAGTGTCAAGGCGCGCAAGTAAGCACCTGGGGGTCAGGACCTTACACATTACACTCGCCCCCACCCAACACCCCAGGCCACGGTTTTCCCAGGGGCCGG
>CAIXZC010000141.1 GCA_903923815.1 uncultured Myxococcales bacterium
ACCTCCACGGTGCCCAGGTCCTCGCGCCCCAGCACCCTCGCGCTCCCCTTCGTAGCCAGCTTCAAGGCGTCCATCACGGGCATGCGGTCCACGCCGGTCCCGATGCGGTGCACCAGGGTGGCCATGCGCAGCTCCAGCAACATGTTGGAGCAGTCGTTGGAGGCGCTGCCGTCCACGGCCAACCCCACGGGGATGTCCAGGGCCAGCATCTCGGGCACCCGGGCGATGCCCGACCCCAGGCGCAGATTCGACGACGGGCAATGGGCAACACCGGTCTTGGTCTTGGCCAGCAGCTCCAGCTCGGCGTCGTTGAAGTGGATGCCATGGGCGTACCAGACGTCGGGCCCGGTCCAGCCCACGCTTTCCATGAAGGCCAGGGGGCGCATGCCCAGGGTGTGGTTGCAGTAGTCGGTCTCGTCGGCGGTCTCCGCCAGATGCGTGTGCAGCCGCACGTTGTACTTGCGGGCCAGCTCGGCGCTGCGGGCCAGCAGCTCGGGGGTCACCGAGAAGGGCGAGCAGGGCGCGAAGGCCAGGCGGCACATGGAGAAGGGCTCGGGGTCGTGGTACTCCTCCACCACCCGGATGCTGTCCTGGATGATGGCGTCTTCGGTCTGCACCACGCTGTCCGGGGGCAGGCCGCCGTTGCTGCGGCCGCGGCTCATGGAACCACGGGTCGGATGGAAGCGCACGCCAAGCTGCCGGGCGGCCTCGATGGTGCGGTCCAGCAGGTCCCCGGGCTGGTCCTCGGGGAACACGTAGAAGTGGTCGGCCACGGTGGTGCAGCCCGACATGGCCAGCTCGGATAGGCCCACCATGGCGCTGATGTGCACCGCCTCGGGGGTCAGGTGCCGCCAGATCTCGTACAGGCCCACCAGCCAGTCGAACAGCTTGGCATCCTGCACCCGCGGCACGCAGCGCTGGAAGGTCTGGAACATATGGTGATGGGTGTTGATGAAGCCCGGGTAGACCACCAGGTCCTGGCCCTCAATCACGCGCTCGCCGGGCAGGGGCTCCAGGCCGCGCCCAATCTGCGAAATGGCCTTGCCGTCGATCCTCACGTCCACCCCGTGCAGCACCTCCAGGGTGGCGTTCATGGTGGCCAGGGTGTTGATGCGTCTGATTAGCAGCTTTCCCATGTTAACTCGGCTCCTTCCAGGATACGGCGGGCCTCCTCAAGATCCGCGGGGTGGTGCAGCTCGGCATAGATGACGTCAAGGTTCTGGGTGTCCGCGAGGCGACCCTTCAGCACCTTCAGCAGGTCCAGCCGGTCCGCGCTGGCGGTCAGCTTGGCCAACAGGGCGGCGGCCTGGCTGCAGTTGAAGTTGCGCCCCTGGGCGGTGGCGTCGCGCACCAGCAGGATGCGGTCCTCGGCGAAGACCTGGGCGTCCACCTCGGCCAACAGCTTGGTGAACTCCTCGGCGGGCATGCCCAGGGCGTTGGCGTCCAGGGTCACGTTCGCAACACCAGCCTGGTCCAGGGCAGCGGCCTCAGCCACGGCGGCCTGGGCCTCCAGGTTCACGGTGTCAGCCACCTGGGCGCAGGAGGCGGCGGCCGTGGAGGCCTCCGTCAGCAGCAGGTCCACGGCGGCGAAGTCCTTGGCAGCGTCCTCCAGAATGGCCTGCACCTGGGGGATGGGGCAGCGCCCGCGCTTGCAGCGGTTCAGGGTCTGCCGCGCCTTCTTCAGCTTGGCCGCCGAGGCAGCACTCAGCTTCCGGGCCGTGTCAATCTTCGTGACCGGGTCCACCACCAGCGCCACGGGCAGCGTCTTGGGCGCCTCTACCTGGGCGGGCGCCGCGGGCTCCACCTGGGGTTCCGCTCCCAGCAGCGACACGGACAGACAGGCACCAATGACCAGAGATGAAAGCATGGTTCCCCCCTTAGCAAAGGCTCTTCAGGTGCTCTTCCAGACCGGCAATCTTCTCACGCGACTCGTCCAGACGGGCCCGCTGCTTCTCGACCACGTCCTCGGGCGCCTTGGCCACGAAGTCCGCGTTGCCCAGCTTGCGCTCCAGACCCGACATGTCGTCCTGCAGCTTCTTGATGGCCCCGCGCAGGCGCTCGCGCTCGGCGTCGAAGTCCACCAGCCCCGTCAGGGACACGAAGACCTCGGCGTTCTCCGTCACCAGGGCGCCCGTCTCCTTGGGCCGCTCCAGGTTGGCGTCGATGACCAACTCCTCCACGCCCGCCAGCCGCACGAAGTAGGCCTCGGCGTCGGCGTTCACCTTGGCCCACTCCGGGGCCCGAGGCTTGAGGAACACCTTCACCTTCGCCTTGGGCGGCAGGTTGTTCTGGCTGCGAATCGACCGGATGGCGCCCAGGTTCTCCAGCACGCGGTCAAAGGCGTCCGCCTCGCTGCGCTGCGCGAAGGCCTCGTCCGCCGTGGGCCAGGCACTGATCATCACGCTGGGGCCCCGGTGGCCGGGCAGCTTGGTCCACAACTCTTCGGTAATGAAGGGCACCACCGGATGCATGACCCGCAGGGCCGTCTCCAGCACGTGCACCAGCACCGCCTGGACGGTCTCCTTGCGCTGCGCGTCGTCCCCGTACAGGGCCTCCTTGGCCAGCTCCACGTACCAGTCACAGAAGCTGTTCCACACGAAGCGGTAGCACTGGTTGGCGTAGTCGTTGAAGCGGTACTCGGCCAGGGCCTTGGTGGTGTCCCGCACCAGGTCTCCCAGGCGCGTCAGGATCCACTTGTCCTCCTTGCGCAGCCTGTCCTGGATGTCCCGCGGCGCCGGCAGCACCACGTCCTCCTCCAGGTTCATGAAGATGAACCGCGAGGCGTTCCACAGTTTGTTCATGAAGGCCTTGCTGCCCTCCACGCGGTCCAGGCCGAACTTGATGTCCCGCCCCTGGGCCGTCAGCGACAGCAGCGTGAACCGCATGGAGTCCGCCCCGTGGGCCTTCATCACATCCAGCGGGTCCACCACGTTGCCCTTGGTCTTGGACATCTTGTCGCCGTGCTCGTCGCGCACCATGGCGTGCAGGTAGATGTCCTTGAAGGGCGGCTGGCCCATCAGCTTGATGCCCATCATCACCATGCGGGCCACCCAGAAGAACAGGATGTCGAAGCCCGTCTCCATGATGCTGTTGGGGTAGAAGGTGGCCAGGGCGGGCGTCTTTTCGGGCCAGCCCAGCGTGGAAAACGGCCACAGCGCCGACGAGAACCAGGTGTCCAGCACGTCGGGATCACGCACCAGCGCGCCGTGCCAGCCGGCTGCCGCAGCCTGCGCCTGGGCAGCCGCTTCGGTGCGGGCTACGAACACGGTGCCGTCGTGCAAGGGCTGCCCGTCGGGCCC
>CAIXZC010000142.1 GCA_903923815.1 uncultured Myxococcales bacterium
CCCCAAGGGGATTCGAACCCCTGTCGCCGACGTGAAAGGCCGGTGTCCTGGGCCTCTGGACGATGGGGACGGACGGAAGCTTCCTCATTACCCGATTTCAAAGAGCGGGATTTCCCTAAGTGAGCCGCGAGGGAATCGAACCCTCGACCCGCAGATTAAAAGTCTGCTGCTCTACCGACTGAGCTAGCGGCTCGTCGTAGGGGCGGATTTATATGGGTCCCCCCCCACGCTGTCAAGGAAAATGTCACCGGGGAGCTTACTTCTTGGCCAGGGAGGAGGCCATGGCGGTCCGCTCGGAGTTCATGCGCTCCATGATGGAGTTGGCGGCTTCAGAGGCAGAGTCAATCTCGGACTCGGTGCCCGAGAGGATGAGACGGCCGGTGGCGCCAAAGGGCTTGATGGTGTTCAGCTTGACGTTGGCGGCCTTGAGGGCCTCGTTGCAGGCGATCATCATGTAGCCCGCGGGGGAGCTTTCCATGATGAGGACGCTCTCGCCGGCCAGGATCATGTCGCCCTTGGAGGTGCCGGTGAAGGAGATGGCGTGGTCCTGCTCGACGCCGCGGATGATGTGGTTGGCCACGATCTTGGCCTCGGCGCGGTTGGCAATGGACAGGCCCGTCTCGGCCATGACGATGCGACCGGCCTCAATGACTTCGCCCTGATCAGCGTGCTGGATCAGCAGCATGCCGTAGACGCGCTCGGTGACCACGCTGCCCAGGCGCACCTTGGTGCGCTTCAGGACCAGGTCGATCATCCGGTGGATCTCCATGGCGGGGGCCAGTTCCAGCAGCAGAGAGGCGTCGTATTCGGCGGGATCGTACACCCGGTTGTCCTTGGCGATGAACTGCGCCAGGGCCGGCTGAAGCTGATCAATGAAGGTATAGGTGCGAAGTTCGAACGAAGACTGGGCCATGATCCCTCCTTGCGGGTAAAGCCGCCGGTGACCGCAGTCCCCGGCATACAAGCGCGTCTTTTATATGGCAACGCCCGCCCCGACGCAACCCCAAACAACGACTTGACCCGTCCAAGCCGCGCGCGCAGCAAGCGGAGTTCGCCCGTCCAAGCCGCGCGCGCAGCAAGCGGATCCTGTCCGCAGGCGGTACTCCCCCCTTGACCGTCCCCGGCGCACGCCCGACAATGCGCGCGTTGCTGAACTGCTGCTTGGTGGGACCCATGGAATTCTTCGAACTGCTTCCCAGCGCCGACCACTGGCGGCGGGTTGGCTTCGGCCACCGCGCCGGGCTTTGCGTCCCCGTCTGGTGCCTCCACAGCGCCCGCAGCGCGGGCTGCGGCGACTTCCAGGATCTCCTGGACCTGCTGCCCCAGTTGCCGGGCCTTGGCGTGGGGATGCTGCAGCTCCTACCCTTGAACGACCTGGGGCTGGACTCCTGCCCCTACTCGGCCCTGTCGGCCTTCGCCCTGGACCCCGTGTACATCGCCCCGGAGCGCCTGCCCGGTTTCAAGCAGGACGCCGAGCTGGCGGCCGCCCTCAAGCGCCTGCAGGCAGCGGACAGTGGCGCCGCGGTGGATTGGCAGCGGGTGCGGCGCAGCCGGGACGAGCTGCTGCGTCAGGCCTGGCGGCGCCTGGGCGCCAGCCTTGCACCGGCGGTCGCAGCCTTCGCGGCGACGGCGGGCTCCTGGCTGCCCGAGTACCTGGACTACAAGGCCCGCAAGGTGCTGGGGGGCTACCGCTCCTGGGAGGACTTCGGTCCCGCCCCCGAGGCCCCCGCCCTCAAGGCAGAGATGGACTTCCAAAACTTCCTGCAATGGGCCGCCACCACCCAGATGGAGGCCGTGCACGCGCTGGCCTTGGCCCACGGCGTGCTGCTGCAAGGGGACATCCCCATTCTGGTCTCCCGGGACAGCGCCGACGTGCGCAGCAACCCCCGCTACTTCCGCCTGGACACCAGCGCCGGCGCCCCCCCCGACATGTACAGCCCGGAGGGCCAGAACTGGGGCTTCCCCACCTACGACTGGGACGCCCTGCGCGCCGACGGCTTCGGCTGGTGGCGGGCGCGGCTGGCCCATGCCCAGCGCTTCTTCGACTGCTATCGCATTGACCACGTGGTGGGCTTCTTCCGCATCTGGACCATTCCCTGGTGCAAGGAGGGCCAGCGCAGCGGCCGCGACGGCGTGTTCGTGCCCG
Source organism: uncultured Myxococcales bacterium (assembly GCA_903923815.1). Lineage (GTDB taxonomy): Bacteria > Myxococcota_A > UBA9042 > CAIXZC01 > CAIXZC01 > CAIXZC01. Next base: position 2,147 of record CAIXZC010000142.1, read on the forward strand.
CCGACGAGGCCACCTGGGGCGCCCACGGCGAGGCGCTGCTACGCATGATGCTGGACGCCACCACCATGCTGCCCCTGGCGGAGGACCTGGGCGTCATCCCCGACTGCTGCCGGCAGACCTTGGCAAACCTTGGCATCTGCGGCCTCAAGATTCAGCGCTGGGAGCGGCGCTGGCACGGCGACCGCAGCTTCATCCACCCGAAGGACCAGCCGGCCCTGTCCGTGTTGTCCCTGTCGACCCACGACTCGGAGACGGCGCTGCAGTGGTGGGCGGCCAACCAGGACGAGGCGCGGCTGCTGTGGGACTGTATCGGCGAGGGCCAGCCCTTCCCCGGTCCCGGCCAGGAGGCGCGGGCGCTGCGGACCATGCTGGCGGCCCAGGCCAAGGGGGCGTCGGCCTTCCGGGTGCAGGTGCTTGGGGACCTGTTGGATGCAGCGGCGGCGGACCCCTGCGCGGCCCCCGCGGGGCGCATCAACATCCCGGCCACCGTGGGCCCCCACAACTGGAGCTGGCGCTGCCCCGTGCCCGTGGCGGACCTGGGCGCGACCCTCAAGAAAGCCGGAGGACTGTAGGATGAAAAGCCACCGAAAAGAGCTGCTGTTTCGCACGCCCACGGCGCGGGCCTTCATCAACATCACCGACCAGGTTCAGGAGGCCATCCGGGAG
>CAIXZC010000143.1 GCA_903923815.1 uncultured Myxococcales bacterium
CCAGGAAGGCACCTCGCGGCTGTCCGCCTCGACCCGGCACGCGATGATTGAAAAGAAGTCGTCGTCCACATGGCGGATCTCGTCCGCCGTGCGCTGCCATTCCTCGACGTCGTTCAGGGGGATCTGGCGGACCTCAAGCTCGTATCTGGTCTTCAGATCCGTGAACCAGTGCAGCAGGTCGCCGGTCTCGTGCAGCGACCCGGTCTCGGCGCAGGCGGACTGGACCAGCATGCGCGAAAAGGGGCCCCGGGGAAGGGCCTGGTCCTCGTCGAGGAAGTCGAACGGGAGGCAACCAATGACGGTGCGGCTGTCCATGTTGACGATGTTGTCCATGGTCGAAAGCTGCTGGATCTGGCCAAGGGTCAGCCACGCGTAGTCGGGCAGGACTGGCACCTCATCCTCCACCAGGACCACCATGTTGCGGTTGCGTTTTTTGAGGAAGCGCGCGCCCTGTTCGGATTGCAGGACGTCCACCAGGACCCGGCCCCGTCCCCGGTTCAGGAAGTACTCAAGGTAGGGCGGCGCCTTGCCTTGGTGGACCCGCGTGAAGTTGCTGCGGGTGGCCTGCAAGGTGGGGGAAAGCTGCACCATGTTGATGTTCCCCGGCTCCATCTTGACCTGCATCAGAAAGTGCAGGACCCCGGCCCATTCCTTGGCGATGATGCCCAGGATGCCCACCTCGGCCTGGTTGATGATGGGCTGTCTCCACGCGGCCCTGGGACCGAAGTTCGTCCTGACGTCGAGGCCCTCGAGGGTGAAGAAGCGTCCGCTCTCGTGAACGATGTTCCCGGTGCGCGGATCGAAGCCCCAGCGCCGAAGCTCAGCGAATGGGATCTGTTCAATGACGAAGCGGTGAGCCGCCTGCCTGGACCAGAACCAGGGCATGATGTCCCCGTTTGCCATGACGCCATCAAGGGTCAGGGCGGACCTCAAAAACTGCTGTCCGATTGATGCTTTCATGAGGCGGGGTCTTGGGTCCTGGCGTTCAGCCGTTCACGGACTGCGTATTGGGGGCGATTGCTGATGTTGATGTGGATTCGGCCGATGTACTCGCCAAGGACCCCGACCGTCAGCAGCTGCGTGCCGGACAACAGGGTCACGGCGATGATGGTGGTCGCGAAGCCCGACACCGGGATGTCCTGAATCAGCTTCTTGGCCAGAAAGAAGGCGGCCATGGCGAAGCCAAAGAACGAGAATGCGAAGCCCAGCAGGGTGGCCGAGCGCAGCGGAAACAGCGAGAAGTTGGTCAGCAGATTGATGCTGAGGTTCAGCAGCTTGCCCAGCGAGTAGCCGCTGCGGCCCACGGCGCGGGGTTTGTGTTCGACGGGGGTGGCGCCCAGGTTGGTGGTGTGCCAGGCGATGATGCCGTCGACGTAGGTGAAGCTGCGCTGATAGGAGAGGATCTGCCGGACCACCTGCCCGCGGATGATGCGGAAGGTGGTGATGTCGATGTCGACCCCGAAGATCCTCTTGAAGGTGCCAACGACCATCTGGGACCCCAGGTTCCGAAACAGGGACCGCCGCGTGGTCTCGATGGAGGTGCCGTAGACGACGTCGAAGCCCTCGTTCAGCTTGTTCAGCAGGCGGGGGATCTCCTCGGGCGGGTTCTGCAGGTCGTCGTCCAGGGTGACGACGTAGTCACCACCGGCGTGGGCAAAGCCGCACATCACCGCGTTGTGCTGGCCGAAGTTGCGCATCAGGTTGATGCCCACCAGCCGCGCGTCCGTTGCGCACAGGCGGGAGATCACCGCCCAGGAGTCGTCGGGGCTGCCGTCGTTGACCAGGATGACCTCCCAGGCCCCGGAGGTCAGGGGATCAAGCGTTGCCCGCAGCCTGTCCGTCAGTTCGGCAAGGGTGCCCGACGAACGATAGACCGGGACCACAACGGAGATCATCGGTCCGCTCATCTTCTGTTCCAGTTGAACATCATGGCGTTGGCCTGTTCCAGCGACTCGAAGGTGCCGGCGTCGGTCCAGTCGGCCTCCAGCACCCCGTAGGTCAGCTGGTGCAGATGGACATAGGCGTTGTTCACCGCAGTGATCTCGTACTCGCCGCGGTTGGACGGCGTCAGGCCGCGGATGATGCTCCAGACCTGCTGGTCGTACATGTAATAGCCGATGACCGCGAAGTTGCTGCGGGGCTGGGCGGGCTTCTCTTCGATGTCGACAATCTGCTTTTCGTCGATGGCCGCGACGCCGTAACGCTCGGGGTCACCAACGCGCTTCAGCAGGACCTTGGCGCCCTTTTCCTGGCGCAGGTACTCGTCCACGTGGGGCTTCAGGTTGCCCGTCGTGATGTTGTCCCCGAGGATGACGAAGATGCGGTCCTGACCGGCGAAGTTCTCGGCCAGCAGCAGCGCGTGGGCGATGCCCTTGGCCTCTTCCTGGACCCGGTAGGTGAACTGGCAGTTGAACTCGCGCCCGCTGCCAAGCTGGTTCACGATGTCACCCATGTGCTCTTTGGAGGTGACGACCATGATGTCGGTGACCCCGGCCTGGATCATCACCCTGATGGGGTTGAAGATCATGGGCTCTTTGCCGACGGGCAGCAGGTGCTTGTTGGTGACCTTCGTGAGGGGATACAGACGTGAGCCCATTCCCCCTGCCAGGATGATTCCCTTCATAAGCTGCCTCCTTTGGTGGTCGGGGCAAGCTGGCCGTACCACTTGTCGTAGTAAGCCAGGTAGTCCCCAGAGAGGATGGGCTTCCACCAGTCCTCGTTCTCCAGATACCAGGCCACCGTCGCGCGGATCCCGTCCTCGAAGGGCATCAGCGGGGTCCAGCCCAGTTCGGCCCGAACCTTGGTGATGTCCATCGCGTAGCGCCAGTCGTGACCGGGCCTGTCATTGACGAAGGTGATGAGGTCCGTGGTGCCCGCCACGGTCTGCGCGATCAGTTCGGTGATGAAGAGGTTGGTTCTTTCAGCCTGCCCGCCGAAGCAGTAGACCTGCCCCGAGACGCCCCGTTCCAGGGCCGCCAGGATGCCCAGGCAGTGGTCGCTGACGTGAATCCAGTCCCGCACGTTCTGGCCCGTCCCGTAGACCGGCAGGGGCTTGCGCTGCCGGGCGTTGATGATCATCAGCGGGATCAGCTTTTCGGGGAACTGGTAGCTGCCGTAGTTGTTGGAGCAGCGGGTGATGATGGTGTCGACCTTGAAGGTGTGGGACCAGGCGTTCACCAGCAGATCCGCCGCCGCCTTGGACGCCGAGTAGGGGCTGGAGGGATCGATGGGGGTCGTCTCGCTGAAGGCACCCTCGTCCCCAAGGGAGCCGAAGACCTCGTCGGTGGACACTTGCAGGAAGCGGCCCTTGCCCTGGGCGCGGACGCACTCCAGCAGGTTGAAGACGCCGTTCACGTTGGTCTCGATGAAGGCCTTGGGGCCAAGGATCGAGCGATCCACATGGCTTTCGGCCGCAAAGTTCACCACATAATCGACGGGCGCCTCCAGCGACGAGAAGAGCTGGCGCACGAAGGCCTCGTTGGCGATGTCGCCTCGGACGAAGCGGTAGCCGGGGTGCCCCTGCACGCCCCGCAGGTTGTCCAGGTTTCCGGCATAGGTCAGGGCGTCCAGGTTCAGGATGCTCCAGTCCGGACGTTCCTTCACCAGGAGGCGGATGAAGTTGGAGCCAATGAAACCGCAACCACCTGTAACAATGATGTATTTCTTACCCACTACCCTGCCCCCGTCATCCCCTGCGCCAGGCAATCAATCCCGGTCGAAAACTTGCGTCAAACCAAGGCCTGAACCTAATTCCTGCGGCCTCCGCCTGTCAACATGATTGTGGCGGAAGATTGATGTGGCTGCTGCCCGACGAGCGTACTAGAATGCCGCGCGTTTTGGGCTGGACCGGCCAATGCTTGGGCGGTTCAGACGGCGGTTACGGAGCATCAATGGAACTGCGTCGTTTGGCCAAGAGGTCGATTCCCTGGGTAGGAAGCGCCATGCTTCTTTCCTACATGGCCTACACGTCGGATCTCGATTCCATCATGGCCTCCCTGCGCTCGGTCAGTCTGCCTGGTTTCTTCGCCGTGGCCGTCGTCATAACCCTCATCACATTCCTGACCGACG
>CAIXZC010000144.1 GCA_903923815.1 uncultured Myxococcales bacterium
CCGGGGCGGTGGGCGACCTCGGGGTCGTCGATGACCTCGTCCAGCACGATGGACCAGGCGTGGAAGCGGCGCAGGGGGTTGGTGACCTCGACGCGCAGGACGGCGGGGCGGCCGGCGACGGCGCGGGAGGGGTAGAAGGCGCGGTGGGAGAGGCCGCGCAGGACCTGCTCGGACATCATGCCCGACAGGATGATCAGCGACAGCAGGAGGCCCAGGATGAGGTAGAAGAGGTTGTTGCCGGTGTTGATGGCGGCGAAGCCCATGCCGAAGGTTATCAGCAGCAGGAAGCGGCCCTCCAGGGTGAGGTGCAGCTTGCGGGGCAGCAGGCGATTGGAGCGGGCCAGGCGGGCCAGGAAGCCGGGGCGCTTGGGGGTGTCACGCCAACGGGCGAAGAGGGCGGCGTTGGCCAGCAGCAGGATGGCGAAGATGACCCAGGTGCCCTTGAACCACCAGAAGCGGAAGGCCATGTAGGCGGCCGAGGCGGTGAAGGGCAGGAAGCCGATGCCGACCACGGAGAAGTGGAAACCCTTGGGTCTTGGAAGAAATCCCAACCTGTCACCTCAAGGAATGGGAACGGCGTCCATGATGCTGAGCACCAGATTGGTGGCCTCCGCCAGGTTGGTGCCCTGGGTGCCGGTGAGGCGCAGGCGGTGGCGCAGGACCGCGGGGGCCAGCACGCGGATGTCCTCGGGGACCACGTAGTCGCGGCCCCGCAGGAAGGCCAGGGCGCGGGAGGCGCGAAAGAGGGCCATGCCAGCGCGGGGGCCGGCGCCAAGCTTGATCTGGCCGGCCACGCGGGTGCCCTTGATGATGTTCTGCATGTAGGCCACCAGGGCCTCGTCCACGCGGACCTTTTCGACCTCGGTGCGCCAGCGCAGCAGGTCCTCGGGGGTGGCCACGGGGGGGAGGGCCTCGATGCGGCGGTCCTCGTCGTCCAGGATTATGACGCGGCGCTCCTCGACGTCCGAGGGGTAGCCCAGGGTGAGGCTGACGAAGAAGCGGTCCATCTGGGACTCGGGCAGGGGGTAGGTGCCGTGCAGTTCCAGGGGATTCTGGGTGGCGATGACGAAGAAGGGTTTGGGCAGGGGCCGGGTCTCCAGGTCCACCGTCACCTGGCCCTCGCTCATGGCCTCCAGCAGGGCGCTTTGGGTGCGGGGCGGGGTGCGGTTCAGTTCGTCTGCCAGGATGAGCTGGGCGAAGATGGGGCCGGGGCGGAAGCGGAAGGTGCCCAGGCCGTTCTCCAGGACGGACACCCCCAGGATGTCCGATGGCAGCATGTCCGACGTGAACTGGATGCGCCGGAAGGACAGGCCCAGCAGGCGCGCCAGGGCCTTGGCCACGGTGGTCTTGCCCACGCCCGGGACGTCCTCCAGCAGCACATGGCCGCCCGCCAGCAGGGAGGCGGTCAGCAGCTCCATGACCTCGGGCTTCCCAAGGATGACGGTGTTCAGGCTGGCCAGCAGCTTCTTGGTCTCGGCGCGCGCAAGGTTGGTGGTCATGAGCACTCTCCGGTGGGGGTCCGCCTCAATCGGGCGCAGCGAAGTTTGTACCACCCGCCGCGGCTTTTCAAGGATCGCGGAAGTCCCGCACGAAGCGAAGCGCAGTAAGCGTCTGTGGTGATAGTGGTGGTGGAAGGTGGATGGTGATGGTACGGCCAGCCGGAAGTGCCTGCGGACCCCACTGCATCTCTACATGGGCGTGAGGGTGACGGAGAGGGTGTAGGCGCCGCCATCACGGATGGCCTTGCCGTCAACATAGAGGTAGTAGGTGCCGGCGGGTGGGTAGCTGACGCTGCCGATGGCAACCCCGCACGTCCCCGCAGTACCGGGACAGGTGGTTACCTTGGTCCTCAGGAAAGTGACCGCAGTGAAGCGCGCATCCACCGACCAGGACAGCGAGGCAGTATTGGCTGGGACCTCAAAGGAGTAGATGCTGTCGGGCCCAACCCCGCCAAATGAGGTTCCACAGAAGCCATCGTGATTGTTCGCCGACTCGATGGTCTCACCATAAATCTTGACCTTGCCGTTGGCGTCAAAGGTCAGGGGCCGCACATTGCTGCAGTCCGTGGCGCAGGAACCGCAGGTGTCGCCGCAGTTGTCCGGGCCGCAGGGGTGTTCGGGGCCGCACTGGGGGGTGCACACATAGCTTTTGGGAAGGGAGCGGACCACCCGGAAACCCACGGTCTTGGCGCGAGTTGCCGGGTCCTTGGAGGCCCTTGCCGCAGACCGAAGGGGATCATTGCTGGTGGCGGAGGAGTCGCCGCCGCGGTAGATCCGGTAGCTGCCGGTGGCAGCACCGACGGGGTCCAAGATGGCGCCGGCATAGGTCCGGGGCAGATCCCAGCACCACTCGGCCACGTTGCCGGCCATGTCGAAGAACCCCCACTTGTTGTTGGCGAACGACGCAACCACCTTGGACTGGGTCTTGTAGAGCTCGAAGTAGGACACCGCGATGTTGCTGGCGTCCCAGTAACAGAAGGCCTTGTCGCTGCCAGACCGGGAGGCGTATTCCCACTCGGCCTCGGTGGGCAACCTGTACCCCGGGCAATCCTGGGGCCTGCTGTA
>CAIXZC010000145.1 GCA_903923815.1 uncultured Myxococcales bacterium
AGAGGCCGAATGGGAGAAGGCCGCCCGGGCCGCCGACGGCCGAGAGTTCCCCTGGGGCACCCAGCAGCCCAACTGCTCCTACACGGTCATGTCCATGGGGGGCAACGGCTGTGGCACCGGCGCCACCGCCGCGGTGTGCTCCCGGCCCGCGGGCAACGGCCCCTACGGCGCCTGCGACCTTGCGGGCAACGTCTGGGAGTGGGTGGCCGACTGGTACTCCAACACCTACTACCAGTCCGGCGCCAACACCAACCCCACGGGCCCCGCCACGGGCACCTACCGGGTGCTGCGCGGCTCCAGCTTCGTCTTCTCCGGGGCCACCTACTTCCGCACCTTCTTCCGCAACGGGGACCAGAAGCCCGTCTACACCGCCGGCGACGTGGGCTTCCGCTGCGCCCTCCCGGGGGCCGTCTGCACCCCCACCTGCACGGGCCGCGTCTGTGGCCTGGATGGCTGCGGCGGCACCTGCGGCACCTGCCCCGACGGCAAGCTTTGCAGCAGCGCCGGGCAGTGCCAGGACAGCGGCCAGGTAAGCATCCCCACGGGCAGCTTCCACATGGGCTGCAACGCCCCCCTGGACACCCACTGTGACCCCGACGAGAGCCCCTACCACAAGGTCACCCTGACGGGCTACCAGATGGACCGCACGGAGGTCACCCAGACCGCCTACAACCGCTGCGTCACTGCCGGCATGTGCAGCGCCCCAAGCTGCAAGTGGGACCCCGTGGGTCGCCCCCAGCACCCCGTGGTCTGCGTCAACTACAACCAGGCCACCGCCTACTGCAACTGGACCGGCGGGCGCCTTCCCACCGAGGCCGAATGGGAGCGCGCCGCCCGCAGCGACGACGGGCGCCTCTTCCCCTGGGGCGACAGCACCCCCACCTGCGACACCGCCGTCATGAGCCCCGTGGGTCTGGCCGACGGCTGCGGCACCGACGCCACCTTCCCGGTGTGCTCCAAGCCTTCGGGTAACAGCCCCTTTGGCCTGTGCGATCTGGCGGGCAACGTGTGGGAGTGGGTCCAGGACTTCTATGGTCCAGGCTGGTATCCGGTCAGCCCCGAGCAGGATCCCGTGGGCCCCAACTCCGGCGCCGAGAAGGTCTTCCGCGGGGGCTCCTGGCGCACCGAGGACGTGGCCTACCGCATGCGCAGCTCCTACCGGGAGGCGGACCCCGTCACCCAAAGCCAGGACTACATCGGCTTCCGTTGCGTCCGAGGGGGCGCGTATTGAAAGGTTCCATGAAAGCACTTGTTGCGATGCTGCTCAGCTCTCTTCTTGTGGCCTGTTCGCAGGATGACTCGTCCTCCCTGGACTTTGACGCCCCCGCCTACGCCTGCAACCTGGACGAGGCCCCCCCCGTCCCCCTCAACCGCAAGCTGATGATTGCCCACCGGGGGGTCACCTACAAGTTCCCCGAGAACACCACCGAGGCGGTCCTTCAGGCCACCAAGGAGAAGGCCAACGCGGTGGAGTTTGACGTAGTGCTGACGGCCGACGGCGTGCCCATTCTGCTGCATGACTTCACCCTGGACCGCACCACGGATTGCAGTGGCGACGCGCGCAAGAAGACCCTGGCACAGATTCGCCAGTGCAACATCGCGGGGGGCTACAAGGTGCCTGTGCTGGAGGAACTGCTGCCCCAGTTGGGCGGCTTCGACAAGTACTTCGTGGAGCTGAAGACCAACGACGACCAGGCCGAGGCCATTGCCAGCGCGGTGGGGGCCATCATCCGGGACCAGGTGGACTACGACCGGGCCGTGGTGACCTCGTACAACCTGCTGGCCCTGTACAAACTGAAGACCCTCTACCCCTGGCCCCGCATCCACAGCGCCTATGACGGGCAGGACTATCAGGTGCCCCTGGCGACCCTCAACCTGGGGTTTGACTACATGCTGATCCCGTTGGCGGAGATCAGCGACTGCATGGTGGCCACGGCGAACCACATGGGGGTGCGGCTGGTGGCCTACACGGTGTCCGATGACGCGACCCTGATGGCCGTGCTGACCAACCCCCGGGTGGGCTATCTGGCCGGCGTGATGTTCGACAACATCGAGGTGCTGGGCCGCAACCTGAAGACCATCGAGAAGGAGTACGGCGAGACCCTGGAGAGCCCCAAGGACTGCAAGCACGACGAGGGCGGTGCCTGGGACCCCCGGGAGGGCCACTGTGAAGCCCACTGCGAGGAGGGCACCTGCCAGGACTTCGAGGTCTGCGACGACTACTCGGGCTTGTGCCTGTCCGGGACCGACACCCTGGTGGCCGTGTCAGCCTTGTTGGGGCAGATCGAACAGACCCTGAAGGGCGAGTTTGAGAAGGGCCACGAGGAGCCCTCAGACGAGGCCGTGACCCAGCTTCTGACGCTGTTCTCGGCGGACAGTCCCTACGCCCAGCGCTCAGACCTCATCACCCAGCAGATGGGCCAGTCCCAGCGCAGCGCCTTCACCGCCTTCGGCCTGCAGGTGGTAGCGCTGCAGGAGCTGGACCAGGACACCATTCAGGTCCAGACCCGGGCGGGCCACTACTGGTTCCTGCGCCGGGAGCTGGGCGTGTGGCGGGTGGATTACTTCCAGTTGTAGGGGGCGCGGGGGAAACCCCGTCTGTCCTAGCCGCGCACGGTCCTGTCTGTCCAAGCCGCGCACGGTCCTGCCTGTCCAAGCCGCGCACGGTCCTGCCTGTCCAAGCCGCGCACGGTCCTGCCTGTCCAAGCCGCGCACGGAGCGCAGCGCAGTAAGCGGATCCTGCGGCCGGATCCGCTCACTACGTTCGCGGCTATGTTAGGACCACCTGCGGCCGGATCCGCTCACTGCGTTCGCGGCTAGGTTTTGGTGGGCCTGTGGAACCAGCCGTAGGACGCCGGCACCACGTACAGGTTCAGGAACGTGGTGAAGAACAGACCGCCCAGCACCACCGCGGCCAGGGGGCGCTGGAGGTCCGCGCCGGGGCCCTCCTTGAGCATCATGGGCAGCAGCCCCAGCAGGGCCGTCAGCTTGGTCATCAGCAAGGGACGGAGGCGCCGCAAAGCCGCCTCCCGCACGGCCTCCCGGGGCTCCAACCCGCCGCGCCGCAGGTCATCCGCGTAGGACACCAGGATGGTGCCATGCTGCACCGCCATGCCGAACAACACGATGAGGCCCACCAGCACGGACACGCTGATGTTCATGCCCAGCAGCCAGATGGTCAGCACGCCGCCCGTCAGCGAGAAGGGCAGATTCAACACCACCAGGGCCGTGGACCGCACGTCGCGCAGGGCCGAGAGCTGCATGAGCAGGATCAGCAGGAGGGCCGCGGGCACCAGCAGCGCCAGTCGCTCCTGGGCCCGCTGCTGGTTCTCGAACTGCCCCCCCAGGGTGATCTGGTAGCCCGTGGGCAGGGTGCCCCGGATGGGCTCCAGCTTGCGGTCCAGCTCGGCCACGAAGCTGCCCAGGTCCCGGCCCCGCACGTTGCACTCCACCACCAGCCGGCGGCGGCCGTTCTCGCGGCTGACCTGGGCGGGGCTTTCGATCTGGCTGAGGGTCGCCAGTTCGGAGAGCTGCACCCGCTGGCCACTGGGGGTGGTCAGCACCTGACGCTCCAGGGAGGCCAGGTCCAGGGGATTGGCGCGGTCCAGACCCAGGCGGATGCCAAAGCGCCGCTCACCCTCCCACAGCTCCCCCACCCTCACCCCACTGACCCCAAGCTGGATGGCATCGTGCAGGGTCTGCACGTCCAGGCCGTAGCGTAGCAGGGCGTCCCGCTTGGGGGTCAGCAGGACCTCGCTCATGCCGGAGACCATCTCCACCCGGGGGTCCGCGGCGCCGGCGATGCCCGCCAGGATGGGTGAGACCTGTTCGGCGGTGCGGCCCAGGATGGCCAGATCCTCGCCGGCAATCTTCACCGCCACGTCGGACTTCACGCCGCTGATGAGCTCGTTGACGCGCAGGGCAATGGGCTGGCTGAAGGAGGGCCGAACCCCGGGGACGGAGGCAAAGAATTCCTGCATCTCCGCAACGATTCGCGGCTTGTCGTAGCCCTTCCGCCAGGTGTCCCGGGGGGTCAGGGTGATCAGCAGGTCGCTTTGCTCCGGGCCCATGGGATCCTCGGCCAACTCGGCCCGGCCGGTCTTGGAGACCACGGCGCGGATCTCGGGGAAGCGGGCGCGCAGTTCGGACTCCAGGGCCTCGGCCTGGCGGCGGCTGGAGTCGAGGGAGGCGCTGGGGAGGCGCACCAGGTTGATGGCGATGGAGCCCTCGTCCAGGGGGGGCAGGAACTCCGTGCCCAGGCGGGTCAGCAGGAACAGGGTCAGCAGCAGGAAGGCGCCGGAGACCGCGGCCAGGGGGAGGCGGTGGCGCAGGGCGAAGTCCAGGGAGGGGCGGTAGAGGCGCAGCATGAAGCGCAGCATGGGGTTCTCTTCGGGGCGCTGGAGGCGGCGGGAGACCAGCAGGGAGGCCAGGGGCGGGACGACGGTCACGGCCACCAGGAGGGAGGCGCCCATGGAGAAGAGCATGGTGAGGGCCATGGGGCGGAACATCTTGCCCTCCATGCCGGTGAGGCCCAGCAGGGGAAGCATGACGGCCATGATGACCAGGAGGGACCAGACCACGGGGCGGAAGACCTCGGAGGCCGCGGCGAGTGCGAGTTCCTGGCGGGGCATGGCGGCGCGGCGGCCGTCTTTGAAGGCCGAGGTGATGTTCTCGACCACCACGATGGAGCCGTCCACCACCATGCCTACGGCGATGGCCAGACCCCCCAGGCTCATGAGGTTGGCGGTGATGCCGGCGGCGTGCATCAGCATGAAGGAAAGGCAGGCGGTGAGGGGCAGGGACGCGGCCACCACCAGGGCGCCCCGCAGGTCCCAGAGGAACAGGAACAGCACCACCAACACCAGGGCGGCGCCCTCCAGGAGGGCCCCAGAGACCGTCTGGATGGAGGCCTCGATGAGGTCCGTGCGGTCGTAGAAGTCGTTGATGGAGACGCCCGCGGGGAGGCTCTTGGCGATTTCCAAGACGGCGGCCTTGATGCGGTCAACGACCTCACGGGAGTTTTCGCCCTTGAGCATGATGGCCATGCCCGCCACCACCTCGCCGTGGCCGTCGCGGGTGACAGCGCCCTGGCGGGGCATGGCCCCTTCCTTGACGTGCGCAAGCTGGCCCAGTTTCACGGCGCCGGCGCCGCCTGGACGGGGCACCACGACGTCGGCAAGCTCCTGGGCCGAGCGCACCAGGCCCGACGCGATGACGTAGCTTTGTTCGTCGCCGCGCAGGATGAAGCCGCCGGCGCGGTTGGCGTTGTCCCGGCCCAGGGCGGCCAGGACGTCCTGGGAAGTCAGTTGATACTGGGTCAGCATGTCAGGGCGCAGCAGTACCTGGTATTCCTTCACGAAGCCGCCGAAGGAGTTCACCTCGGTGACGCCAGGCACCGCCTTGAGGCGCGGTGCCACAACCCAGTCCTGGAGGCTGCGCAGTTCCGTGGGGCTGTGGCCTTTGGACTCCAGGGAGTATTGGTAGATTTCGCCAAGACCGGTGCTCATGGGGGCAAGCTCTGCCTCGGCGCCTTGGGGCAGGCTGCCCTCCACGCCGGACAGGCGCTCGTGCACCAGTTGGCGGGCGAACCAGGCGTCCACGTCGTCCTCAAAGACCACGTTCACCTGGGAAAGTTCGTTGCGCGACAGCGAGCGGATTTCGCGCACCTGGGGCAGGCCCGACATGGCCAATTCGATGGGGTGCGAGATGAGGCGCTCGACCTCGGTGGTGGCCAGGCCCTCGGCCCGGGTCAGCACCATCACCTGCACGTTGGTGACGTCCGGGTAGGCGTCGATGGGCAGGCTGCGCCAGGCCAGGACTCCCAGGACCAGGGTGAGAACCACGGCCAGGATGCTCAGGGCCCGCTGC
>CAIXZC010000146.1 GCA_903923815.1 uncultured Myxococcales bacterium
CGCAGCGTGTTGGATGGCGGCGAGTCCAAGCACAGTTCCCGCGCGGTGGTGGTGGCCTTTGACTGCCGGGCCGAGTTGGTGGGCAACTTCATTTACGGTGGCAAGACCAGCAGCGGGGATAGTTGGTGCGTGGAGGCCATGGCCCCCAGCACCGTCGTGGCAGTGAACAACACCATCCACGGTGGCGAGAGCGGCAGCAACTACGGGCGGGCCGCGGCCTTCAACAGCAGCAGCCAGTCGGGGTCCAGCGCCGGCGACTTCACCTTCATCAACAACATCCTGGAGGGGGGCAAGGCCTACGCCTCGTGGTGCATGACCTCCCACACGGTGTCCAAGGTGACGGCGGTGGGCAACAACTTCCACGGCAACGGCACGGCAGAGAACTGCGCCGTGGGACGCTGGACCAGCGGGCTGGCCTGCGTGGCCTTCGACGCGGCCGACATCAATGATTGCAGCAAGTGGCCTGGGGCCGCGGCGTGCCGGGAGTCCAGTGGGAATCTGGTGGGGGCTCCGGGGGTTGCAAACTTCGCGGCCCGAGACTACCACCTGACGGCCGGCAGCCCGCTGATCAACGCCGGTGTGGACCCGTCGTGGTATTTCGAGGGCGACGCCTACAGCCTGGACCTGGACGGGGACTGGCGCTTCGACTACGGCGCCATTGACGTGGGCGCGGACGAGTACACGGTGGAGTGACCCCGGCTGGGGTCAGGACCTATCACCTATCACAAACTCTTCTCCATCTTCAGGTGCGGCAGCCCGACCTCGGTGAACTGCGGGCCTGTCACTTCGTAGCCAAGCTTGCTGTAGAAGCCCACGGCGGTCAGGCGGGCGTGGAGGACCAGCTTGGTGCAGCCAAGGGCGGCCAGGGCCGGTTCCACGTCTTGAATCAGTTGGCGGCCCAGGCCTTGGCGCTGGTGCTGGGGGTGCACGGCCATCTGGCGAAGGCGGAAGGTGCCGGCGGCGAGTGGCGTGGCGATGAGGCAGGCCAGCAGGTCGCCGTCGGGGGCAAAGAGGCCGAAGTGCAGGTGGGCGGACTCGGCCGAGAGGTCCTCGTTGGCGAGGCTGAGGCCCAGGGGGCGGCGCAGGACCTGTTCGCGAAGCTGCCAGGCGGCGCGGTAGGCGGGGGAGGCGAAGGGGAATTGGGTGGTACGCATGGGTGGTCAGGGCCTTCGGGGGGGGAGAGGGCGGGGCGAGTGTAATGTGTAAGGTCCTGACCCCATGGCTACCTTCCGCACAAGTAGCAGCAAGAGGAGGAGCAGCAGCGGGGTGGGGGTGGCCCTGGGACCCACGGTGCAGCCTCCTCCCCCGCCGCCCCCACCGCCACCGGTGGCGTCGTCCAGGGGGCTGGCGTCGGCGCCGCTGATGGTGTCGCCGTCGTCGGGCGGGTTCATCAGCAGCATGGAGATGCGGGCCTCCTCGTTGGGCCACTCCAGGATGAGGACCTCCACGATGGAGCCGGGCAGCAGCTCGCCGCCGAAGCCCATGTACTCCAGGGCGCCGGGGCCCTTGGAATCTATGTAACCGCTGAAGGGGGTCTGGTCCTGGCAGGTGTCCCAGGCGGCCTGGGCAAGGTCCACGCCGGGGTCGGGGGACAGCAGCAAGGTGGCGCCGGCGGGCAGGTCGACGGGGACCTGGATGAAGAACTCGCGGATGGGGTGCAGCAGCTCGAAGCCCGGGGGGTCGCCGAAGTACTGGTGCAGGCCCGCGACGGGGAAGAAGCGGGTGACGCCCAGCTCCAGGGTGGCGGGGCTTTCGCAGCGGTTCTCGGGCAGGAAGTCCTTGCAGGCGCCGCCGAAGCAGGCCTGGAGGTCGTCGGGGGTGCCGCAGTCGGTCCAGTCGGGGGCCGCCTGGGTGCTGCAGCCCGTGTCGGGGTCGCAGAGGCCCGCGCGGCAGATGCCCGTGTCCGGGCAGTCGGTGTGGACGGGCGCGAAGACGCAGCCGAAGCCTGGCAGACACAGGTCCTTGGTGCAGCCCAGGAAGTCGTCGCAGGTCAGGGGCTGGCCGCCGCAGACGCCCTTGGTGCAGAGGTCGTCGCCGGTGCAGGGGTCCAGGTCGTCGCAGGGCAGGCCGTCCTCCAGGCGCTGGCCCTCGGGGCAGCAGTCCGGGTGCACCTTGCAGGAGAGGTCGTCGGGGATGCACTGGCCGTTGTCGCAGACGCCGGGGTGCGGGGGGTCGGAGCCGGGCACCTTGCACACCTGCCCGTCCATGGAGGGCAGGTCGGGTTGGCAGAAGTACTCGTTGGCGGCGACGTTGACGCAGACCTGGCCCAGGCAGGGAGACTGGGGCGTGGCGCAGTTGGCCTTGGGCCCCACGACGCACAGCCCCTGGTAGCACTTGTCGTTCATGGTGCAGCCGTTGCCGTCCGCGTCGCAGGGGGTGCCGGGGGCCTCCAGCGGGTAGACGCAGCCCTTGTAGGGATCGCAGACGCCCTCCTTCACGCATTGCTTGGCGCCCTCGCAGACGGGCGGCGGCCCCACCTTCACGCAGGCCCCCGCCTGGCACTGGAACTGGCCCTCGCAGATGCGGCCCTTGCTGCAGTCCAGGTCGTCCGAGGGCACGAAGCTGCAGGCCCCGTCCACCCAGAGGTTCAGGGTGCAGGGGTCCTGGTCGTCGCAGTGGTCCACGACGCGCGCCTCCAGCAGGACCTCGCCCTTCAGGTCCTCCACGGTGACCACCTCGTACAGGGCCGCCACCAGGGTGTTCAGGCCCGGCTGGCCGGTGGAGGTCACGTTCAGCTCCAGGGGGCGGTAGAGGTTGCTGTCGGGGGCGGTCTCCTGCAGGTAGAAGTACTGGCCCTCGGGGTTGCTGTCGTGGGCCCGCAGGCGCAGCAACAGGTGGTTGACGGTGGCGTCGTCCGAGCCCACCCCGCTGACCTCCAGGGGCAGGAGGCTGTCCAGGTTGATGTGCTCCTTGGTGGTCGTGAGGTCGTCCTCCACCAGGCGCACCAGCGTGGGCGAGAACAGCGGGTCCACGGGGCCCAGCAGCACCTGGGACACGCCGGTCTCAAGGTCGTCCGTGGTGGACAGGATCTGGCTGACCTTGTTGAAGTAGTTGTGGCTTAGGTCCTGGGCCCCCGGCGTCTGGTCCACGTGGGCCAGCAGGATGGCCGTGGAAAGCTGCAGGAAGTTGCAGCCGTGGGCCGTCAGCCGCGCCGTCTCCGACCCCGTGGCCGCCCCGATTATCAGCCCCTGGGCCTTGGAGGACGAACGCAGCGAGGTGGCCAGCAACTCCAGGGTCGACTGCCCCGTGACCACCACCGGTAGCAGGCCCGCAAGGTCCGTGTTGCGCACCTGGGCGTTGGCCGTCAGTTCGCCGCCCGGCGGAGGCCCGTTGAGGCGCAGCCAGGCCTTCTGGTCCAGGCGAGCAAAGCGCGTGGAGAGCTGGCCCGCAGCCATGATCTTGCCGTTGGCGTCGGTGAGGCTGGTCAGGGTCACGCCCACGTGGCTGACCACGGGGTCGCTGGCGGTGCCCTGCAGCACCAGACTGCCCGCCTGCACCATGAAG
>CAIXZC010000147.1 GCA_903923815.1 uncultured Myxococcales bacterium
GATTGAGTACGCCGCCGAGGCGGGTCTGGAGCACCATTTGGGCCTGACCTGCGACCCCGTCATGGGCCTGGTCCAGATCCCCTGCATAGAAAGAAACGCCTTCGCCGCCGCCCGGGCCCTGGACTGCGCCACCTTCGCCATCATCGGCGACGGCCGCCACCGCATCCCCTTCGACAGCATAGTGGAGGCCATGAAGCGCACCGGCCACGACCTGCCCGCCATCTACCGGGAGACCGCCGAAGGCGGGCTGGCGCTGCTGGTGGAGTGAGGGTGCTGGGGATCTGCACGCTTATAAAGAAAATCTTTAGTTTGGTGTTGACTACCTGAGGGGTTGGCTACATACTGCACGGGCAGAGGAGGCGAACCATGGGACGGTCATCCAAAGAGACATTCAGGGCGCTTCTGGAAGTGGCAATGCAGCAGCAAGGACTCTTCACCGCCAAGCAGGCTGAGGCTGTCGGGTACTCATATGCGGCCCAGTACTACCAAGTGAACGCCGGCAACTGGACCCGAAAAGGCAGGGGGCTCTACCAGCTTGTCAATTACCCCGCGGCTGATCGGCCGGACCTGGTCCGCTGGAGTCTTTGGTCTCGTGGCGCTGACGATGTTCCGCGGGGGTCTTTTCCCGCCAGACAGCGCTTTCCATTCACGGACTGACGGACCTGCAACCTGCCAAGCTGCACCTGACCGTGCCAACGGTATTCCGAAGGCGTAGCGAGGTCCCCCGCGTCCTGATTCTTCATTTCCAAGACCTTCTTCCGACTGATGTGGTGGAGGCGGACGGCTATCGGGTGACCCGCGCACTGCGGGCCATCATCGACCTGCTTAGGAGCGGTGAAGAACACAAAGAGCTTCTCCGCGAGGCCCTTGGGCAAGGCCTGGACAGGGGCAACATTACCATCAGCGAGGCCAAGGCGGCCCGGGAGGCTGGCCTTCTTGCAGGACTTGAGGTGGCAGCGTGAAACAACCGCAGACCTATTCAACCCCCGCGGCGTTCAGGCAGGCACTTGAAAAGCGGCTGCAACAACAGGCCGAGGCCGAAGATGAAGACATCATGCGGCTTCGACGCCAGGTGGCCTTCGACCGCCTGCTGGCCAGAATCTTCACTGACGAAAAGTGCCCGTGGGCCCTCAAGGGCGGGTACGCCTTGGAGCTTCGCCTCAAGGAGGCCAGGACCACGAAGGATCTCGACCTGACGCTTCAGAATTCCTCAGGGTTGCCGGAAGGGGATGTGCTGGCAAGCCGCCTTCAAAGTCGGCTCCAAGGTCTTGCTGACCGCGATGTCGGTGATCCCTTCAGCTTCCTGGTGGGGAAGGTAATGCTTGATATTGACGCCGCCCCGTACGGCGGTGCCAGGTTCCCAGTGGAGACGCGGCTGGCCAACCGGGTCTTCATTGAATTCCATGTGGACATCGGGGTTGGAGACGCAGTCATCAAGCCTTCAGATTCCATTGAGGGGACTGACTGGTTGGGGTTTGCCGGCATGGCGCCTCCCAAGATTATCTGCATTTCGAAGGAACAGCAGTTCGCCGAGAAGCTTCACGCCTACTCCATGCCAAACAGGACAAGGCCCAACTCAAGGGTCAAAGACTTGGTCGACATGGCTCTAATGCTCCAGCGGTTTCCGCTGGACCCTGTTCGGGTTCGCGAAGCCGTGGGCGCAACCTTCGCCAGAAGAGGCAGCCATGTTGTCCCCGACAACCTGCTCCCACCGCCGCCCGAATGGACGGGCCCCTTCGCGAGACTGGCCGCCCAGACAGAGCTGGGGCTGGACATCCACGAAGCCTTCAAAGAGTTGGAGGGGTACTTCCAGGAGGTGTTCATCCGGGGCCGCTGAATCGGAGCGGCAGGCTTCCCCTACCGCGAAACCGCCGAAGGCGGGCTGGCGCTGCTGGTGGAGTGAGGCACGGTCCCCGAGGAACCTCCCGTGGTTGAAGAACTGCGTGATTCACGGTTCTTTTCGGGTTAGTATCCACGCCACAGTCAGGTTCTAAGGACTCGATCAGTGAGGGTTCGTATGCGTGGATTTTTGATGGCCTTGGGGCTGGTGTTGGTGGTCGGGGCCTGCGGTGGAGGCACTGCTGGCAAGGACGCTGGCTTGATAGCAGATGGAACCGTTGGGGTGGACCTGGTGGACGGGTCCCTCCTGGACGGGACTGACGCCGGGCCCGACGCTGGCAAAGATGGAGTCAGGCCGGACGCCGACAAGTTGGCCCTGCCGGACACCTCGGACACCAACACCCCAGACACCTCGGACACCAACACCCCAGACACCTCAGACACCAACACCCCCGACACCGTCCCCACCTGTGAGCCTGCCTGTGGCCCC
>CAIXZC010000148.1 GCA_903923815.1 uncultured Myxococcales bacterium
AGGCCTGCGACGACGGCGACCAGATCGACACCAACGGCTGCAGCAACTCCTGCGAGTTCGAGAACTGCGGCAACAGCGAAACCGACACCGGCGAGGACTGCGACGACGGCGCCAACGGCGACGACACCGACGGCTGCACCGACCTGTGCCGCTTCGCCTGCGCCAACCCCCTCATGGACTGCGAGAACATCCCCAAGGACTGCCACTACCCCATGTGCCTCCCCGCGGACAACGGCTTCGTGTGCTTCCAGGTGGGCGACCTGGAGGACCTGCCCGACGACGGCAACGTCTGCACCGCCGACACCTGCAAAGAAACCGGCATGACCTTCACGCCCGTGAAGGACGGCAACACCTGCGACAACGGCAAGGGCACCAGCGGCGACTACTGCGCCAAGGGCCTGTGCAGCGATCAGGTCTGCGGCGACGGCATCAAGGGCCGGGACGAGGCCTGCGACGACGGCAACAAGAACGACTGCGACGGCTGCCTTGCAACCTGCAAGTTGCATGACAACTTCTGCGGGGACGACATCCTCTGCCTTGGCGAGGACTGCGACGACGGCAACCAGAATGACGGCGATGGCTGCAGCAGCACCTGTGCCATCGAGCCGCCCCCCACCTGCCCGGACGGCATGGTCAAGGTCACCGCCAATGAGGCCAAGGGCATCGCCGCCGACTTCTGCATGGACCTCTACGAGGCCTCCCGCCCCGACGCCACCGCCACCGCCGAGGGCGTGGACAACAGCCGCGCCGTCTCCCAGGCCGGCGTCCTGCCCTGGTACGTGAACCCCGCCAACGCCGCCGTCCTGGCCACCTTCCAGTCCGCCTGCGGGGCCTCCGGCAAACACCTGTGCAGCGCCGCCGAATGGGGCCTGGGCTGCACCGGCGATGCGGGCAACATCTACACCTGGGGCAACACCTGGGACGGGGACATCTGCAACGCCGAGACCGCCTTCTGCGCCCAGTACTGCGCCGACAACGCCATCCTTCCGGCGAACTGCAACACCAACCAGGGCTGCGGGTACTCTTACAACGTATTTAAGGTAGTCCCCACGGGCAGCTTCCCCGACTGCCAGGATCAGTACGGCGCCTTCGACGTGAACGGCAACGTCTGGGAGCTGGTCCCCGTCCCCGCCGCCGTGGACGCCCGGGGCTATGTCATCAAGGGTGGGGCCTTCAACTGCGGCACTCCGTCCCTGCGCTTCCGCTGCGACTTCAACGCCACCTGGAACGAACTGTACGCGGGCTTTCGCTGCTGCGCGGATCTGTGAAAGGGGAGGCCCCTCCATTGGCATCCTGCTGTGAATTTCAAGCCCCGTTTTTGGCGATATTCCTTGCAAGGGCCCTGCTCTTGCGCTAGACAACCGGCGACACGCGGGCGCGAACCCCGCAGAATCAAAATAAAGGAGAGGGCAATGTCAAAAGTGCTGATCGTGGATGACGATCGAGACCTCGTGGAAGCCTGCGCGCTGTACCTTGAAAAAGAGGGCTACGAAGTGCACATGGCCCACAGCCGGCTGGACGGAATGAAGAAGGTCACGGAAGTGAAGCCCGACCTGCTCATCCTCGACGTCATGATGGACGAGGCGGACGACGGTATCGTCATGGCCCAGGACCTGCGCCGCGGCGGGTATGCCAAGCCCATCCTCATGCTGACCTCGATCAGCAAGGTGACGGGCATGAAGTACGGCAAGGACAATGAGCTGATCCCTGTGAACGACTTCCAGGAGAAGCCCATCGAGCCCTCCAAGCTGCTGGCCAAGGTCAAGGAACTTCTGAAGAAATAGGGGAGGCATATCAATGCTGGTAACCGAAAGAGATCGTCTGAGACAGGAGATCCAGGACTGGGCCGCGGCACACGGCAACGACCGCAGCGCGCTGATGCCCATCCTCCAGGAAATCCAGAAGCGTTACTTCCACGTGTCCGAGTTTGCCATGCAGGTTGTGGCAGACGTGCTTGGCATCCACCCGGTGGAGGTCCAGGGCGTCGTGTCCTTCTACAGCTTCCTGGACACCAACCCCAAGGGCCGCTTCGTGGTCCGTCTTTGCCGCACCATCTCCTGCGACATGGCGGGCAAGGACCGCGTCGCCCGGCAGCTTGAGAATGACCTGGGCATCACCTTCGGCCAGACCACGGCCGACGGCCGCTTCACGCTGGAGTGGGCCGAGTGCCTGGGCATGTGCGACCAGGGTCCCGCCCTGCTGGTGAACAACAAGGTCTTCACCAAGGTGACCCCCGAGCGCGTGCACGAGATTCTGGCCGAATGCCGCGGCGTCTTCGGCGTCCACGCGGCCGAGAACAAGGAGGTACGTCACTCATGAGCGCACCCAAAGGAAAGAAGCTGACCTACGCCAGCATCAACCCTGACCTCGGGCTGGACAAGGCCCTGGCCGGGACCCGCGTGGACATCATCTCCGAGCTGCGCGAATCCAACATGCGCGGCCGCGGCGGCGCCGGCTTCCCCACCCATGTGAAGTGGAACCTGGCCGCTGCTGCCCAGGCCGACGAGAAGTTCGTCGTCTGCAACGCTGACGAGGGCGAGCCCGGCACCTTCAAGGACCGCGTCATCCTGGCCGAGTTCGCGGACCACGTGTTCGCGGGCATGACCATCGCGGGCTTCGTGCTGAAGGCCACCCGCGGCATCGTGTACCTGCGCGGCGAGTACGCCTACCTGCGGGACCAGTTGGAGGCCGTGCTGGCCAAGCGCCGCGCCGCCAAGCAGCTGGGCAAGAAGATCGGCAAGACCAAGGGCTTCGAGTTCGACATCGAGATCCGCATGGGCGCCGGCGCCTACGTCTGCGGCGAAGAGACCGCCCTGATCGAAAGCCTGGAAGGCCACCGCGGCGAGCCCCGCAACCGGCCTCCCTTCCCCGTCGACACCGGCTTCCTGTCCCGCCCCACCATCGTGAACAACGTCGAGACCTTCGCCAACGTGGCCTGCATCATGGCCAAGGGTGGCAAGTGGTTTGCTGCCCAGGGCACTGCCAAGTCCGCTGGCTTCAAGCTGTACTCCGTGTCCGGTGACTGCGACAACCCCGGCGTCTACGAGCTGCCCTGGGGCATCACCGTGGCCGAGCTCCTGAAGACCGTGGGTGGCGAGAACGCCAAGGCCGTCCAGATCGGCGGCGCCTCGGGTCACTGCGTCCCCGCCTCCGAGTTCAGCCGCGCCATCGCCTTCGAGGACATCCCCACGGGCGGCTCCATCATCGTCTTTGGCCCCGGTCGGGACATGCTGAAGGTGGCCAAGAACTTCCTGCACTTCTTCGTGCATGAGTCCTGCGGTCAGTGCACCCCCTGCCGTGAAGGCAACGCCAAGTTGCTCGAAGGCGTGGAGTTGCTCCAGCAGGGTCGTTGCTCCATGGCCTACCTGCAGGAACTGTTGTCCCTGTCGGAGTCCATGCAGCTGGCGTCCAAGTGTGGCCTCGGCCAGTCCAGCCCCAACGCCTTCGTGTCCATCGTCAAGCACTTCCGCGACGAGGTCATGGGCCGGGTGGCTGGCGCGTAACCCCAGGATCTCCAAGGAGAAAAGAATATGGCAAGGAAGATTGGCGAAAGCGAAAACAGAGCCCCCACCAGCACCCGGGTCATGAAGCCCGTGCTGGAGAACGATGGCATTGGTTCTCAGGTGAAGATCACCGTGGACGGCACCGATCTGCACGTGCCCCTCGGGACCACCATCCTGGAAGCCGCGGCCAAGGTCGGCGTGAAGATCCCCACCCTGTGCTACCACAAGGATCTGTGCATCGCCGGCGTGTGCCGCGTGTGCGTGGTGGAGGTCGAAGGGTACCGCACCCTCCAGGCCGCCTGTGCCTTCCCCATCACCGCTCCCCTCAACATCAAGACCCACACCGCCAAGGTGCGCAAGGCCCGTCGGCACGTCATTGACCTGCTGCTGTCCAAGCACTACGGCGAGTGCTACTCCTGCAACCGCAACGCCAACTGCGAGCTGCGGGATCTGGCCAAGGAATACGGTGTGGACGGCTTCCGCTTCGGTCACCCCGACAAGCCCATGGTCGAGAAGGACCTGTCCTCCTACTCCGTGTGGCGTGACATGAACAAGTGCGTGCTGTGCCGCCGCTGCGTTCGTACCTGCATTGACCTGCAGGAAGTGGGCTGCCTGGACGTCCTGGATCGCAGTGACAAGAGCCGCGTCTCCACCTTCGGCGAGAAGCCCCTGGCGGATGTGGTCTGCATCAACTGCGGCCAGTGCATCAACCGCTGCCCCACCGGCGCCCTCCAGGCCAACGACGCCACGGACGACATCTGGGCCGCCATCGACGACCCCACCAAGCATGTCATCATGCAGACGGCGCCCAGCCCCCGCGCAGCCATCGCCGAGGTCTTTGGCATGCCCGCCGGTACCCCCATGACCTACCAGCTGAACGCGGCCCTCAAGCAGGCCGGTTTCGCCAAGGTCTTCGACACCAACTTCACCGCCGACCTCACCATCATTGAGGAAGGCACGGAACTGCTGCAGCGGCTTCACGGCGCCCTGGTCAAGAAGGACGCCGAGGTCAAGCTGCCCCAGTTCACGTCCTGCAGCCCCGGCTGGGTCAAGTACATCGAACACTTCTACCCCGAGATGCTGGGCCACCTGTCCTCCGCCAAGAGCCCCCAGCAGATGTTCGGCGCCCTCATCAAGACCTTCTACGCGCAGCAGTCCGGCATCGATCCCAAGGACATCGTCAGCGTCGCCCTGATGCCCTGCAGCGCCAAGAAGTTCGAGTGCAACCGCAGCGAGATGAACGCCAGCGGCTACAAGGACGTGGACTACGGTCTGACGACCCGCGAGATGGGCAAGATGCTCAAGGAAGCGGGCATCGATCTGGCCGCCATGCCCAAGGCCCCCTTTGATGAGCCCTTCGGTCCCGCGACCGGCTCGGGCGTCATCTTCGGCGCCACCGGCGGCGTGATGGAAGCGGCCCTGCGTACCGTGATCGAGTTGGTCGTCGGGGTGAAGGTCGAGGACCTGTTCAAGCACGCCGACATCGTCCCCGTTCGTGGCTTCGAGGGCGTCCGCTACGTGGAGATCAAGATCCCCAAGGTGGCCAAGGTCCCCGCCCTGCTGAAGGCCCACTTCAAGAGCTTCGACTTCCTCAACGGCGCCACCCTCAAGGTCGCCGTGGCCCACGGCACGGCCAATGCCAAGCGCGTCTTGGACGACATCAAGGCCGGCGGCAAGTTCAGCGAGTGCCACTTCATTGAGTTCATGGCCTGCCCCGGTGGCTGCCTCGGTGGTGGTGGTCAGCCCATCCCCACGACTCCGGAGATCCGCGCTGCCCGCGCCAAGGCGATCTACGCCGAGGACCGCAGCTACGACATCCGCAAGTCCCACGAGAACCCCGCCGTCACCATGATGTACGAGAAGTTCCTCACGGACGGTCCCTGCGGCCACAAGTCGCATCACCTGCTGCACACCCACTACACGCCCCGCGGCAAGTACATCATCTAGTCTGCCGTCATGCCCAATGTCCTGCTGAAACCCTACAAGACGCCTTCCCCGTGGAGGCGTCTTGCAGTGGCCGACTGGCGTCCCTCGCGGGACCCCCAGGTCTATGCCCGCGTCGAGCTGAACATGACCCAGGCCATGGCCTGGCTGGAGGTTCGGAGGTCGGAAGGCCACAAGGTCACGCCCACCCATCTGGTGGTCTACGCCCTGGCCAAAGCCCTGCGCGCCCACCCCGCCGCCAATGGCCTCATCGTGCGCGGCAAGGTGCGTCTTCGGCAGGCCGTGGACATCTTCTGTCAGGTGGGCCTGGAGGGTGCCCAGCCGGATCTCACGGGCGTCGTCATCCGAGACGCCGACGCCAAGACCCCCATGGAGATCGCCACCGAGTTGGGTGCCAGGGCTGCCGCCTTGAAGAGTGGAAAGCCCGAGCTCAAGGCCGATCGAAACTTCGAGGGTTCGCGCAAACTGATGAACCTCGTGCCGTCATTTTTTCTGCGTCCGGCGCTCCGCGTCGTAGATTTTTTTACCTACGTTTTGAACCTCAATCTTGGGGGCCTTGGCATCCCCCGAGACCCCTTCGGATCGGCCATGGTAACCAGCATCGGATCGCTGGGAATTGACGAGGCCTGGCCACCCCTGCCTCCACTGTCCAGGGCCGCCATAATACTCGCTGTGGGCAAGGTTCAGCAGCGCGCTGTGGTGGTCGATTCGCAGGTCGTTGCGGCGCCCATGATGACGGTCTGCGTGTGCTTCGATCATCGGCTCATGGATGGCATTCTTGCGGGCAAAATGGCGCGCGTTTTTTCCGCTGTTTTTGAAAATCCTTCAGCCATCTGAAAAAAGCAATTTGTCAAGTCAACGCAAGCTCTTATAATCGCGGTCAAACCCACAGAGGAGAACTCTCCATGGCCACGAAGAAACCCGAGATCAAGAAGCCCGAAATCAAGAAGCCCGAAGTCAAGAAGCCTGAGGTCAAGAAGCCCGAGGTGAAGAAGCCTGAGGTCAAGAAGCCCGCCGCGAAGCCCGCTGCGAAGCCCGCCGCGAAGCCCGCTGCCAAGAAGCCGGCCGCGAAGAAGCCCGCTGCGAAGAAGCCCGCTGCCAAGCCCGCCGCGAAGCCCGCTGCGAAGCCCGCTGCGAAGCCCGCTGCCAAGAAGCCGGCCGCGAAGAAGCCCGCTGCGAAGAAGCCCGCCGCGAAGCCCGCTGCCAAGCCCGTTGCGAAGCCCGCCGCGAAGCCCGCCGCGAAGAAGCCGGCCCCCAAGCCCGCTCCCAAGCCCGCTCCGGCCCCCGCGAAGCCCGCTCCCGCTCCGGCGAAGCCCGCTCCCAAGCCCGCTCCCGCCCCCGCGAAGCCCGCTCCCGCTCCGGTTCCCAAGAAGAAGTAATCCCGTCTCTTCCAACCTCAGAGGTGAATCCCATGAAGACCATCGCCAAGAAGCCTGCGCCCCAAAAGGCCGAGCCCAAGACGCCTGTGGCGAAGAAGCCCGAGCCCAAGAAGGCCGAGCTCAAGAAGCCCGCAGCGAAGAAGCCCGAGGCCAAGAAGCCCGAGGCCAAGAAGCCCGTCGCCATGAAGGACCATCTGATCATTGCGGTGCACGTCACTGACCGCCTGAAGAAGGTCCCCAAGGTCCAGGAACTGCTGACGAAGTACGGCTGCAACATCAAGACTCGCCTGGGACTCCACGAGACCAGCCACGAGGTGTGCAGCGCCAACGGGATTCTCATCCTCGAGATGTTTGGCGACACGAAGAAGTGCCTCGGACTGGTCACCGAGCTGAACAAGATCGAGGGCATTGAGGCCAAGTCGGTGCAGTTCTCCCACAAGGTTTGACGGCCATCAAGAAGCCAACGCTTCTCCCTTGCCCCCCAGCCAGTCCTTGCCTACATTAGCCCCGAATCTTCGGGGGACCCATGGACCTTAACCAGATCCTTTCGTGGCTTGCCCAGACGAATGACGCGGCCTTGACGCAGCTTTGGGCCCAGGCCGATGCGGCGCGCGCCGCCAACGTGGGGGACGAGGTCCAGCTTCGCGGGCTGGTGGAGATCTCCAATCACTGCACGTCCAACTGCGCCTACTGCGGCATTCGCGCGGCCAACACGACGGTCACCCGTTACCGCATGGAGGCCGACGAGATCCTGGCCTGTGCCAGGGACGCCCGGCGGCTGGGCTACGGCACCCTGGTCCTGCAAAGCGGCGAGGACGCCAAGCTGTCCACGGACTTCATCACCGACGTGGTGAGCCGCGTGAAGGCCGAGACCACCTTGGCGGTCACCCTCAGTCTGGGGGTCCGGCCGAAGGAAGATCTGGAGGCCTGGAAGGCGGCCGGTGCGGACCGGTATCTGCTGCGCTTTGAGACCTCCGACCCGGCGCTGTTCGCCAAGATCCATCCCCCACGCTGTGCACCCCTGGCGCAGCGCCTGGCCATGCTGCGGGTCATCCACGACCTGGGCTTTGAGACGGGCAGCGGCGTCATGGTGGGCATCCCCGGGCAGACCTATGAAAGCCTGGCCAGGGACATCCTGCTGTTCCGCGAACTGGACCTGCACATGGTGGGCGTGGGCCCCTGGCTGCCCCACCCGCAGACGCCCCTGGGGCATGACGAGGGACCGGCCCCCAAGGACCAGGTCCCCAACGACGAGCTGACGACCTACAAGGTGGTGGCCCTCACGCGGCTGCTGATCCCGGATGCCAACATTCCCAGCACCACGGCGCTTACTGCCAGGTCGGGGGTGGAGGGGCGGGAACTGGGCCTCCAGCGCGGGGCCAACGTCATCATGCCCAACCTCACGCCGCCCGCTTATCGGCGGCTGTACGAAATCTACCCCGCCAAGGCAAAAACCGCGGATAATGCGGACGCCTTTGACGCGCGCATCAAGGCACGAATCAGGGCCATCGGGCGGGTGCCCGGGGAGGGGCGCGGGGACTCCAGGGCGCACCGGCGCCATTGGCAGGGGGGGCAGCATGACTGAGCACGAGGTCCGCATAGAGAAGGACATGTTGGGCAGCCTGCCCATCCCCAAGGACGCCCTCTGGGGCATCCACAGTGCGCGGGCCATGGAGAACTTCCGACTCAGCGGACGGCGGGTACACCCGGCCCTGCTGCACGCCTTCGGGGACGTGAAGCTTGCGGCGGCCAGGGTGAACCGGCGGCTGCAGAACTGGGACGCGGCCCTGGCGGACGCCCTGGAGCGGGCCTGCGAGGAGCTACGTGCGGGGGCGCTGGATGCGCACTTCCTGCTGGACGCGGTGCAGGGTGGGGCGGGGACCTCGACGAACATGGCGGTGAACGAGGTGCTGGCCAATCGGGCGCTACAGATCCTTGGGCGACCCCTGGGGGACTACCAGTTCATCCACCCGCTGAACCACGTCAACCTGCACCAGTCCACCAACGACTGCTACCCCACGGCGCTGCGCATCGCGGCCATCCGGCAACTGCGCGAACTGGAGCGCAGCGTGGTGGAACTGATGGAGGCATTTCAAGAAAAAGAGCGCGCCTTCGCCGACGTCGTGAAGGTGGGGCGCACCCAGCTTCAGGACGCCGTGCTGGTGACCCTGGGGCGGGAGATGGGTGCCTATGCGGAGGCCCTGGGACGGGACCGCTGGCGCCTGTACAAGTGTGAAGAGCGCCTGCGGGTGGTGAACCTTGGGGGCACCGCGGTGGGCACCGGCTTGGCGGCACCGCGCACCTACATCTTCGAGGTCGTGGACGAGCTGCGGGGACTGTGCGGCATCGGCGTGGCCCGGGCCGAGAACTTGATTGAAGCCACCCAGAATGCGGACGCCTTCGCGGAGGTCATGGGTTTGGTGAAGACCCTGGCCGTGAACCTCATGAAGATCGCCGGGGACATCCGGCTGCTGGGCAGTGGGCCCGACGCGGGTCTTGGCGAACTGCGGCTGCCCGCGCGGCAGGCGGGGTCCTCCATCATGCCCGGCAAGGTGAACCCCGTGATCCCCGAGGCCGTGTGCCAGTGCGCCATGAATGTGCTGGCCTCGGACAATGCGGTGACCCTGGCCTGTGCCAGCGGCAACCTGGAGCTGAACCCCTTCCTGCCCGTGGTGGCGGATCACCTGCTGGGCTCGGCGGACCTGTTGTCCCGGGCCTGCCAGATGTTCGCCCGTCACTGCATCAAGGGCCTGGAGGCGGACCGCCAGAAGTGCCGCAGTTCCGTGGAGGGTGCCACCGCCCTGGCCACCGCCTTGGTGGATCGGCTGGGCTACGAGAAGGCCCAGGACCTGGCCGCGACGGCGGCCGCCACGGGCATCAGCGTTGCAACATTGGTGTTGCAGCACCAACTGCTGACCCGGGAGGAACTGGACGCGCTCATCTCCCCCGAGGCCGTGATGCGCCTGGGCAGCAAGTGATCAGGACTGCCTGAGGGTCGTCTTGAGTTGGAGGTTCCATGCAGAAGACTCCTCGCGGAATGCGGTTGCACATAGGCATCTTCGGACGCCGCAATGTGGGCAAGTCCTCGCTGTTGAATGCCATGACGCGGCAGGAGGTCTCCATAGTCTCCGACATCGCGGGGACCACCACGGACCCAGTGGAGAAGCCCATGGAGCTGCTGCCCCTGGGGCCTGTGCTGTTCATCGACACCGCGGGCATTGATGATCTGGGGGCCCTGGGCGAGCTGCGGGTGCAGAAGACCCGCCGGGTGTTCAAGCGCACGGACCTGGCCATCCTGGTCACGGACGGCGAGGGTTTTGGGGACTACGATCAGGCCCTGCTGGCAGAGTTCAAGGGCCTGGGTGTGCCGCTGGTGGTGGTCTTCAACAAGGCCGATCTGGCAACGCCGTCGGCGGAGCTGGAGGCCAGCCTGCTGGCCCAGGGCTACCCCCTGGTGCGCACCGTGGCCAGCAAGGGCGAGGGCATCCTGGAGCTGCGTCAAGCCATCGTCCACGCGGTGCCCGAGGACCTGCTGTCGCCGCCCTCCATCCTGGGCGATCTGGTGCCCCCCGGGGAGTTCGCCGTGCTGGTGGTGCCCATCGACATGGAGGCCCCCAAGGGCCGGCTCATCCTGTCCCAGGTGCAAAGCATCCGGGACCTGTTGGACAACGACTCCTACTGTCTGGTGGTCAAGGAGCGAGAGCTGAAATCCGCGCTGGAGTCCTTGAAGCGGCCCCCGGCGCTGGTGGTCACGGACTCCCAGGCCTTCCTGAAGGTCGGCGCGGACACGCCGCCGGAGGTGGCCCTTACGTCCTTTTCCATCCTGTTTGCGCGCTTCAAGGGGGACCTGGGGGAGTTCGTGCGCGGAGCCCTGGCCATTGACGGGCTGCGCTCCGGCGACAAGGTGCTGATCGCAGAGGCCTGCGCCCACCATCCCATCGGGGAGGACATCGGCCGCGTGAAGATCCCCCGCTGGCTGACCCAGTTCGTGGGTGGCCAACTGGACATCAAGCACGTCCAGGGCAACGACTTCCCCGAGGACCTGTCCTCCTACAAGCTGGTCATCCACTGTGGGGGTTGTGTGTTCAACCGGCGCAACCTGTTGTCCCGCATCCTGGCCTGCCGAAAAGCCGGCGTCCCCATCACCAACTACGGCGTGGCCATCGCCTGGACCTTGGGCATCTTCAACCGCGCCCTCAAACCCTTCCCCGCCGCCTACCAGTTGTACCTGGACTCAAAGTCTCAGGGACGGTCCTAACATCTTCAACTTGTCGGGGACGGTCCTAACTTCCCTTCGCCCCCCCTGCCAACCGTGTCAGTCCAGCTCCAGCCACACGGGGCAGTGGTCGCTGCCCAGCACCTGGCTCTGGATGCCGGCGGCGCGCAGGCGCGGGCGCGCCTCGGGGTTGGTGCACACGAGGTCGATTCTCCAACCCACGTTCCTGACCCGGGCCTGGGCCCGGTAGGACCACCAAGAGTAGTGCTCGGGGCCTGGTTGGAAGACCCGGAAGCTGTCCAGGAAGCCGGCGTCAGTGAAGCGGTCCATCCAGGCCCGCTCCTCGGGCAGGTAGCCGGGGCTCTCCTCGTTTTCTTTTGGGCGCGCAAGGTCGATGGGCCTGTGGGCGATGTTGTAGTCGCCGCAGAGGGCCAGCGTCTTGCCCCCGGCGCGCAGCTCCTGGCAGCGCTGCAAGGCGAAGTCACAGAAGGCCAGCTTGTAGTCCAGGCGCTTGCCCCCCTCCTGGCTGTTGGGGAAGTAGGCCGTGATGAAGACCAACGAGGGGTAGTGCAGCTCCAGCCAGCGCCCCTCGGAGTCGAACTGCGGGTCCCCTGCGAGGCGCACCTCCAGGGGCTCCTGCCGGTAGTAGGCGGCGACGCCGCTGTAACCCTTCTTCTGGGCCGACGCAAACACCGACCGGTAGCCCTCGGGGGCCAGGAAGGAGGCGTCCAGTTGCCCCGGCTCTGCTTTGGTTTCCTGCAGGCCCACAAGGTCACCCCCGCAGCCCCCAAGCCAGTCGAAGAAGCCGTTCTTTGCGCAGGCCCGCAGGCCATTGACGTTCCAGGAATACAGCCGCATGAAGCTCCCCTTCAGTCAAACAGCCCGGTCACGTAGCGGCCGTCCTCGATGATCCTGGTCCGGCTGCCGTCCTCCAGTTCCAGGTCCACGAAGGGCACCTTGACCCAGGGCTGGCACTGCCGGATGTAGATGCGGTCGATGTGGGCCGCCGCCGCCGGGCTGGAGAAATCCTTGGGGCCCACGGCGCCGCCAAAGTGGTCGCTGCGCCCGAAGGCGATGTGCAGCCCCAGCTTCTCGTCCAGCAGCACCTCGCCCACGGGCTCCACGCCCAGCTCCGCCAGCACCCCCAGGCCCAGCTCCGCAAGGTTGGCCATGGCAGGCTCGGCCTTCAAGAGGGCGCCCTCGCGCTCCGACACCGGCCCCTGGGACAGGATGGCCGTGGCGCGGTTCGCATCGATCCGGTACAGGACGATTTCCCCGTCCAGCTCCACCGGCAGGACGCCATTGCTGAGGGACGCGCCCAGGGCTGGCACTTCGCCCTCGTAGGGGACGATATAGGCCTCCCCGGAGGGCAGGTTGCCCGCAATCCCGGGTTGGTGGAACAGCCCCGCCGACGAGTGCGCCGTGCGGCCCCGCAGGTCCAGGTACAGCTCGTGGCAGCCCACCGGCGTGCAGAACGCCAGCAGCGCCCCCGTGGCGCCGTCCAGCAGGCGCTTCAGGCGCTCGACCCGGGCGGGCACCACCCCCGGCGGCAGCAGCATGGCGGGCATCATCTCGGGGGTGAAGCCGGGCATGCTGGCGGCCCGAAAGCCGAACCCCGGCGCAGCCTTCTTGAGGGGCGCCGTCGCAGAATACCGGTTCATGGCGATGATGGCCTTGTGGGCAGCGAACAGCGTGTCCAGGGGCAGCACCAGCCCGGCCTCCGGGTCGGGGGCCAGGGCCGTGGGGTTCTGGGGCCTGGCCGTGGCGGGCAGTTCCCCGTTGTTGCGGCCCGTGGCGTCGTACCACGCCAGCGTTGCACCAATCCCCCGCGCCCCCAACAACGGCAACAGCTCGCGGAACCAGTCCAGCAGCAACTGGCGCTGGAACACCCAGGCGGCATCATCCGCGCCGGGGGCAGGCCAGTCTCCAAGGAACAGCACCGCCCGGTCCTCGGGGACGAAGCCAAAGGCGTGATCCAGGGCGTCAAACAACTGGGACATTACAGGTCAATCTCCTGCTGGCCCAGCACCAGCGACACCTTGTTGTTGCCGTTCACGCGGCGCAGATCCTCAAGGAAGACATTGGGCTCCACCCGGCGCTTCAGCACCACCGAGTAGACCAGTTCCTGAAGGGACCCGGCCTGGACGGTCTCCAGGGAGATGACGTGGAACTCGTCCAGGCTGCGGCCGAAGACCTCCTGGAAGGTCTCCTCGGCCTTGGCCCCGGCGGGCAGGCGCACGATGAGGATGCGCTCTCGGATGACCTTGGCGAACATGCCCAGTTTGGTCATCAGGATCATGGCGCCGTTGAGGCAGATGGTCGCGAACACGGCCAGCGAATAGAAGCGGGTGCCGCAGGCCATGCCGACAGACATGACCATGAACAGGAAGGCGATGTCCCGGGGCTCCTTGATGGCGTTGCGGAAGCGGATGATGGACAGCGCGCCCACCAGGGTGAAGGCCCGGGCGATGTTGCTGCCGATGATCAGCATGATGAAGGCCACCGTGATGCCCAGGATGACCAGCGTGTGGACGTAGGTCTGGGAGTAGGACACCCCCCGGTGGGTGAACTTGTAGACCCAGCCCGTCAGCAGGGTCAGGGCGAAGGCCAGGCCAAAGACCGCGGCCACGTCCAGCAGCGTGAAGGAGCTGGTCAGGTCACCAAACTGGGTCAATTCCTTGAGCATCTCATCCATAGATATTCATCTCCTTCGTTGCGAGGGCGAACCGGAAGCGGCTCATGCCTCGGGACATTGCGGCGACGTACTTGGACACACGCTGAAGCTGGCACTCGTGGCGCGCGATGAGGGTGGTCATCCAGTCGGGGATGCGTTCGTTCACCTTCACCTCCATGACGTAGAAGTCGGGGGGGAAGAAGTAGTAGTTCTTGGCGTCCTCATTGACCTTGAGGGCGTGGGTGCGGCCCTGAAGCTGCATGTCGAAGGTGACCCTCATCCCGGACTCGTAGCGGCTGCCCTCAAAGGCCTGACGCCGGTACGACACGATGCACTTGGGGGTCATGTTCTGGGCCTTCACCATGTAGATGACCTCGGAGGCCACGGCCTCGTCCAGCTCATCCAACTGCTGGGGTAGGGACTGGCCCGAGCACAGCAACTCTCCGTCCGCCAGGGACAGGGTCAGGCGGCGCTTCTGGACCGTGCGGTTGATGCGCTGTTTGATCTCCACGAAGCACTTGGTGACCTTGGTGATGTCATCTCCGGGGTAGATGCGCAGGCGCAGCTTGCGGCGGTACTTGAGGCCCTCGATCTTGCTGCGATAGGCGGCCAGATCGGGGCTGTCGTAGTACAGGCTGCAGATCCGGTAGAAGCCGTCGCCATCGCCGTGGGTGTCGGGGGACATGAAGTAGCGCAGGTCGTGAACCAGGGCACGATACTGGGCCGACGGGACCACGTACTTGAGCTCGTAGCGGTTGAAGCGCCGGATCATTTCGCCACCACCTGACAGCCCGACTCCTCAGCGCCCGTGAACTCCAGCACCAGGGCCAGGGGCGCCTTGCCGGAAGGGGGCAGGGGGAGGGCCTTGCCGGGTACCAGTTCCTGCGCGGCGTCGCCCAGGTGGAGGCGCAGCGAGGCACCCGCCGGGTTGCGGCATTCCAGTGCCAGGGCCTTGGCCCCGACCCTCACGGCCAAGGTGTCGAAGCCGGGGCGCAGCCCGTCAATGAGGTCGGTGAAGGTGCCCGTGCCCTGGGGGCCAAGCAGGGACTCGGACAGCCCCTTGGTGCCCTGCAGGCAAGCGCGCGCTGCTGTGGCCTCCTTCAAGGTGATGGCGGGGTTGGCGGCCTTCATGCGCTCCTGCAGCAACCAACAGGAGTCCAGGGGCGGCTGGCGGAACCCGAAGGCCAGGAAGGCCACCGTCAGCAGGCCCGACAGCACCAGCACCACGAAGCCCCAGCCGGCGCGATATCTATAGGGAATCTTCAACGTCGTCCTCCTCCTTCACGAGGCCCTTGAGGCGCCCCTCCAGGCCCTTCCAGTCGGACAGCTCCAGCAGGTCCCGCAGCCGGGTCAGGTCGCCCCGCTCCAGGCTGCGATGGGTCTTGCCGACCTTCAAGGAGGTCTTGCCCTTCTCCTGGTATTCTTTGCCTTCGCCCAGGATCCACAGGTCAGGAGCCTCAAGCCCCGCCTTTGACGTGTAGCGGGCGCTGTCGAACTCCAGGCGCACGCCGCTGCGGTTGCGGAACAGCAGGCAGTCGTGGGCCGCCACCTTGGTGCCGTTCTTGGCCAGGATGCCCACCTTGGAGAGGGCCACCAAGGTGTTGCGGACGGCCAGCTTGCTCTCCTCACCGGCGGAGATGCCGTTGCCCCCTGCCTTCAGCAGCAGGGCGTCGTTGACGGTAAGGTCCGTGCCCATGGTGTCCAGGCACTCGTCCCCCGCGCCGGCACAGGTGTAGCCGTCCAGGCTGCCGCTGCCGAACTCGATGTCCAGGGCGTCCTCGGGGGCGCCGGTGACCGTCAAATCGCGGATGTCGAAGCCCTCCACGTAGGCCATGTGGATGGCGTCCCGGGTGCCGCCAAAGCCGCCCAGGTCCACGTTGCGCAGCTTCAGGTCCCGGGTGTCGTGGAAGTTGAAGATGGCGGGCATGGAGGTCAGCCCTTCCCGGGGCCCACAGGCACCCGTGGCTCGCACCCAGCGCAGCCGCGAACCCGAGCTTTCAGGACCCTGGATGACCAGTCCGCCCCAGCAGCCGTCCGTGGCCTTGAACACGATGGGCGCCTTGCGCTTGCCCTTGAAATCCACCCTGGCACGGAAGATCAACTCGCCGCCCTGTTTCATCAGGAAGGTAGTGCCGGCCTTGACCTCCACGGGCTGCCGGAAGACCAGACTGCTTTCGATGGTCACCTCGCCGGGCCCCAACACCAGGGTGTCGGTGCGCAGGCGGGGGTGGCACCAGGGGTGCAGGGAGCGGGCGCCGGGGACCAGGGCGAAGGTCTTGTCGGCGCAGGTGAAGCCGGGGCTTGCCTCCGCTGCGGAAGGTGCCGCACCCAGGGGAATCTGACGGCTGGCAAGCTGGCCTGTCACCAGGTTCTCGTAGGACAGTTTGAGGGCGCTGATCTTGCAGGCACCGCTGCGAAGCACGAAGGGGTACGCATTGGTGGCGGGCTGAGAGTACACCTTGCCACGCTCCGGGCTGGGCTTGCGTCGGGCCACCAGTTGGATGCCGGGCTGGAGTTCCAGGCCCAGGAAGGCGCCGGAATTGATGGCCGTCGCGGCCGCTGCCTCTGCGTCGTCCAGCTTCAGGTCCCCGCTGAAGTCCGCAGCGATGGTCACGGTTTCGGCGCAGGGGCCGTCAAGGACAGCCTCCACTTTGCGCACCATGACCCCCGCCTCACCACCTACGGTCAGCGCCAACAGGGCCGAGCCGGGCGCCGTGGTCCAGGCCTTCGCCTCCAAGGGGTCAGCCGTCAGCAGCCGCTGCAGGAATCGGTTTCGCTGTCCCTGAACAGCCAGCGTCGACGCCACCGCCAAAGCCTGACGTCGGGCATCCATGGGCCGGGGCAGTTGCTCCAGGTAGTTGTCCACCGCGGGCAGTTGCCGGTAGGCATCCCAGAAAGGGTCCCTGGCCAGGTCCGGCGCCGTCAGCTTCACAATGGCCGCCGCCCTCGCCGCCAGCCCCTCCTCAGAGGCCTGATCGGAGATGAGCTTGAGCACCGTGCGGTTGCGCAGCGAGGTGTACCCGGGCACGGTCTTGAGGCCCAGCAGCAGCGGGTTCTCCACGCGGTTGATCTCGTCCTCGTGGCGGAAGCCGCGGAAGTTCCAGGCGATGGGTTCGAAGCGTCCCTTGTAGGGATCGAAGAACAGCTTCTGGTCCTGCTTGTAGTCGTGCTGATTGCCACCGAACACCACGTCCAGCGCATCGAACAGCGCGAACTTGTCCAGGTCCAGGTGGTCCCGCGCGAAGGCCGCCGTGCGAAGCTGATCCTTCTTGAGGGCCGCCTGCAGGGACTTGATCTCCGACAGGTCGTCCAGGGCGTCGTCGGACTTGCGCGCCACCAGCTTCCAGGCCTCCGTGGAGTCCCAAAGGTTGCACACGCCGGTCTCCGGATCCTTGGGCGCATCGTTCCCCGAATAGATCTTGGCGGGGTAACGCCGATTGTTGCGCAGCAGGCCCTCGTCGGGCTGGCCGGACAGGAAGAACACGCCCATGTAGGCCTTGTTCAGCAGCACCCGCACGGGGTTGTACTCGGGGGTCAGCAGGCCCCACTCCCGCGCCAGATCCATGATGATCTGTTCGCCGAAGGACATGGGGTCGGGCTCGTTCTTCAGGGCAAACACGTTGCTGCCCCGGATGAACTCCTCCTTGCTGAGCTTGAACTTCATGCTTCGCTGGGGGTTCATCCAGTGCCAGTGCTGGCCACCGCGGTAGCGGATCTGGGTCTGGTGGTACTGCCCGTCGTGCACCAGGAAGCCCTTGGCGTAGGGCGCCCCGGCCTTGCCCGGCGGCACGGCGCTGTTGATCAGGTCCAGGTCCGCCGTGGCCATCACCACCCCCACGATGGGCAACTCGGACTTCTTCTCGGCGTCCTCCATGGACAGCCGCCGCAGGTCCCGGGCCAGCAGGTCGTGAAGCTGCAACTGGAACAGCTCCAGCGTCAGGGGCTTGCTCTTGCCCAGGGCGAAGTTGTAGCGGTAATGGGCCGCCGCCGCCCCCGCGCCATACCAAAGACAGATGGCCAGCAGAGGCGCCGCCGCCAGCAGCCCGGACAGCAGCCGCATTTGGTAGAACCCCTGAAGGAAACCCTTCTGTCCGAAGACCTTGGTACCCATTCCAAACATCAGGATTACTCCAGGTCAAAGGCCAGTTGCAGCATGAAGCGCGTGGCGTCGCCATAGTCCGGGTCCGTGGCCTTGCCGGCCTTCACCAGTTCCAGGTCCGCCATGAGGCGCGCGGACTTTCCTATCAACAGATTGAGGCCCGGGGTGTAGGCCCAGATGTCCGCATCGTTCAGCTCAGTGTCGGGTCGCACGAACTCCACCCGAAACGCCGGCTCCAGCTTGAGCGCCGTCCCCGACACCTTGCCCAGCTTGACATTGCTGTTCACCGCCAGCATTCCCGCCATGGCCTTGGGCAGACTGGTCACCACGTGATTCTCCCCGTAGAGGAACTCGCCCTGGAAGCGTAGGAAGGGCACCTTGGCCTTGAAGTCCGCCCCCCAAAGCACGCTGGGGTCGTGTTTGTCCGGGTCTCCGGGGAAGCTCTTGGCCGAGTAGCTCACGCCCAGCGCCAACGCCTTGAGAGGCTCCACTTCCAGACGCCCGACCAGGTCCTTGGCGCCATTGCTGTGGCTCTCCTTGGCGTTCTGGCCGTCCCCATTGAAGGCCGCCACGTAGTAGGCCAGACCCACGGTGGGCAGCAGCGTACCCGACACCATGGCGCCCACGTCCCTGCCGCCATACAACATGTCCTCAATGAAGAAGCTGTTGCCCAGGCCGCGCTCCACAAACTCCAGCTTGCCAAAGCCGCGCAGTTCGTTGCGGCTGAAGGGCTTCTTGAACTGGCCCATGGTCAGCCCCAGCCACTGGAAGGGCGCAACCTTCACCCAGGCGTCCCGCAGGGGGACCTTCTGTTTGGTGTCAACGATGTCCGAGAACTCCACCTGGACGGCTGCGGACAGCATGGCCCCATCGCTCCAACTGGCTTTGACGCGGGCCTTGTTGACCTTGAACGCGTTGGCCGGTTCGCCCTCCTCGTCCGTGGCTTCAAACAGCGTGTAGACCTTGCCGCTCCATTGAATGCCGGCGGGCTTCTCCGCTGTGAGGGCGGGGGCTGCGGGGGTCCAAAGAGCCAGCCCCAGGGCGGCCAGCAGGAGGGTCCCTGACTTCATTCCTCACCCCCTGCGTCCTCGGCGGCCAGCAGGTCCAGCAGCAGGGTGCGGCGCGCGGCGATGAAGGTCGCCAGCCCCGGCGCCTTGGCCCCCGCGATGCCGTCGCCCAGGGCCAGTTCGTAGTCCGCCACAGTCCAGGCATAGGCCGTGTCCGTGGCCAGTTCGGGCTGGATCAGCGCGTCATACTGGTCGATCCACACCTGCATCTTTTCGGGCGTGAACCAGTCATTCAGAAGGGTGGTCAGGTGGGCCCGGTAGGCCGCCGCGAACCTTGGCACCGCCATGATCCGGTCGAACAGTGGCCGGGACTCGTTCTGACACCAGGGCTTCTGCACGGGGTTGGTGGGCACCGTGTCGTTGGCGCAGCGGCTGCGACCAAAGCTCTTGTTCTGATCCCAGGGGATGAAGACCCACAGGCCGGTGTCGGGGCGGTGGTACAGGTAGAAGTCGTCGTAGGCCCCCAGGAGGCCTTCGTAGTCGGTGATGGCGGCGCCCACGGCCATGGTGCGCAGCAGTTGGTCCACGTCCAGCACGGCCTCGACGCCCGCGGCGAAGTCCTCGTCGCTGCTGTTGTTGAGGAAGTCCAGCAGGTCGATCACATCCGCGTAGTCGTTGAGGGCCGGGTCCGTCTCGTTGGACTTGAGCACCAGCCCGCAGCCATCCTCCTCGTCGCAGGCCGTGGTGAAGTAGTTGATCTTGGCATCACCCCGCCAGCGCAACGTGCAGTAGGGGGCCACGCAGCGGTAGAGGTTGCCGTCGTCCGCCCCCTCTTCCTGACCGTAGAACTCGCGCAGGAGGCGCTTGTCCACGTTCTGGATCATCGTGTAGAGGCCCAGGTCCGTGCCGTCCGCTGACACCCGCGCAAAGGCCGTCCGCGGGGCTGGCACACCCATGGCGCGGTAGAGCCGGCTGGCCAGGACCTCGCGCATCATGCTGGGGTCCGGGGAGCCGTTGTCGAAGTCCAACTTGTCCAGCAGCAGGAAGCGTTCGGCGTCGAAGTAGTTGGTGTTGATCTTCAGGGAGTACTTCTCCTCTGCCAACCCCGCCCCCTCCAACACCGTGCCCTTGAGGCGCAGGCCCACGCTGGGGGTGCTCTTGTCCTCAAACTGGAAGCCCGACTGGTGATAGCTCTTGTCGCCGCTGGCCAGGAAGGCGGTCTCCATGGCGTCGAAGCCATCCACCGGCTGGAACTGCACTGTGGCCACCCGATCCTGGGCGAAGACGTAGTCCAGATTCTCCCGAAGCTCTTCCAGGCTTTCGCTGGAGGCCTCCCCGCAGGCCGTCAGCAGCAGCACGGTGAGCGCTGGCACCAGCGCGGCCAGGGTCAGCACGACGCGGCCAAGCAGGCGAAGGTAGCTGGGCTTCAACTGGGTGTGGTTGGGACTGTGCATCATCATTGCCTCGCTTCTGGACGAAAGAACAGGGGCCCGAGGGCCGGGAACAGCAGATTCAGGGCGCGCCCCAGGAACCTGGCGGGGGTCCCCAGCCGCTGGTATGGGGTGGCCTCCAGGGAGGCCTGGGTGGCGGTGACCTGGAAGGCCAGGCCGTCGTACTCAAGGTGAAAGCCCTTTGAGTCCCGCAGGCTCTTGCCCACGATGGGGGCCTCCGGCGGGTCCTGCCAGTGCATGCCAAGGTCGTCCCGAGGTGTTGGTGGCAGCAGCACGGAGCGCAGCAGAACCATGCGACCCCCCGCGGCCCCCCAAAGCTCAACCGCGTCGAAGAACAGGCCCGACCGCAGGCCCAACACCAGCAGGCCACCGCCATCCAGGTCCACCAGATGGGACGCAAAGAAGCCGCCGGGGATGAGGGGCGAGAACTCCCGGCCGTCGAAGGTCAGGTACAGCTCGTTCTCTCGGCCCGAGGCACAGGTGCCCACGCTGTAACAGGCGGCCAGCGCGAAGTCCTGGCGGCCGTCGCCGTTCAGGTCGGCGGGGGCGTCGGGGGAGGTGTTGAGGAAACCCGGCAGGCCATAGTGGCGGAAGCGGCCATCCACGCGGGCCAGGCAGTCGGTGTACATGAAGTTGGCGCCGCTGGAGCAGGTGTAGCAAAGCAGGGCCCCGCCGTCCGCGGCCTTCAAGGGCAGTTGGTGGAAGTCCTCGAAGTAGCATTCTTCCAGGAGGCGCTGGTAGAGGACGCTGCCATCCTTGGTGACCTCCAGCAGAAAGGCGCCGCCCAGGGAGTCCTCTTTGGCGGGCTGGGCGGTGGCCTGGACGGTCTCCGGGCGGCCATCGCCGTCCAGATCCAGGGAGACCTGCTGGGCGGAGGGCCCCTCCTGGGCAGCGGCACCCTGGGCAACGCACAGCAGCGCAAGCAGAACGGGCAGGGCCAGTTGCTTCACGGGGGCACCTCCAGCATTTGCCGCGCGATTCTACGCCCGCGCCCGGGGCTTGGCAATTTCACTCCAGAAGGGATGGAACTGATGATTTTTTTTGAGAAAACCCGCAGCCGGATAGCATCATGCGTGTCACTTTTTCGCGTGGGGTAGTTTAAATGAAAGCCGCTCTTGGGCGTTTGGGGCCGTTGGTTTGGGTGGTGGTGCTGGCCGTGCTCAGCGGGTGCGGGGCCGCGGGTGGTGCAGGAGCGGATACTGGGGTGGGCCTGGACGGCGGCCAAGATGGCAGCGGCCAGGGGGACCTGATCTTTGGCACGGATGGGAACCTGGACCTGGCCACGGACGGGGACCCGGGTGGTGGGGACGGCACCAGCGACGTCGTGTTCGTGCCCGAGATCGTGCCCGGCGCCATGGGGTCAACGTGCAACACGGCAGAGGACTGCGACGACCACTGGTGCATCGACGCCGGCGGCCTGGGCATGTGCACCAGGACCTGCAGTGAGGAGTGCCCCGAGGGCTGGATCTGCAAGACCATTGCCTATTCGGACCCGGACGTGATCCAGTTGTGCATTCCGCTGTTCGCGGGGCTGTGCGCGCCCTGTGGCGAGGACGCGGATTGCCAGGGTATCTCGTTGTCGGGGCAGGGGGTCAGCTCGGGGGCCCGGTGCCTGTCCTACGGGGATGCGGGGTTCTTCTGCGGCGGCGACTGCAGCCAGACCGACTGCCCCGCGGGCTACGAGTGCAAGGACCTGGCGGGCAGCGGCGGCACCACCAAACAGTGCGTCAAGAAGGACCTGGAGTGCAGGTGCCCGGCTCTGGCCGTGAACCTGGGCATGAAGACGGAGTGTTCCCGGGGCAATGAACTGGGCACCTGCAAGGGGCAGCGCCAGTGCAGCGCCCAGGGGCTAAGCGCCTGTGACGCGCCCGAGCCAGTGGAAGAGTTCTGTGACGGCCTGGACAACGACTGCGACACTTTTACGGACAACATTGAGCCCAACCAGGACTGCCTGAACACCAACAACCACGGCTCCTGCGAGGGCATCAAGGCCTGTGTGGATGGCAAGGAGAAGTGCATGGGGCCCATCCCCCAGCCGGAAAGCTGCGATGAGCAGGACAACGACTGCGACACCTTGGTGGACGAGCACGACGCGCTGTCCTGCACCAAGTACTACCTTGACGCCGATCACGACGACTTCGGAGTCAGCGAGGATTTCATCTGCGCCTGCGACCAGGAGGGGCTGTACACGGCCACCGACAAGGGCGACTGCGCGGATGACCAGGAGGCCGTCAGCCCCGGCGTTGACGAGGTATGTGATGGCCTGGACAACAACTGCGCCGGTGGCGTGGACGAGGGCTGCGACGACGACTTCGACGGGTGGTGCGACAGGGATCTTCTGGTGGTCGGGGAACCCGCCGTATGCCCCAAGGGCACGGGTGACTGCAACGACTTCAATGGGGAACTCAACCCCGGGGCCACGGAGGCCTGCGATGACGCGGACAACAACTGCGCCGGGGGCGTGGACGAGGGCTGCGACGACGACGGCGACGACTACTGCGACTCGGAGTTGGTGCTGAAGGGAAGCCCGGCGGTATGCCCCAACGGCGGCGGCGACTGTGAAGATGGTGTGGGCACCATCAACCCCGGGACGGGCCACTGCGTGCCCTGTCAGACGGGAAACATCGAGGAGAGCAAGACGGGCTGCGCGCCCTGCGCCGTGCGGTCTCGGGTCTGCAGCGAGCGTGGTTTCTGGGGTGGCTGGAGCGACTGCGTCTACCAGTGCAGCGAGGGCCAGAAGTGCTACGACGGCGCCTGCGTCCAGTGTGTGCCCAACGTGGAGACCCAGGAGGACGTGGCGGATTGTGGCGGCTGCGAGCGCAAGGTGCGCGTCTGTGACGGGGAGGGCAAGTGGGGGGCCTGGAGCCAATGCCAGACCCGTTGCACCCCGGACACCTTCTGTCTGGCCAACAAATGTGTGCACTGCACCCCTAATGACGACGAGGTCAGCAAGGAGGGCTGCCAGGGCTGCCACCGCAAGACCCGCTACTGCGGCGTGGACGGCGAATGGGGCCTGTGGGGCGGCTGCATCAATCAGTGCATCGAAGGCGAGTTCTGCCAGAACGACATGTGCATGATCTGCGACCCCGGGGAGACCGAGAGCATCAGGGGCGATTGCCTTCCCTGTGAGCGAACCACGCGAACCTGCGACGAGACGGGCCACTGGGGCAACTACGGCGCCTGCACCTACAAGTGCAACGAGGCGGCCGGCGAGTTCTGC
Organism: uncultured Myxococcales bacterium; assembly: GCA_903923815.1. Classification (GTDB taxonomy): domain Bacteria; phylum Myxococcota_A; class UBA9042; order CAIXZC01; family CAIXZC01; genus CAIXZC01. Next base: position 23,494 of record CAIXZC010000148.1, read on the forward strand.
TGGACCGACATCTGCGTGGAGTGCACCCCCGGCGTGACCCTGGACTCCACCGTGGGCTGCGCCCCCTGCGCCAAGAAGACCAAGACCTGCAGCAACCTGGGGCGCTGGGGAACCTTCGGCCCCTGCCTCAGCCTGTGTCCCGAGGGATGGCTGTGCGATGCCAGCCGGGATTGCTACAAGATCCTGAACCCCGTAGGCAGCCCCGGTGGCCCCCCCTGCGGCTTCATCCTGGTCAGCGGCAACCCCGCCACGACCTTCTGCTACAAGGGCGACCTGTGCACCATGCCCGAGGGCCAGACGGAGATGAAGTGCAAGACCAACATGAACAGGGCCAAGGGCACCAGCTACAGCCCCTACCAGACGGCCGGTGGCACGGGGTGTGGCGTCAGCGAGGTCAACGGCGTCCAGGTGGCCGTGGCCTGCGTCCCCGGGGACGAGTGCGACGGCCTGTTCAGCCTCTGCGTCAGAAAGTAGCCGCCCGTCCTGTAACCTTTTTCCCAACGCTGGAGTCTTAGCCATTGCCGCAGCAACCGGGTGGTCATATATTCCCGCCCGAGACCGGCTCTAGAGCTTCCAGAAAGGAGCAACCCCATGGCCGCCCAGGAACTTACCGTCAAGAATTTTGAAGAGACCCTCACCGACAACGACACCGTGTTCATCGACTTCTGGGCCACCTGGTGCGGGCCCTGCAAGACCTTTGGACCCATCTTCGACAAGTTCGCCGCGGACAACCCCTCGGTGAAGTGCATGAAGGTCAACGTGGACGAAGAGCAGGCCCTGGCCGGCGAGTTCGGCGTCCAGAGCATCCCCACCCTGGGCATCTTCCGCCAGAAGATCCTCCTCTACCTGCAGCCCGGTCTGGTGCCCGCCGAGGGTCTGACCGAACTGCTGGAGCAGGTCCAGAAGCTGGACATGGACGAGGTCCGCAAGGAAGTCGAAGAGCACGCAAAGCATCACCACGGCGACGATGACAATTGTGGTGGAGGGTGTGGCGGGTGCGGCGGCGGCTGCGGCGGCCACTAGTCCGGACTCCATAGGGGGGGCATCTGCGGCGTTGCTCGTCGGCAGCTCGCTGCGGAGTACCTCCAGGTACACCTCGCTCGCTGCCTTCCTCGCGCCTTGCATCTACCCCCCCTCTGGAGCCCGGACACGTCGCTGTAGGCCAGGGGCGCTCACTGCGTTCGCTGCCTGGACCGCTCACTGTGTTCGCTGCCAGGGGACGAGCCGGGCCACCTGGACCGCCTATCCCGGGCTGGCCTTCATCAGGCCGGTGAGCATGGCGCCAACCCTTCTGGCCACAGCCACCAGCCTTTCGGTTTCCGACGGATCCAGTAGCCCCCTGGCGCTGGCCAAGTCGAGGACCGCCACGCCTCCTCGGGGACGGTCCTAACTTGCCCACGCCCCAGCGGCGCGAGCAATCCCCGCAGCGTTACCGGGCCATTGAAGTGAAATTAGGACCGTCCCCGTGGCGGCGATGGGCAAGCGGACGCCCGCCCGCATCCCGTCGTTGACACCCTCCGGGGTGCTTGTTATACACTGGGCCGCGTGTTTTTCCGCACTGAGGTGGCCCATGGGACGGTTCATGCCGAGGGTGTTGGGGTTGTTGGTGCTGGCCCTGGCGGCTTGGGTGGGGGCCTGCAGTTCCCCCTCTGGCGGCGAGGAGACTGTCTCCTGCACCACCTCTAGCGAGTGCCGGCGCGGCTTGGTGTGCCTGGAAGGCAAATGCACCGAGTACACCTGCATCAGCCACGCGGACTGCGCCAAGAACGTCGAGGACGGTACCTTCTGTCAGGTGGGCGTCAACGTCTGCACCAGCGTGGAGTGCAGCAGCGGCATGCCCTGTCAAGACGGCTACGTCTGCAAAGACTTCCTGTGCGACCCCAAGGAGATCGAGTGCGAGGGCAACTACCAGTGTGCCCAGCCCGCGGAGAAGTGCCTGGAAGGCGAATGCGTCGGCCGGAACTACTGCGAAGAAGACAACGACTGCGACAACGGTTTCTGCATTGAAGAAGAGAAGACCTGCGAATACTACGAGGAGTTCGACACCATCGTTGGCGTGGACGGCGTGGACGGCGGCAATCTATGCGCCCCCAAGGATCCCGTCCCCGCGCCCCTGGAATACCTGTGCAAGCCCTGCGACGTGGGCAATCCCTGCAGCTGCAACCCCGGCGAGTGCGTCACCTACACCAAGGGTGACTACTGCGCCTCCGCCTGCACCGACAGCGGCCAGTGCCCCTCCGGCTACACCTGCGACAAGAAACGCTGCCGCCCCCTGGGGTTGGGCTGCGGTGGCTGCGTTGGTCCGGACGAGCCCTGTGACGTGGGCAAGACCTGTGACTTCGGCAGCGGCAACTGCATCACCAAGAAGAAGCAGTGCGACCCCTGCGCCTCAGACTACCAGTGCGGCCCCGACTTCCGCTGCGGGTCCAAGGATGGCCTGACCAGCCTGTGCATGCCCGAGTGCAGCGCCACCTACCAGTGCCCCGTGGGCTCCTCCTGCGAGACCCGTGCGGACGGCGTGCTGGTGTGCATCCACAAGTCCAAGGAGTGCTGCTACGGCAGCAACTGCAACACCTGCACCTGCGAGTCCCCCACCCCCATCTGCTTCGAAAGCGGCTGTGTGCAGTGTCTGCTGAACACCGACTGCCCCAACAATCACCCGGTCTGCAACCTGACGCTCCACAACTGCGAGCTGTACTGCCAGTCGCCTACGCCGGTGTACTGGATAGACCCCGACACCAAGATTGAGCAGTGCGTGCAGTGCACCAACTCCGCCGAGGACTGCCCCCTGGGTTACTTCTGCGGCACGGACAAGAAGATCCCTTCGACGTACCACAAGTGCTACGCGATGTGAGCCTTTCAATCGGCAATGAATAACAAGGAGACCCGGATGAAGAAGAACAGTGTCGTGATGCCCGTGGCAGCTTCCCTCGTGATTGGTCTGGTGGTGGGTTACTTCATCGGCGTCGCCGGCAGGCCTGCCCCCGCCGAGAACCCCCTGGCCCCCAGCGTGGAGAAGGTCGAGCGTTACCTCACCGAGGCCAAGGGCCTGGTCAGCACCTTCCCCAAGGGCCCCAAGGCGGCCAAGGTCACCATCGTGGAGATCTCCGACTTCCAGTGCCCCTTCTGCAAGCGCGGCCACGACACCATGGCCCAGTTGATTGAGAAGTACGGCGACAGCATCAAGGTGCACTTCCTGAACCTGCCCCTGTCCTTCCACAAGCGCGCGCTGCCCGCCGCCAAGGCCGCCCACGCCGCCGGCCTGCAGGGCAAGTTCTTCGAGTACCACGACATCCTCTTCGAGAACAACACGGCCCTGGAGGACGCTGACCTGGAGGCCTATGCCAAGCAGTTGTCCCTGGATGTCGAGAAGTGGAAGAAGGACAAGGAAGCCAAGGAGACCGGCGACGCCGTTGACCGCCAGGCCCGTGTGGCCAACGCCATGGGCATCACCGGCACCCCCGGCTTCTTCGTGAACGGCGAGCAGGTCAAGGGCGCCAAGCCCATCGAGGAGTTCGCCCCCATCATCGACGCCCACATCGCCAAGGCCGACGCCCTCATCAAGAACGGCGTGCCCGTCGAGAAGGTCCACGCCGCCCTGTCCCGCGGCTCCATGGGTGGCACCTACTACAAGTACATCATGGAAGGCGCCGAGCCCCCCACCGCCCAGGCCCAGGCCGCCGCCAAGCCCCCCCTTGGCGAGCGCGTCTACGACATCCCCATGGAAGACTCCGGCCGCATCGGCGAGGGCAACGAGATCGTCATCACCGAGTTCTCCGACTTCCAGTGCCCCTTCTGCAGCCGCGTGGTGCCCATGTTTGACGACGTGATCAAGCACTACGGCCCGCAGAAGGCCAGCATGGTCTTCAAGCACTTCCCGCTGTCCTTCCACAAGCAGGCCGGGCTGGCCGCCGAGGCCGCCCTTGCTGCCAACGCCCAGGGCAAGTTTGCGGACATGTATCACAAGATGTTCGACAACCAGAAGGCCCTGGAGCGCGTGGACCTGGAGAAGTACGCCCAGGAGATCGGCCTCAACCTGGACCGCTTCAAGAAGGACCTGGACAACGGCAGCTACAAGAAGGCCGTCGAAGCCGACATGGCCCTGGGCCAGAAGGTCAGCGTCGGTGGCACCCCCACCATCTTCATCAACGGCCGCCTCTACAACGGCGAGCGCACCGCCGAGGACATGATCAAGGTCATCGACCAGAAGATCCTGGGCAAGAAGTAGTCCCCCAAAAAGCCGCCGCCACTCTACCGGATCCGCTCACTACGTTCGCGGCTAGGTCAAGAGGCCGGACCACCCAGTTCGCTGGCCGGGCCTTTGGCCTATCCTAGCCGCGCACGCAGTAAGCGGATCGCTTGGATTCACACCAGTTGTTTCGCCTTCGCCAGGGCCTCTTCGCGGGTGCTCAGCAGTCCCTCCAGTTGCAGCAGTTCCAGCTCTTCCAGAATCACCGAGAACTGGGGGCCGGGCTTGAGCCCCAGGGCAATCAGGTCTGCCCCGGTAAGCAGTGGTTGGTGCGCCAGCGCCCGGGGACCGTGGGCCTGGAACAGGGCGGCAACCTGGACGGCGCGCCCCAGGTGGGGTTCCCCAAGGACCTGGGCCAGGGCCGCATACAGCCGCAGGGACTGGCCGAAGACCTCTCGCCGGAACAGCTTGCGCAGGGGCCCCTGGCGACCCGTCAGCGGCAACTGCTGAAGCGCCAGCACCGTGTCCACCGTGGCCCTCCCTTGCAGCAGCGACTCTCTGGAAGACTTGAGCTGCAGGCAGTAGCGCTGCACCGCTTCCACGGCCTCCGGCGCTTGAGGGTGTGGGGCCAGGGCCAGGACCGCCAGGAAGACCTCCAGCCTGTCGCCGCGCCGCAGCCCTGAACCCAGGGTCTGGATGGTCTCCAGGAGGTGGGGGGGCGGGGGGGCCCCGAGGTCAGGAAACAGCACCCCAAGGATGCCCGTGTACCGCAGCAGCGCCAGGGCCTCCTGGGGGTCGCCGTGGCCGAAGGCCTTGTCCAGTTCGTGGCTGACCCGCTCGGCGCTGACGCGGCTGAGGCTGGGTGCCAAGGTGGCCATGGCAGCCAGGGTGCGAGCATCAATGGAGAAGCCCAGGACGGCGGCAAAGCGCAGGGCCCGCAGGGGCCGCAG